>NZ_JACGXB010000003.1:0-436846 GCF_014138065.1 Ochrobactrum sp. P6BSIII | reverse complement strand
TCGAGCAGTTCTGCGTCGTCAACCTGATCGCACTTGTTCAGGAACACAACGATTGCCGGAACGCCAACCTGACGAGCGAGCAGGATGTGCTCACGGGTCTGCGGCATCGGGCCGTCAGCTGCCGAAACAACCAGGATCGCGCCGTCCATCTGTGCAGCGCCGGTGATCATGTTCTTCACATAGTCAGCGTGGCCTGGGCAATCGACGTGGGCGTAGTGACGAGCTGCGGTTTCGTACTCAACGTGAGCCGTCGAGATCGTGATGCCGCGGGCGCGTTCTTCCGGTGCAGCGTCGATCTGGTCATACGCCTTGAATTCACCGAAGAACTTCGTGATTGCCGCAGTCAACGAGGTCTTGCCATGGTCAACGTGACCGATGGTGCCGATGTTAACGTGGGGCTTGTTACGTTCGAATTTGCTCTTAGCCATCGCCGTTGTTCTCTTTGTTCTAGAACCGCTCAAGCGCCAGCGCAAAAGCCGATTGGCTTCGGGGCCAGCATTTATGCCAAAACGGAACGGCGAACCGCCCGTCGATGATTCCCTACACGCCTATCCGCTCTTGAAAACTGGAGCGGGTAACGGGAATCGAACCCGTGTATTCAGCTTGGAAGGCTGCTGCTCTACCATTGAGCTATACCCGCATACTCTAAACTCTAATCCGACAGTGGTGGAGGAAGTTGGATTTGAACCAACGTAGGCTTAGCCAACGGATTTACAGTCCGTCCCCTTTAACCGCTCGGGCATTCCTCCTAATATCACTATCAGCAGAGTCGAGTAACTAGGCATTTTTGCGAAGCGGTCGGTTGGCTGTTGGGCTCGCCGTCGCTCCACGGGGGCCTTATGACGATAAGCGCTTCCCCTGTCAACAGGGCAAAAGCGAAAAGAATGCATGCCTATCCACAGTTTGACCAAAGCATTCCAAAAGACCGGGCTCAGGCAGGCATTCGGATATGCAAAAAAATCAGGACATGCGGGCTTTCGCCTCTTAATAGGCAGCCATAACAGCCTGATAGTATTTACAGGGCAAGCAGCTATCTTCCCTCTCTCTTAAGAGTTATAAGCGCGCCATGACCGATCAGAACACGCCCCGCACCCCTAAAGATACTCATTATGCGCGCCTGCGCCGCCAGCATCGCGACCAGAAAGCCGTAGCAGAAGGCAAGGCGCCGCACAGGCCCCAGCGCGCCGCCATATTGGCCAGCGCCGTCGCGGATGGCACTGTGCGCCTTTATGGGCTGCATACAGTGCGCGCAGCCGTTGAAAATCCGGCTCGCAAGATTCTGCGCATGCGCGCGACGCGCAATGGTTTTGCACGGCTTGAAATCGGAGAAGCCGATTCGCTGCCCTTCCCCGTCGAAATTGTCGATCCGAAAGACATCGACAAGGAAACCGGTTCCGACGCCGTGCATCAGGGCGTGATGATCGAAGCAGAACCGCTGCGTGCGAAAAAACTCTCTGAACTTCAGGAAAGCCCGCTTCTGCTGGTTCTTGATCAGGTGACCGATCCGCACAATGTCGGCGCGATCATGCGGTCGGCTGTGGCCTTTGGTGCAGGAGCACTGATCACCACCAGCCGCCACAGCCCGCAGGAAACCGGCGTTCTGGCCAAGGCTGCATCCGGTGCGCTTGAACTTATCCCGCATATAGAGGTGAGAAACCTCGCCGAAGCGATTGAAGAACTCCATGGTCTGGGTTTCCAGACCATCGGCCTTGATTCGGAAGGCCCGCAGGAAATGGAAGCAACGCTTGCCGGCGGACGAATCGCTCTGGTTCTCGGTGCGGAAGGAAAAGGCCTGCGCCAGAAGACGCGGGAAACCGTGACGGCACTTGCACGCCTCGATATGCCCGGCGAGATTAAATCGCTCAATGTCTCAAACGCCGCAGCGATTTCGCTCTATGCGGCAGAGCGCTATTTGCGCAATCGTTGATTCGGCCCCATGCGCCGCGTGAGATTTCTTACCGGCGCATGGCATTGTTGAACGAATATGTTCAAGCGGTCGCGATATAGGTGCGAATTTCGTCGGCCTCGCGCTCCACATCTTCGATTCGCCGTTTCACGACGTCACCGATAGAGATGATTCCGACAAGTTTGCCGTGTTCTTCAACCGGCATATGTCTGAAACGGCTGCGCGTCATGATTTCCATGACCTGATTGATCGTGTGATGCTCCCGGCAGACCTGCACTTTTGCGGTCATGACCTCTGCAACCGGCATGGCCATCGCGCCGCTTTCCTTGACGGACAGCGCCCGGACCACATCGCGTTCGGAAAGAATGCCTTTGATATGACCGGCCTCGTCGCAAACCACCAGCGCGCCGATCTTGTGCTTGTTCAACATGGCAACGGCATGGGAAAGCGTGTCGGCAGGTGCAATTACAACGACATCCCTGCCCTTTTTCTCGAGAATCGATCTTACTGTCATGCCAAGTCCCTCCAAGATTTAGCATTCGCTGTTTCAGGCGCTCAAACACCTGAAAACAGAACGCAGCTCCTCCCGCCGCGTTCCATGATGGTGCGCTTTGATTGCACGTTTAGCAAGTACCATAAAACTGGGAGGGAACTGTTCTAACGCCTTAGAACTGCGTCATAGCTGCGCGGACGATCAAGCAGCGAAATCCCGAAGAAACCGGCGATAAAACCGCCAATATGCGCTTCCCAGGCAATGCCCGACAAATCAGCGCCGCCGGTCGTGTAGAGACCGGTGATGATATTGATCACAAACCAGACGCCAACGAAGGTCAGGACAGGCTTCAGCGTCAGCGTGAAGCCAACCGGCAGCACCGGACCGGCAAATTCTGCGCGTCGTCCGGAATTCACACGCCGGAACCCATAGCGCGCCGAAGCGCCCATCATGCCGGAAATCGCGCCCGAAGCCCCTACCAGTGGAGTCACGCTATCCGGATAAACCGCATAATGCGTTAGTCCGGCGATAATCGCCGTGAAAATCCAGAAAATGATCATGCGAGCCGTTCCGATTCGCCCGGCCAGAGGCGAACCGAAGGCGGCAAGCCAGATCATATTGACCACGATATGCTCGATACCGCCATGCATGAAGGAATAGCTGATCAGCGTGAACAGGCCTGCCGGGTCAGAAAAACCGCCCGCCATCGAGAACCGCGCCGGGATCAGTGAGAAGTTCAGCATGAACTCATAGTTCTGTTGCTCGCTGATCAGATAGTTCTGATAGACATAGACCGCGACGCAGATGCCGATCAGCGCGATCACCACGCCTGGAATATTGAAGATCGGCTCACTTCCGCCCGAACGACCGCGATTACCCTGCATTTCCGGTTGCGGAAGGACCATGAACACTGCTTTCCAGATTGCGAAACCGCGATGGGGCCAGTCAGGCCCAGAAACGACAATCGGCCCAATCGGACCGCTCACGTGGCGAAACCAGCATTTGATAGGATAGAAATCGTTAAAAATAAAGGCCAGTGGAGGTCAACCACCGGCCCTGACGCGAACCACCGAGATTCGCAAAAATTACGACTGGATCTCAGAAAAACGCCAACCAAGACAATGGCTTCGTCTGATGTCCTCATCAAACGCCAGCACTATCCGCATTGCAAGAATTACTTGTTGTTAACCTTAACAGCCGAGCGTCGTGGATGAAGAAAGGGTTAAGCTGGCATCTGCGCCGTTAATACTATTTTAATGGTCGCGAACCGGAGCCAAGGCGCTTCGCAAACGACCAGCATTCCCAATTCACCCAGAATCAAACGAACGGCGCACGATGAAACACCGCAGCACGATCGCGATCTTCAGCGAATGGCAGCGACTGGCCTTTGATCGCAATGACGATCTTGAGCACGGTTTCCAGGCGCCGCAGCGCACCGATGTCGAACCGCGTCGGCTCGGTCGGCATTTGTCCGATCTCTTTTTCGTGGAAGCCGACGAAAATGGCGAACTGGTCTTTCGTCTTGGCGGTACGCGAATCTGCACCCTGTTCGGTCGCGAACTGAAAGGCGTGCGCCTGTTATCCTTATGGCCGGAGCGTGACCGCCCTGCCCTCAGTGAATTGGCGCAGAATGTCAGCGCGATGCAGATCCCGGCGCTGAGCCTTCATGATGGAATCAGTCTTTCGGGTCGCAGCCTCAGCTTTGAAATGCTGCTCGTCCCTTTGGAAACGAGCAACGGTCGCGTCGGCCTTATGGGCAGCATGGCCGTTCTGGACAATGTGACATGGGCAGGCGCCGACCCTCTGGTGCTCGGTCACCTCAACCATATTGAGCCGATTGCACCGGACGTGGCGCTTGCCGACGAAGCGGTGAAGGCGGCCATCTTCACAGTCAATGCTTCGAATCGTACCCGCCAATGGACGGAAACTCGCATGGCGACGCAACCCATGCGCAAGGCACCGCATCTGCGCGTCATCAATGGCGGCAAAGCCTGAAATCACAGTTTCTCTTTTGCGCCAAAACTGCTTTAAGTGTAACGTAAATAACAGGTTATTGGCGAAAGACTGAGATGGGCCAGCTTCAATGAGGGGATTTGCGGCGACATCACCTGCGAACAGCGGGCGGCAGGATAATTTCAATGCCGTGAATGTCGATCTCAACGGTCGCTATATGCTGGAAAACCGCAGCGAATATCCTTGCGTCCTGAAGCGCATGTCGCCCGGCACCGCCCTGATGACCGGTATCGCAACGCCGCGCAACGGCGAGCGTATCATTGCCTATATCGACCATGTCGGACGAATCGAAGGCACGGCCTACCAGATTTCAGCAGAAGGCTTTCACCTTCTTCTCACCAATACCGCGACCAAGAAGGACAAGCTTTCAGCGCAGCTGACATGGCTTGCCAACCGGCATGAACTTTCCCTGCCGGAAGATCGCCGCCATGAGCGTGTCGTACCGCGCAAGTCGCATCAGAATGTCACCTTCCCCGATGGCACCCAGTTGCTCTGCCGTATTGCCGACTTGTCGCTTTCAGGCGCGGCTATCGAATGTGACGTCAAGCCCGCCATCAAGAGCGGTGTTCTGCTGGGGCCGATCCGCGGACGGGTCGTGCGCCATTTCGCAGACGGGTTCGCCATCGAGTTCGCCACAATCCAGACCAGCACCACGCTCGACGGGCTTTTCTCCTAATTCTTAGTGTATGAATCAAAAAGCGGCAGGCCGTAGCGAAAATGGTGATTTCGAGAACCGGAGCGGAGTGTACTTTTGGGTACATGAGCACCGGAAGCGCAGAAATTGCCATTTGCAGCCCGGCATGGCGACTTTTGGATCAGACACTTACACCGCTGAAAAGATGAACGTCTGTCAAGGTTACGGATTGGCAAACCGCCTTCGTGGGTATAAACATGGAAATCACGCGAAAACCCGCGTTTTCAGGCTGAAATAGCCGCTTTCTTTACAAAAAGTTTCAGTATTCCGCGCAGTTTTAATCGAATTTGAATCGCATTTTCGCGCTCAAATTTGCGCGGCTTCAAATTGTCCCGGTCATTTTGATCTCCAACAGGGAGACAAAAGAATGACCAAGCAAACCATCATCGCAGCATTTCTTCTGCTGATTGGCGTCGGGCTGGCCCAGGCAGCGAACCCGGCCTCCAACTCGCCATGGATGAGCACCGGCGAGCGTACCTCGCAGCCGATCGGACATTATGAATTTTGCGAACGCTATCCGGCCGAATGCAAAATCGTCAGCCGCAACACCAATGCTCTCAAGCTGACGCCGAAGCTTTGGCAGCAGATCATTGCCGTCAATGACAGCGTCAACACACGAATCAAGCCGGCCACCGACATGGAAGTCTGGGGTCGCGAGGAATATTGGGAATATCCGGTAACCGCTGGTGACTGTGACGACTACATGCTGGAAAAGCAGCGCGAGCTGATGGCGCTTGGCATTCCTGCCAACACGCTGCTGTTCACAGTCGTTCGCCAGCCGAATGGTGACGGCCATGCCGTCCTGACGGTTCGCACCGACCGCGGCGACTTCATTCTCGACAATCTCGATGAGCGCGTTCTGGCCTGGAACAAGACCGACTACACCTACCTGAAGCGTCAGTCGACGGCGAATAGCGGCAGCTGGGTTTCGATCAAGGATGACCGCGACATCCTCGTCGGCAGCATCAAGAACTGATCAGACGCCGATTTCGATAAAAGGACGGGTCGCCAGTCTCCCTCTGGCCCCGTCCTTTTTTATTGTCGAGATGTCAGGCTGGTTCCATGCCGCGCATGAAGGAATGCCCCTTCTCGACATAATGCTTGGCGGATAGCTTCAGCTTTTCCACCGCCGCCTCGTCCAGCTCACGCAAAACGCGCGCGGGCGAGCCCACAACCAGCGAGTTGTCCGGGATTTCCTTGCCTTCCGTCACCAGAGCACCGGCGCCGATAAGGCAGTTCTTGCCGATTTTCGCGCCATTGAGCACGATAGCGCCCATACCGATCAGCGTATTCTCGCCGATCGTGCATCCATGCAGGATCGCCCGATGGCCAATGGTGCAGCCTGCACCAATGGTCAGCGGAAAGCCGATATCGGTATGCATGATGCAGTGTTCCTGCACATTGGTGTCATCCCCGACGGAAATCACTTCATTGTCGCCGCGGAGCACAGCGCCAAACCAGAAACCCACATTCTCGCCCACGACCACCTTGCCGATCAGTGTCGCATCCGGCGCAATCCAGTTGCTGGCGCGGTCTGCGAAATGTGGCTTGTGTCCGTTATAAGCATAAATCGGCATGTGGGCTCCTCCATCAGAATGTCGTCATGAAAAGAGCTAAGCTTTTTTTGGATGCGGAACAAGCGCGGCTTCATGCTCCGTTAACCATAAAAGGCCGATAATCGCTGCAATATCATCAGCATGGCATTCCCGCCGAATGGAAAGCGCAATCGAAACCACCACGACAAAAGATGGCAACCGGCTGTTCGTCCGCGTTTTGCTGGCAATTGCCGTGCTTGTCGTGCTTTCCGTCACAATCAATATTGGCGGGCGCATCCTCGGCCCGATGATTGCGCGCGGCGGCCATTCCGACAGCACGCATCTCTATAAAGTGCTGATCGGCAATAATGTCCTGTCGATACCAGCCAATATGATCCGCTTTTCCAATCAGCGGCGCGACGGCCTTACGACACGCCTCGATCTATACGCGCGCTGGCCCGGACTGACTGGCTATACCGAAGCGGACCGCGCAATCTTCAATCTGCTGACGCCAAAACGGCAATTGCTATTCATGTCGATCGAAGAGCGCACCATGTCCCGCGACATGAGCGGACGCTATCTGCCGATCTATGCTGCGCTGATTGAGCCGGAGGGCGAAGCTTTACCGGGAGGGCTGACCGTCCACCGGTTTACGGAAGGCAGCGGCTACACCGGCGAAGAACTGGTCCTCTCCGATACGACAAGTGGCAATCCCGCGTTCGTGGCACGGTGCATGAGCGATGCATCGGCGGAAAACTTCAATGCCTGCGAGCGCGATATCCAGTTCGGCAAAGGGCTGCAGATTCTCTATCGCTTCCCCCGCGATATGCTGCCCGAGTGGAAAACACTCGATGAAGCCATGCGACAGTTCGCAACCGGGCATCTGTTGGGAAATAACTAAACAAAACGCCCTCTCCGCAATGCAGAAAGGGCGTCAGATTGTCGGCCTATGACGGATCATCCTGGGTCACGTTCGAAAAAATCTTGCGATTTTTCGAAGTCGCGCCTTAGAGATCGACGTCGAGAATAGCCATCGAGAAATTGTAGGACAGTTCGCCTTCGTCCTCATCCTTGTAGATCAGGCCCAGAAACTCGTCGTCAATATAAAGCTCAGCCGAGTCGTTCTTGCGCGGGCGCGCCTTCACCTGAAGGCCCTGATTGTTGAAGGTCCGTTTGAAATAGGCGTCCAGTTTTTTGAGTTCTTCGGGTTTCAACCGGCTTCTCCTGAATTTGAATGAGGCCGGTTTATTGCACCCGGTCTTTTGTGATGTAAACCCCTGGGGAGCCAGTCCTTCGGGGTTTTAGCGCCTAACCACCGCTTTCGACAAGATATAGGCCGCTTGCGGAAAAAAACCAGCAAGCGGCCCGGATTCTGTGCGTTCTGCGTTGGAACGATTAAATGCCTTCACCCAGCACGCCATCGCCCAGCAACTGATCCATGACGCGGGACGGTTCCGTGCAGCCCGTATCGCCCATGATCTTGGCAGGCACACCGGCAACCGTGACATTGTGTGGAACAGGCTTGAGCACGACAGAACCTGCCGCGATCTTCGAGCAATGACCGACTTCAATATTGCCGAGAATCTTCGCGCCAGCACCGATCAGCACGCCATGGCGAATCTTGGGATGGCGATCCCCGCTCGACTTGCCCGTGCCGCCCAGCGTGACGCCATGCAAGATCGACACATTGTCTTCAATCAGTGCGGTCTCGCCGACGACAAGCCCTGTCGCGTGATCGAGGAAAAGCCCGCTGCCCAACTGCGCCGCCGGATGAATGTCGGTCTGGAAGATCGACGACGAACGGCTCTGCAGATAATAGGCAAAGTCGCGACGGCCCTGATGATAGAGCCAATGCGCCAGACGGTGCGTCTGGATCGCATGAAAGCCCTTCAGATACAGGATCGGGTCCATGAAACGGCTATAGGCCGGGTCGCGGTCGTAAACGGCCTGAATATCCACACGAACGGTCTGCGACCATTCCGGGTTGGCGTCCAGCATGGCATCAAATGTCTGGCGCAGAATATCGGCACTCAGATCCGCATGGCCGAGACGTTCCGAAATGCGGTGCATGACGGCATCTTCAAGGCTCGGCTGGTTGAGGATCGTCGCGTAAAGAAACGTTCCCAGCACCGGGTCGGACTTGGCGGCTTCCTCCGCTTCGGCGCGGATGGAGTGCCAGATAGGATCGACTTGCCCGAGGCTGGCATTCAATTTCGCAGTTGAGCGAACAGACATGGATATACTCCGGTTTTGCACCGCGCGGGCCAGACAAAAGCCGAATTTTCCGGCATGGCTCCGCACCGCAATACGAGTTCGGCGCGCAGCATAACTGAAAACGCTTTGCCTTGACACCGCAGAAATTGACACAGGCCCTATAGGGCGATCAGAGCGGATTTTCCTCGAGAAATTGCAGCACTGCCTTCTTGTAAACCTTGTCGCCGACGGCCAGCATGTGGTCGCGCCCCGGGATATCGAGCGCCTGACCGTTTGGCAGAAGATCGGCCAGATCCTGCGGGTTGCCAGCAATGTCATCGGTTGTGCCGACGGCAACCAATACCGGTTGCATGATCCGTGCGATGGCTGCCGCCGGAACCAGTTCCTTCGAGGTGATCACACAGGCTGCAAGTGCAATGCGATCGCTCTTGGTCTGGTCTGCAAACTTCCGGAACATTTGCCCGCGCGCATGGGTGATGGTCGTCGGATCTTCCGCCAGAAGCGCCTCGCCAATCGGCTCCCAGTCGCCAGCCCCGGTGACCATGCCGATGCCCAATCCGCCGAAAATTGCGCTGTGAACACGCTCCGGATGCTCGATGGCCAGAAACGCGGTGATCCGCGCGCCCATCGAATAGCCCATCACATGCGCCTTCTCGATGCCCAGATGATCGAGCAGTGCAGCCGCATCGCCCGCCATCTTGGTCGGCGTGTAATCTCCCGCATTGTGGCTTTTTGCAGAGAAACCATGCCCGCGATCATCAATGGCGATGACACGATAGCCCGCCTCGGTCAGCGTCCGGAACCAGCCCGGCGAAACCCAATTGACCAGACTTGAAGACGCAAAGCCGTGGATCAGCAGGATCGGATCGCCTTCTCCATCCTGACGATATGCAAGACGCAAGCCGTCATTTTCGAAATATTCGATATCGAGGGCACTCAACTGTTCATTCCTTTTGATTGTTCCGTCGGCGGTGCTTGGCGCGATTAGGATCGACACTCGCCGCATATCACGCGGTGGACGGCCCTGTCGCCCTTCTTGATGCCGGTACGCTTTACCGTACCGGCGAGAAGCTCGACCACAAAGGCTGCTGGCACTTCGGATGAAATGATATTTTCCGAATAGGGCACCGCATTTTCGTGAATTGCCGTGACACGGCCCTTGTCGTCAAGGAAAACCATATCCAGCGGCAGTGGGGTGTTCTGCATCCACATCATCACGCGACGCATCTCACCGAAAACGAAGATCATTGCGCGGTCTTTGGGGAAATCGGTGCGCCACATCAGCCCGCGCACACGGGCATCGTCGGAATCCGCCACTTCCAGCGCAAAGGGGAGTTTATTGCCCTTGGCCGTAATAAAGGTCAGCGGCGCGGCATCCACTGGCAAGCGCATCGGCTGCTTTTCCTGCGCCTGCGCGCCGAAAGCTGCGAATAAAAATGCAAAAACGAAAAAGAACCGAGCCATACTCAACCCACGCCAAAAACCTGCAATTCGGGCGGGGAGATTATCAACGCGGTCTATTGGGGACAAGAGACGAAGGGCCACCCCTCACCGCCTTTTGACTACAATAGTCACAGACAGTTCAAAGCGGGCCGCATCAAAGGCCAATTTCACGCATATCCGCCTCCCAAAGCGCTTTCACTTTGGGAAGACAGGTTCAACTTGCTTGGAAAATCAGTGTGAAACCGGGATGGCCGTGCCGATATCAGGGTGAATTTCAGCAGCCATCAGGCCCTTGTCGCCCGTACCGAAACGAATGAGCACGACCTGACCGGGACGCAATTCCATCATGCCGAAACGGCGCAGCGTTTCCATATGAATGAAAATATCCTCGGTGCCCTCACCGCGGGTGAGAAAGCCGAAACCCTTGGTACGGTTGAACCACTTGACGATGACGCGCTCAAGACCGCTCGACGGCGTGACCGTCACATGCGTGCGCTGCGGCGGCATCTGCGCCGGATGAACGGCAGTGGATGTGTCCATCGAAAGAACGCGGAAACATTGCATGCCGCGCTCACCGTTGCGAACTTCGCAGACGATTCGTGCGCCTTCCAGTGCCGTCTGGAAGCCATCGCGGCGAAGCGACGTCACATGAAGCAGGATATCGTTCAGGCCCGGCTGATCCGGCACAATGAAACCGTAGCCTTTGGCCACGTCGAACCACTTGATGTGGCCCGAAATTTCAATGATATCGCCCAGCTCTTCCGAGGCGTGCTGGCTGTGAAACTGGTCATTCGACACAGACTTGTCCGCCATGCGTTCGCCCCTCCTCTTTTCTTCCGTTGCGATTCAAAGCTGATTCTTAATCAAAGAATAACACTTCATTAACCGGAGGCGGCAAGCCTAAACTTTTGTTCTCCCCCACGATCATCACAGACTTTGTGTTTCCATGGTTACCGCACCTGCCGCAAAGCCCTGAAACCGACTTCATTTCGGGACATATGGCAATGCCGCCCGAGGGCAATTCCCCATGTGATGTTTTTTGACGACATTGCAGGTTTGCGCTTGTCCGAAACTGCAAAACAAAAAGTGAAACGTGGAAAAGCGCCTGCTATTTGCTATATCCCTTCGCGAGCCCCAAACGCTTCGGCACATGCTGGAAATGCTTCAGGAGAATAATATGCGCTATTTGCACACGATGGTTCGAATCCGCGACATCGACGAATCTCTCGATTTCTACGTGAATAAATTCGGTCTTGAAGAAACCCGCCGCATCGAAAACGAAAAAGGGCGTTTCACGCTGATCTTTCTTGCCGCCCCCGGCGATGCAGAACGCGCCAAGGCAGAGCGCGCCCCAACGCTGGAACTGACCTATAACTGGGACAAGGAAGCCTATAAGGGCGGACGCAATTTCGGCCATCTCGCCTATGAAGTAGACGACATTTACGCCACCTGCCAGAAGCTTCAGGATGCCGGCATCGTCATCAACCGCCCACCACGCGACGGCCACATGGCTTTCATCAAGACGCCGGATGGCATTTCCATTGAGCTGATCCAGAAGGGCGAGAGCCTTGCACCGCAGGAGCCCTGGGCTTCCGCCGAGAATATCGGCAGCTGGTGAGAATTCGCTTTTCACGCATTATCCTGCGCTAAACCGCTTCGCACTTTCGCTAGAAATGCTCTAATAGAAAAAGCCCGGTCGCGAGACCGGGCTTTTTTGTTGATTGGAATGTTTATTCCGTTCCCTGAATTGCAGCGAGCAACCAATCGCCGCCATCGACACGGGTAAAGGTCCAGATTTCTGTGCTTTCGACGGGCTCGTTCGCGTTCCCTTCGACAACTGCCCCGGTGTTGCGATCAAGCATGACGTCGATTGCAGAGTAGCGGATCGCCACGGTTGCATATTCGACATTGCCTTCACGCCAGGCTTCCGAAACATCGCCCTGAAGCAGCTTTACGTCCTTCACTTCGTTGCGCATACCGCTGGAAGCGATTTCGCCCAGTTCTTCAGCGAGGTAGGACATGGCTTCCGGCGTGGTCAGCTTGCGCAGTGCAGCATAATCTTCGCCGCCATAGGCACTCTGGACTTCCGAAAGCATCTGCTCGAAACGATCAAGCTCTTCCTGTCCGACATCCATCGGCTCTTCTTCAACCGCCGGGGCAACCGGCGCTTCTGCCTGCTTGGCGTTTGCGCCGAATGGATTAACCGAAGGCGTGCGGCCGCCAAAGTTACCAGCCTGCTGCGGCGCAGCATCCTTTGCAGTGCCAAACGGCTGCGCCGAACCGAAAGGCTGCGCATTTGCATTGCCAGCGCCTGCCGTTGCCGTTGCACCCTGACGGCGATTGGCGAACATGCGCATGACGAACATTGCGATCAGCGCGATCACGCCCACCTGCAACAGAAGGCCGAACATGCCAGCCAGACCACCAAGGCCGTTACCGAGCATCATGCCGATCAGACCGCCAACCAGTAGGCCACCCAGCATGGAGCGACCAAAGTTGCCAAACATGCCGCCTGCACGCGCCGGAGCCGCATTCTGCGCGCCAGCGGCGGCAGGACGGGTCGTCTGCGTTGCGCCAGTATTCGGCGTCATCGAACGTTCAATCGGAGCTGCATTATTCGGTGCGGTACGCGTCGGCGCTGGCGCTTGATAGGTACGCGCGCCACGGCTGCCAAAACCGCCTCCGCCTGCACGGCGAGCCTCGGCGAAATCGACAGCGGCGAATGAGGCGATCAGGCCCAGGACCATCGCAGCGGTCAGTTTTGTCAGGCGGTTTCCGAAACCCGGCATTGTTTACTCCCATTTAGAGACATGACTGAATGTTTAAATCATTGCTCATATGGGAATTGCCCCCTGTTCTTCACAAGGGCGTGAACGCAAAAAATCGAGAAATTTCAAATGCGGTTCAAACCGGCTTTGCTGCATCCAGAATCTGGATCTGGGGCGAGACCGAACCGTTCCAATGATTGAGCGACAGGTTGCCGACGACATGAACGCTCTGCCCGATATTGTTGAACAGGAAGCGCCCGAGATCGCCCTCTGCCACGCGAAACGCGATGGCATTGACCCGCTTGCCGTCCGCGCCGCGCAAGGCAACACGCACATGGTCGCGACCGACACCGCGCACATCGGCCAGCACATGATGCGGCAGAGCCAGGGTCGGTTGTGGATGGGCGGAACCGTAAGGTCCGGCTTTCTGCAAGGCTTCATAAAGCGAAACGGTTGCACCTGAAGCAGCCAGCGCACCGTCTATCGAGAGGCTCTGGTTTTCGCGCAGGCGCGCAACCACATGCGCCGATTCATCTTCAAGATAGGCTCTCAGCGCGCCGAGCTTGGAGCGTTCGATGGTGATACCCGCCGCCATGGCATGACCGCCGCCCTTGACGAGCAACCCGCGCTCCACAGCACCGCGCACCACTTTGCCGAGGTCAAGGCCGCTGATCGAGCGCCCCGAACCGGAGCCGACGCCATTAGCGTTAAAGGCAATGGCGAAAGCGGGTCGACGCGCCTTTTCCTTCAAGCGCGAAGCCAGCAAGCCGACGATGCCCGGATGCCAGCGTTCGCTGGCCGTCACGATCACCGAAGCGCCCTCACCGCCTGAAATCTCGAGCGATGCTTCCGCTTCCGCTTCCAGAAGCATTTCCGCTTCCATCGCCTGTCGTTCCTGATTGAGCCGATCGAGTTCGACGGCGATACGGTCTGCCATCGATGGATCGTCGAGCGTCAACAGCCGCGCACCCAGCCCGGCATCGCCGATACGACCGCCCGCATTGATGCGCGGGCCGATGAGATAGCCAAGATGGAAGACATTGATCGGTTCGCCGATGCGCGACACCCGCGCAAGCGCTGCCAGTCCGGCATTGCTCTGCGCACGCGCAACCAGCAAACCCTTGACGACGAAAGCGCGATTGACGCCTTGAAGCGGCACCACATCGCAGACGGTTGCGAGCGCGACAAGATCAAGCAGCGAAAGCAGGTCCGGTGCTGCGCCCTTGCCCCGTTCGCGCAAGATCTTGGTGACCTGCACCAATGTCAGAAACACGACGCCCGCAGCGCAAAGATGGCCCTGTTGCGAAAGATCGTCTTCGCGGTTGGGGTTGACGATGGCCACCGCATCTTCCGGCAGATCGCCGCCAACCTGATGGTGGTCAAGCACGACAACATCCGCTCCGGCCTGTTTGGCCGCAGTGATCGACGGAGCGCTGTTCGTGCCGCAGTCGACGGTGACGATCAGGCTCGCGCCCTTGGAAACCAGCTCGCGCATGGCATCGGGATTGGGGCCGTACCCCTCAAAAATCCGGTCCGGAATGTAGATCGAATGCTGAATGCCATAATGTTTTAGAAAACGCGCCATCAGCGCAGAAGAACATGCACCGTCGACGTCATAATCGCCGAAGATCGCCACAGTTTCCCGGCGCTCGATAGCATCGGCAATACGGCTTGCCGCCTTTTCCATATCGGTCAGCGTCGACGGATCGGGCATGAGATTGCGCAGCGTCGGATCAACAAATTCCGGCGCGCCTTCTACTGTTACGCCTCGTCCCGCCAACACCCGCGCCACCAGATCGGAAATGCCATGATGCTGGGCGATGGCAAGCGCTGTGTTCGCTTCGCGCAGGCCGAGCCGATCCACCCATTTCTGGCCGGTTGCAGATTGTTTTATTCCAAGGAAAAGGCGATCTGTCGTCATAAGCTCTTAAAGACACAAAAGGCGGCATATTTGCAATGCCGCCCGCAATTTATCAGCCGCGCCTCATCTTAATTGTCACGCGCCGCACGGGCCATGCCATGCGCCACGAGCCGGTCGATGACTTCTGGATAGCTGACGCCACTCACTGCCATGACTTTCGAATACATGCTGATATTGGTGAAGCCCGGAATGGTATTCAGCTCATTGAGCAGATACCGCATATCCGGCGTCACGAAGAAATCGACACGCGCCATACTGTCACAACCAAGCGCCCGAAAGGCCCGCGCTGCAACCGCCTGAATTTCAGTCTCGATTTGCACCGGCAAGTCTGCCGGGACTTTCAGCGCTGCGCCATCTTCGTCGATATATTTGGCGTCATAGCTATAAAAGCCGTGGCTTTGCGCGGGCACGATTTCGCCGGTTCGCGATACGAACAGGCCGTGATTCTCGTCCTCCAGTACCGCACATTCAATCTCGCGGCCCTGAATAAACTCTTCCGCCAGAAGCTTGGCATCGTGCCGGAAGCCTTCCGCAAGCGCTTTCTCATAATCGGCTTCTGTCAGCACCTTACTGACACCAACCGACGAACCCTGCCGCGCAGGCTTGATGAACACCGGCAGGCCAAGCGCTTCGGTCATCGCGTCGAAGGATGGAACCGTCTCGCGCGTAATCGTCATGGCACGCGCCACGGGAATGCCTGCTTCGGTCAGCAGGCGCTTCGCAATATCCTTGTCGAGCGCATTCGCCGAACCACAAATGCCGCAACCCGCCATCGGCACACACGCCACTTCGGTCAGCCCCTGTATGCTGCCATCCTCGCCATGGAGGCCGTGCAAAACCGGAAACACAATGTCGATCCGCGCCAGTTCGTAAGGTAAACCGTTTTCGGGCAGCGCAACAGCACGTCCCTTGCCGCCAGGCAGCAATGACACCTCAGTGCCTTGTTCGGGCCGTTCCAGCTTGCCGCCCGCAAAGCTCGTCAGCAGCCATTGCCCCTCATGGGTGACATAGATTGGAATGGCTTCGTATTTGGCCGGATCCAATGCGTTCATGACATTCGTTGCTGAAAGAACCGACACTTCGTGCTCGGCGGAACGTCCGCCAAAGAGTACCGCGATCCGTAGCTTGTTTGGCGTTTCAGTCATGCCCGCTCCATTTTTTCATCAAAGGTGATTGAATACAGTCGCGATCAAAATGACAAATCTTTGGCCAAAGCAGCGGAGCAAGGCTCCATAAACAGAAATCCCGGAAAGCGCGGGGCTCTCCGGGATTTGTTTGCTTCGTCGTCAAGTTCGACGCCAGAAAACTAGAGCGGTTCCAGTTGAAACGGAATCGTGGAACCGCTCTATCTGTTTGTTTTTACGCATTATCCTACGCAAAACCGCTACGCACTTTTGCTGGAAATGCTCTAGAACTTCGACAGATCCTGATGGCGAGCCTTGATCTCGCGCACGGTCTGCGAGCTGGAGCGCATCACGATGGTATGCGTCTGGATGTAATCGCGAGCAAACTTCACGCCGGAAAGCATGTTGCCGTCGGTCACGCCCGTGGCGGCAAAGAGCACGTCGCCCTTGGCCATTTCTTCCATCGTGTAGACCTTCTTCGGGTCCGTAATGCCCATCTTGAGAGCGCGGGCGATCTTCTCGTCCGTGTTCAGCTGGAGACGCCCCTGCATCTGACCACCGATGCAGCGCAGAGCTGCTGCAGCCAGAACACCTTCCGGTGCGCCGCCGATGCCGATGTAGATGTCGATGCCGGTTTCATCCGGATTGGTCGTGTGCATCACGCCTGCAACGTCGCCGTCGCCGATCAGGCGAATTGCAGCGCCGGTTGCGCGCACTTCTTCGATCAGACGTGCGTGACGCGGACGGTCCATGATGCAAGCCGTGATTTCGTTCGGCTTCACACCCTTCGCCTTGGCGATGGAGTTGATGTTTTCCGTCGGGCTGGCGTCGAGATCGACAACGCCCTTCGGGTAACCCGGGCCAACGGCGATCTTTTCCATATAGACGTCAGGCGCGTAAAGCAGGTTGCCCTTCTCGGCGATGGCGATGACGGCCAGCGAGTTCGGCAGGTTCTTTGCGCAGATCGTCGTGCCTTCCAGCGGGTCGAGTGCGATATCGACGTCCGGTCCCTGCTTGGTGCCGACTTCTTCACCGATGTAGAGCATCGGCGCTTCATCGCGTTCGCCTTCGCCGATCACAACCGTGCCAGCAATCGGCAGACGGTTCAGTTCCTGACGCATGGCGTCAACGGCGGCCTGATCGGCAGCCATTTCATCGCCGCGTCCCCGCAGCCGCGCTGCTGCCACTGCTGCGCGTTCGGCTACACGGACCAGTTCCAGTGTGAGAATGCGATCCAGTCCGTGGGGGTGCTGCTCTGCGGTTTTGGCCATTTGAACAAAGTCCTGAATTCGAATTGCGTTGATGCGCCGCAAAGGGCGCCATGCCGCGTTTATAGCGGCATTATGCGAACCTTTTGTCAAAGTCCCCGGCACCCTGCAAGAGCCCGAAAGCTAAAAACTATGTGCGCTCAAATGCTTAATCGATTTAAGAACTACACGCTTCGTTTCATGCCATGGCCGGACGTGAACTGGCATGCCCGACATCATGGTGCAACCTGCCCCGGAATAACCACGACAGGTTGCGGAAAGCGACTCGCGATTCAGCCGGCGCGCTCAATGCGGATCATCTGCGGCTTATCCACCAGATGGTCGTCCTTGAGGATAGCTTCCAGCGCCTTCTTGACGGCTGCTTCCGTTGTCTCATGCGTGACGAGGATGACAGTCTTGATGCCTTCCTGCTGCGTGTCGCCCATAGGCGGGCGCTGCACGATCGACTCAAGCGAGATGTCGTTCTCGGCCATGCGCTTGGCGATACCGGCGAAAGCGCCGATGCGGTCGAGAACCGTCAGACGAATGAAATAACCGCCTGCATGCTTACGCATCTTGGCGCGCTTATAAGGCTGGAGCGCCTTAGCAGGCGTGCCGAATACCGGGCCATGCTGGAAGCCCGGACGGCTCTTGGCAATATCGGCAATATCGCCGATGACGGCAGATGCCGTCGCATTGCCGCCAGCGCCCGGTCCCGACAGCAGCAGTTCGCCCAGCAGATCGGTCTCGATGGCTACGGCGTTTGTGACGCCGTGCACCTGCGCAATGACCGATGAGGTTGGAACCATGGTCGGATGCACGCGCTGTTCAATACCCGTATCGGTCTTCTGCGCAACGCCCAGAAGCTTGATGCGGTAGCCCAGTTCATCGGCGGCGCGAATATCGGCCAAAGAAATATTGCTGATGCCTTCCAGATAGATATCGTCGGCAGCAATCTGCGTGCCGAAGGCAAGGCTGGTCAGCAGCGCAAGCTTGTGCGCAGTATCGTTGCCTTCAATATCGAAAGTCGGATCGGCTTCGGCATAACCAAGACGCTGCGCATCCTTGAGGCATGCCTCGAACGAAATGCCCTCTTCCCACATCCGGGTCAGGATGTAGTTGCAGGTGCCGTTCATGATGCCATAGACGCGCGAAACCGTATTGCCGGTCAGCGACTCGCGCATCGCCTTGATGACCGGAATGCCACCGGCAACCGCCGCTTCGAAGTTGAGCAGAACGCCCTTGTCTTCGGCGATCTTTGCCAAGGCGACGCCGTGGCGCGCAAGAAGCGCCTTGTTGGCGGTCACGACATGACGACCGGCACGCAAAGCCGCCTCTACGGAAGCTTTGGCAGGACCATCATCACCGCCGATAAGCTCGACATAAACGTCGATATCAGCCGACTTCGCCAGCTCGACCGGATCATCGAACCAGTCGATGCCATTGAGGTCAACGCCACGGTCGCGCGAGCGATCACGGGCGCTGACGGCGGTAATAGTCACCGGTTTACCGCATTGGCGCGTGAGCATTTCGGACTTGTCACGCAGGATACGCAACACTGAAGCGCCAACGGTGCCAAGGCCCGCAACGCCGATCCGCAATGCATCACTCATTATATCGACCTTCTGACTCTGATTGTCTGGATGTAGTGGATTTTCGGTAGGTGGGAGTTCTGGCCGCACGCTTGGCACGGCCAGAAAGGAAAAACCTGGAATGGCGCTTAGCGGCGGCCTTCCAGCGGGATCACATTGTGCAAGTTCTCATCCTTGGTGGAGAGGAAACGCTTGATGTTGCGTGCGGCCTGACGAATGCGATGTTCGTTTTCGACCAGAGCGATACGCACATACTCATCGCCATGTTCACCAAAGCCAATGCCCGGAGCAACGGCCACATCGGCCATTTCCACCAGAAGCTTGGAGAATTCCAGCGAGCCCATGGGGCGGAAGCGTTCCGGAATCGGAACCCAGGCAAACATCGTTGCTGCCGGCGGCGGAACATCCCAGCCTGCACGGCCGAAGCTTTCGACCAGCACGTCGCGGCGCTGCTTGTACACATCGCGGACATAAGCAATGTCGGAACCGTCGCCGTTGAGCGCTGCCGTTGCCGCCACCTGGATCGGCGTGAATGCGCCGTAGTCGAGGTAGGACTTAACCCGCGTCAGAGCTGCAATCAGGCGTTCATTGCCAACCGCAAAGCCCATGCGCCAGCCGGGCATGGAGAACGTCTTGGACATGGAGGTGAACTCGACGGCCACATCCATTGCGCCCGGGACTTCCAGCACGGACGGCGGCGGGTTGCCGTCGAAATAGATTTCCGAATAGGCCAGATCCGACAGGATGACGATGTCATGCTTGCGCGCAAAGGCCACGACGTCCTTATAGAAGTCGAGCGTTGCGACATAAGCCGTCGGATTGGACGGGAAGTTGAGGATCAGCGCAATCGGCTTCGGGATCGAGTGCTTTACGCCGCGTTCCAGAGCCGGAATGAAGCTGTCATCCGGCTTGGCCTGAATCGAACGGATGACACCGCCCGACATGATGAAGCCGAACGAATGGATCGGATAGGTCGGGTCCGGGCAAAGCACCACGTCGCCCGGCGCCGTGATGGCCTGCGCCATATTGGCGAAGCCTTCCTTGGAACCAAGCGTGGCCACGACCTGCGTGTCCGGGTTGAGCTTCACGCCAAAACGGCGTGCATAATACTGAGCCTGCGCACGGCGCAGCCCCGGAATGCCTTTCGACGAGGAATAACGATGCGCGCGCGGGTCCTGAACGGCCTCGCACAGCTTGTCGACGATATTCTGTGGCGTCGGCAGATCGGGATTGCCCATACCAAGATCGATAATGTCGGCCCCGCCCGCTCGCGCCGATGCCTTCAGGCGATTGACCTGTTCAAAGACATAAGGGGGCAAGCGACGGACTTTATGGAATTCTTCCGACATGATCCTGTTCCAAAAGGAGAGTTAACAATGGGACGCGTCATTGCGCCGTAGGAGGAGCTATACACCTGATATCGAATCGGGTCGAGACTTCTTGCCGCGCCGTTTGAGACGTGGCCTTCCGTGTCTGTGAAGGGCTTATTCTTCGCCGGATTCGATCTGCTTCAGGGTAGCATCCGATTCATCCTGCGCCTGCTTGCGCAAGGCCGCAGCCTGTGCGGGGGTAAAGCCGCCGCCAGTGGTTTTCGACGCCGCGAGACGCGTGCGATCGGAATCGAGTTTCGCAGTCATCTGCTGCTTTTCTTCCGGCGTGATCTGGTCGGTCGCAGCCTTCGGCATATGGCCGAATGTCGGGTAGACGCCGGTGCGCAATGCGCCTTCCTGCGGGACACCCTGAAATTCCTTGCCACCGGCACAGGCAGTGAGCATCGCTGCGGCTGTTACTGCCAGCATGAGATGGGCGATCTGCCGCGTGCTCTTGGTCATATGTCTGATCCCGGTTTTGCCGTTGAGGCTGCCGCATAAGTCGCGACAGAATATACTTCCGAAGGGATAGCACCAAGTCGATGCACCATGTCAACAAGCGATTGGTCCAATTCCGACATTTGACTTGCCGACACCGCTTATTTCGGCTTGGCAGCGCCGCACCCTTCGAAAGATTACACAAAGTAATATTTCGTTACTAAAGGATTAATCCTCAATCTTCTGGAATAATGCGGGGTGCCTGTCGTACAAAATGCACTTCGATAGTTGCCTTCACAGCATAAAAAACTTAAAAATTGGCAACAATTGTAGATCGGGTGATTTGCACAATGCTAAAATTGGTTTGCCGCAAAACTGCAGAGGCCACTTCAACGCATTGATATAATGGAGTTTGTTTCCCAAGGCTTATGCAAGGCTTTTATTAGGGGACTGCGGGAGAAATCACATTCTGTGATTGGTTCAACCCGCACGGGAGAGCCGATCTCCCGAAACCAGGTGGGCTCGGACTTGTCCGGTTCGCCAAGCTGGTCAGGGAAATCGAGCTGGAGCGGACTATTGAAATTTGTACCTTCTGCGCACCGGACAACCGGCCGACGACTTTCAGGCAGCGTAGCACTGCTCGCGCTTCTATTGTCGTCCTGCACGTCTACGGGGACCGGTCCTGACGGCAAGCCGCTGCAAATGACAGCCAATACCAATGGCTCGATGCTGACAGAAACGCTGCAAAGCGCAGCCGATCAGACTGTCGCCGCCGAATCTGGCGCTGAAGCCAAGACCCCAGAGACAAAGACCGAAGAAAAACCCGGCGATGCAAAGCAGGTCGCAGCTGCTACAACGGCACAGCACCCTGCAACCGCTACCGCGCCTGCCAAAGAGAATGCGAAAAATGCCGCCGTAACCGCGACTGCGGAAAATACGGCAAGCGAAACGCACCCCACACAAGTGGCGGCAGCTGCGCCGGAAAAGAAGAGCAATTCGCTCTTCGGCTTGTTCGGTGGAAAAGACACCAGCGAATCGAAACCTGCCGAAGCGACAGAGCCAGCGGCGACAACGGCAACGGCCACCGCCGAAAAGCCGAAGGGCGAAAACGCCGAAGCAAAGCATCAAGAAGCCGAAACGGAATCGGCAGCCGCTGCAGACACGAAGGCGCAGCCACAGGAAGCCGCCAAACCAGCCCAACCGGAAAAGCCGGTGCAGGTTGCTTCGCTTTTCGGCACGCCGAAGAATGCCAATGCTTACGCCACACCGCAGCGCCCCACTGCCTCCCAGGGCAGCATCTCGCGGCTCTTCTCCGACGAATCGGCAGGCTCGCGCGCTGACCGCACGGAAAACAAGAAGCTGGCGATGGCGAAGCCTGTCTCACCTGCTGCAAAGCACGATTACAATTACACATTGCCGGGCGTGCGCGCGAATGGCGGCATCGAGATCAAGCATCGCAACAGCCTTTATGACGACACCGACATCGACGCGAACGAATATGACGATTCGCCCAATGTCACGCTTGCTTCGGCACCCGGCCTCGCCCGCCTCGCGCCGAACGGCCTGAAGGTGCAGCGCCAGACCGTCGATGTGGCCTGCCTCAAGCCGCAGCTCGTTTCCATGCTGAAGACCATGGAGCGGCATTTCCGCCGCCCGGTCATGGTGACGTCCGGCTATCGCAGCCCGTCTTATAATCGCAAGGTCAATGGCGCGCGCAAATCGCTGCATATGATCTGCGCCGCAGCCGATATTCAGATTGATGGCGTTTCCAAGTGGGAAATGGCCCGCTACGCCCGTTCCATGCCGGGACGTGGTGGCGTCGGCACTTATTGCCATACGACATCGATCCATGTGGATATCGGGCCGGAGCGCGACTGGAACTGGAAATGCAAGGGCTGATCTGAAGATCAGCAGCACGATTCTCAGCAATAATCAGGCTGGCCCCGTTGGAGCCAGCCTTTCTTTTTGCCATCTATTTCAAGGCCATAGCCAACAAATCCACAGGCATCACCCCGTTAAATGGACGCTTCTGCGACTTTTTTCAGAAAACTGATTTTAAGGGCTTGCGAGTCAGTACCTTCCTGAATATAAGCCCACTCACACCAGCAACAGGCGCCCATCGTCTAGCGGTTAGGACAGCGCCCTTTCACGGCGCAGACAGGGGTTCGATTCCCCTTGGGCGTACCACTTGCTGGTTTTTCTTTTCCCAGACATATCAAGCCATTAGCTCTTAGAGCGCGTGATTTCGCGCGTCGTTTTGCGCCATCTGAATTTATTTCACAGATGCTGAAAAAGGGGCTTGCATGTCTGAATTTTCCTGACTATAAGCGCCCCACACCAGCAGGCGCCCATCGTCTAGCGGTTAGGACAGCGCCCTTTCACGGCGCAGACAGGGGTTCGATTCCCCTTGGGCGTACCACTTGCTGGTTTTTCTTTTCCCAAAAAATTGATGGAAACAATACTGGTCGTTCTGCCGGTATATTGCTACGCGCATCTGCACCCATTTCGCAATTAAAGGGAAATACTGCTCATGTCGCAAGCTACAGCCATCGTTCCCACCGCCCATGCCAGCCGCTACCTCCAGCAGCTCTGCAAACACTGGGCGCATAAATTTGCCGTCGAATTCACACCTGAACACGGCCAGATCGATCTCGGCGAAGACCGTCTGGTGATTCTGGATGGCGATTCGGAAAAACTCACCGTGACGGTGAAAACCGCAGCCGAAAATCTCGACCGCTTGCAGGATGTGGTTGTGAATCACATCGTCCGCTTCGCCTTCCGCGAGGAGCTGGTGTTCAACTGGGAGCAGACGCAGGTCTAAACACCGTCGTTTACCTTATCTGCAAATTGCCCGCAAAATGCCCGGAATAGCCATCATCGCATCACATTCCGGGCTCATTCCCCCGCGACATTCCTCACAACTTCAAACGACCGATTTGATGGGGAAAGATATGATGACCAGCGAAACCCGAACCACTCTCACCTTTCTCGGTGCAGGCTTTGTCGCCGCAGCGATGGCGCTTGGTGCGGATCTGAGCTGGGCAGACGTCATCAAGGCGCTTTTCTAGAATCAGCATCATGATCGCCCGATAGTGCTTTTGACTTTTTGTGGCTTTAGGCGGACAAACATCTCGCCATCCCGTCCAAACTGTTCAGAAGCTTTATGTTATTCCAAACACCCCTCGTCTCCGGCAGGCTTGAACGCCGCTATAAGAGATTTCTCGCAGACGTAACGCTCGATGATGGCCGCTTCATTACGGCCGCGGTGCCCAATACCGGCTCGATGCTGGGCCTCACGACGCCCGGTTCCCGCGCATGGCTTAGCGTTTCCGATGCACCTCACCGCAAATATGCGCACACATTGCAGATCGTTGAGGCTGACGGCACGCTGGTCGGCGTCAATACCGGCCTGCCGAACAAGATTGCCGAGGAAGCAATTGTGTCCGGTCTCATTCCGAGCCTCAGCGGTTATGCCAGTCTCAAGCGCGAACAGAAATACGGGCAGAATTCCCGCGTCGACATTCTGCTCGACGAAGGCGCCCTGCCCCGCGCCTATGTGGAAGTGAAAAATGTGCACTTCATCCGCACACCCGGCCTGGCTGAATTTCCCGATACGGTGACCGCACGCGGGACAAAACATCTCAATGAGCTGACCGACAGTGTTGCCGCTGGTCATCGTGGTGTGATGTTGTTTATTATCCAGCGAAGTGATTGCAGCAAATTCAGCATTTCCGGCGATCTCGACCCTGTCTATGCACGCGCTTTTGAGCGCGCTGTTGCATCCGGGGTTGAGGCATGGGCCGTTCGATGCCACATAACGGATAAAAGCATTGTCGCCACCGAGCTGGTGCCAATTGAATAGACAAAGACGGATCGAGTGATGGTTACTTATATCGAAGCGACAAGCGCCCCCATGAAATATACCGGCCAGATCAGACTCTATGGCCCGGATGCCTTCGAGGCGATGCGTAAGGTCTGCAATCTGACCGCACGCTGCCTGGACGCGCTGAACGACATCGTGAAGCCCGGCGTGACCACGAACGAGATCGACCGCTTCGTCTTCGAATTCGGCATGGATCATGGCGCCTTTCCGGCAACCCTCAACTATCGCGGTTATACCAAGTCGACCTGCACATCGATCAACCATGTTGTCTGCCACGGCATTCCAAACGACAAGCCGCTGCGCGAAGGCGATATCGTCAATATCGACGTGACCTATTTGCTCGACGGCTGGCATGGTGATTCCAGCCGCATGTATGCTGTGGGCGAGATCAAGCGCGCAGCCGAACGCCTGCTCGAAGTGACCTATGAAAGCCTGCTGCGCGGTATTGCCGTCGTCAAGCCGGGCGTAAAGACGGGCGCTATCGGCGCGGCAATCCAGACCTTCGCCGAAGGTGAGCGCTGCTCCGTGGTGCGCGATTTCTGCGGCCATGGCGTCGGCCAGCTTTTCCATGATGCGCCGAATATTCTCCATTACGGCACACCAAACGAAGGCGTGGAAATCAAGGAAGGCATGATCTTCACGATCGAGCCGATGATCAATCTCGGCAAGCCGCATGTGAAAGTGCTGGCCGATGGCTGGACTGCCGTGACGCGCGATCGCTCCTTGACTGCCCAATATGAACATACCGTCGGCGTGACCAAGGACGGCTGCGAAATATTCACACTGTCTCCGGCCAATGTGTTTGGCCCGGCATCGATGCGGTAGTACTGAAAATATAGTCTCATCTGTTTTTGCGGGGGTTTAAACAGAATGACCAAGAAAAACGGCAAACCGGGGAGCTATGACATCCCCGGTTTTAGCGACACACTTCAGTTGTCGCCGAAGATCGCCAAGCAGCCACACCATGTCGGCCACCGGGATCGTCTGAAGCAACGTTTCCAGACTGCGCCCGATGCGCTGGCCGATTATGAGTTGCTTGAACTGCTGCTCTTTCGCGTGATCCCACGTGCAGATACCAAACCTGTCGCAAAAGCGCTGCTGGCCCGCTTCGGCACGCTTGCCGAAGTGCTGGGTGCCTCCGAATTACTGATCGCCGAAGTGCCCGGCGCGGGTCCCTCTGTGGCACGTGACCTCAAGATCATCGAAGCCGTTCACAAACGCAGTGCGCGCAGCAAGGTTATGAAGCGCGAAGTTTTCAGCATCTGGGAAAAGGTGATGGATTACTGCATGGCGGCCATGGCCCATGAGACGCGTGAGCAGTTCCGCATTCTGTTTCTCGACAGGAAAAACCGACTCATTGCCGACGAGGTCCAGCAAAAAGGCACGATCGACCATACGCCGGTCTATGTAAGAGAGGTGTTTCACCGCGCGATGGAGCTTGCTGCGGCGGGAATTATTCTCGTGCACAATCACCCTTCAGGCGATCCGTCGCCGTCTCGACCCGACATCGACATGACGCACGCGCTGATAGCGGCCGCCAAGCCTTTGAAAATCATCGTGCATGACCACATCATCGTCGGCAAACAAAAATGCATCAGCTTCCGTAAAATGAACTTGATGTAGCGCTCGCCTGAAACGGGCCAGCCGCAGATCGTTACCACTTGTTAAGCATAGCGCGAAGAATGGCTGTGCGACGGGTGGAATTCGCTCGAATTTTCTTAAATTTAGTCACAATCACCCAACAGAAGACCACCGTCACACGGGAACCAACCGAAGGCGGCAGTCACCGTCTTTTGTCGAACAGATCTTGCATATTTTCCATCAGCGTTCCGGATGGAAAAACGGAGTACAAAATGTTGAAGCGTACCTTTACCGCAGTGGCGCTCAGCGCCGGCATCTTCGCCATCGCAGCCCCGGCATTCGCCGCCGATATGATGGGCTCGAACGACTATTCCTACAACGAACCGGTTGCCACAGGCCCGCACGACTGGTCCGGCAATTATGTCGGCGCACAGGTCGGTGCATCTTCGTCGAAGATCCCAGGCCCGTTCACGAACCGCGCTGGCGTGCTCGGTGGCGTTGTAGCCGGTAAAAACATCCAGAGCGGCAATTTTGTTGTTGGCGGTGAAGTCGAAGCCAATTTCGCAGAAGCCGAGCACCGTATCGGCCATGGCGGCAGCCTCCAGCAGTCCTGGAATACCAATGCCAAGATCAAGGCCGGTTACGCCTTCGACAAGACGCTTGTTTACGGCACAGCCGGTTACGGTGTGACCCGCTTCAAGGCGAAGGACAACACCACGTCTGGCCCGGGTTGGGAAGGCGGCGCGCTGGTTGGCGCGGGCGTCGAACAGGCCCTGACCGGCCCGCTGTCCGTAAAGGCTGAATATGACTTCCAGCGCTTTGGTGATGTGAAGTCTGAAGTCAATGGCGTTTCGCAACGCAATAACCTCAAGAACCACGCCATCAAGGCCGGTCTGAACTATCGCTTCTAAGCGTAGCGGGCCTTATACCGTTTTTGCATAAGGCAATTCCATTTTTGCACAAGGGCTGCGGTTCAACCGTAGCCCTTTCTTTTTGCACCAGTTTCTTTGCTTTCAGACAGGTTTGAGCGCACCCTCATCTATTGACTCCCACTACGTCTCCTATCTTATAGGGAAGTACGATTGGGGATTAGGCGCGTGGCATTTTTGTTTAAATTTTATGCAATAAGGCCGATACAAATTCTTCCCGTCACATGAATTTATTTTATAGAGTGCTAAAGCAAAGCTTTGTCACTCAGCCAGGAAGAAAGCATGCAGCGCGTTTTCGATGGGCATAATGATGTCCTTCTGAGGCTCTGGGAGAATTCCAGAAACGGCGACGATCCCATTCGGGAATTCATCGACGGAACGCCAACCGGCCATATCGATGCGCCGCGCTCCCGCAAAGGCGGTCTCGCCGGTGGTATTTGCGCCATTTACGTGCCATCCGGTCACCATATCGAGCTTGGCAAGCCGGACGCCAACGGCCACTACGACACGCCGCTTTCGCCGCCGCTTCAGCGTAGTCCTTCCCTCGACATCGCCGTGGAAATTGCAGCCATCGCGCTCCGCCTTGAAGAGGCTGGCGCGTGGAAGCTGTGCCGTAATGGCCGCGAACTCGATGCAGCGCTGAACAGCGACACCTTTGCCGCAGTCCTTCACATGGAAGGCTGCGAGGCAATCGACGCCGACCTCGACGCACTGGAGCTTTTCTACGCCGTTGGCTTGCGTTCTCTCGGCCCTGTGTGGAGCCGCAACAATATTTTCGGTCACGGCGTCCCCTTCTCATATCCGATGAGCCCCGACACTGGCCCTGGCCTTACCGAAGCGGGCAAGCGTCTCGTCAAGGCGTGCAATCGCAAGGGCATTCTGATCGATCTCGCTCACATCACCCAGAAGGGCTTCTGGGACGTTGCTGGCCTCAGCGACCAGCCTCTGATCGCCAGCCACTCCAATGCCCATACCTTGACGCCCGTCGCCCGCAATCTGACGGACAAGCAGATGGACGCTATCCGCGAGAGCAAGGGCCTCGCAGGCTTGAACTACGCGACCACCATGCTGCGCGCCGATGGCAAGGAAGATGCCAACACGCCAATGTCCGATATGGTGCGCCATATCGATTACATGGTCGAGCGCATGGGGATCGACTGCGTGGCGCTCGGCTCTGACTATGACGGCGCGACCATTCCAGCAGAAATTTCCGATGCCGCCGGAACCCAGAACCTCGTCACGGCCTTGCAGAAGGCCGGATACAACGACGAGGAACTGGCAAAGCTTTGCCGGGGCAACTGGATCAGAGTCCTGAAGCAGGCATGGCACGAAGCCTGAGACACAAATACAATCCAACAAAATCCCAACAAAAATACAGGAAGGGAACACATAACATGATGCATTTTGGACGTTTTCGTATTTTGGCCGCCGGCGCAGCGCTTGCCGCCGTTTTGGCTGCGAACCCAGCCCTGTCGGCAACGCCTGCCGACACGCTCGTCCAGGCATGGGCGATCGATGACACCATCACGCTCGACCCGGCAGAATCCTTCGAACTCAGCCCGGCTGAATTCATCGGTAACTCTTATGACATGCTCGTTCGCCTCGACATCAATGACACGTCGAAAGTCGTGCCGGGCGTGGCTGAAAGCTGGACCGTTTCGGACGACGGCCTCACCTACACGTTCAAGCTGAAGAAGGACATCAAGTTCGCTTCGGGCAACCCGATCACCTCCGCTGACGTCGCCTATTCGTTTGAGCGCGCTGTGCGCCTCGACAAGAGCCCGGCCTTCATCCTGACCCAGTTTGGCCTGACGAAAGACAACGTCAACGAAAAGGCAAAAGCGGTAGACGACAATACTTTCGTCTTCACCGTCGACAAGCCATACGCACCGAGCTTCGTGCTGAACTGCCTGACCGCTACCGTCGCCGCAGTGGTCGACAAGAAGCTTCTCGAAGAACATGCCGTAAAGGTCACGCCGACCGACGATTACAAATACGAAACCGACTATGCCAACGCTTGGCTGAAAACCAAGTCGGCAGGCTCCGGCCCGTTCTCGATCCGCGAATGGCGCGCCAACGAAGTCGTTATTCTGGAACGCAACGACAATTATTATGGCGAAAAAGCCAAGCTGAAGCGCGTGTTCTATCGTCACGTCAAGGAAAGTGCGACACAGCGCCTGATGCTTGAATCTGGTGATGTCGACGTTGCGCGCAATCTGGAACCGGGCGACTACGAAGCCGTTCAGAAGAATGACAAGCTGACCACGACCAGCGCGCCCAAGGGCACGGTCTATTACATCAGCCTTAACCAGAAGAACGCGAATCTGGCCAAGCCGGAAGTTCGTGAAGCGTTCAAATATCTGGTTGATTACGACGCAATCGGTTCGACCCTCATCAAGGGCATCGGCGAAATCCGCCAGACCTATCAGGCCAAGGGCGTTCTTGGCGCTCTCGACGCTTCGCCATACAAATACGACGTTGCAAAGGCGAAGGAACTTCTCGCCAAGGCAGGTCTGAAAGACGGTCTTTCCGTGACCTTCGACGTGCGCAACACGCAGCCAGTAACCGGCATTGCCGAATCCTTCCAGCAGAGCGCTGCTCAGGCTGGCGTGAAGATCGAGATCATCCCCGGCGACGGCAAGCAGACGCTGACCAAGTATCGTGCGCGTAACCACGACATGTATATCGGCCAGTGGGGCATGGACTATTGGGATCCGAATTCCAACGCTGAAGCCTTCACCAGCAATCCCGACAACAAGGACGATGCATCCAACAAGACGCTTGCATGGCGCAACGCCTGGGACATTCCTGAACTGACCAAGCAGACGCAGGCTGCTCTTCTGGAACGCGATAACGACAAGCGCGCCGAGGTCTACAAGAAGCTTCAGCAGGAAGCGCTCGATCAGAGCCCGTTCGTCATGCTGTTCCAGCAGATCGAAACTGCGGGTATCGCCGGCAATGTGAAGGGCTACAAGCTCGGCCCGACATTCGACTCCAATCCACTGGTGAACATCACCAAGGAATAATCGGCCGTGCCTTGGCGCATGAATGTGCCTAAGTGGCTTTAAAACAAGGAGATGGAGCGGTTTTCTGAATCAAAAAGGAAAGCCGCTCCAGAGCTTTTCAAGCAAAGATGACTGAGGCCTCAGACCGAAACTGTTCTGACGCTCTCATTATCGGAAGCGGTCAAAACATTGAGTAATACTGAAACCAAGAAAAAGGTAAGGCGAGCGCCGCGGCGTTCATCGGCCCTTGCCGCGTCGATAGCCAGCTTTCTGGTCATCGTCGTCACGACCTATCTAGGCCTTCTGGCCGTAACGTTCTTTATCGGTCGTGTAGTGCCGATCGACCCTGTGCTTGCCATCGTCGGTGACCGCGCACCCGCGCATGTCGTCGCCCGCGTGCGCGAAGAGATGGGCTTCAACCTGCCCTATTACCAGCAGTTCTATCTTTACGTGAAGGGCGTGCTGCACGGCGATTTCGGCACTTCGGTGCTCACGACCAATCCGGTCATGACCGACATTCGCCGCGTCTTTCCCGCCACCATGGAACTGGCGACCATCGGCACGATCATCGGCGCCCTGTTCGGCATTCCGCTCGGCGTGCTTGCAGCCGTTAAACGTGGCAGCATCATCGACCAGATCGTGCGTGTGGTCGGCCTTGTCGGCTATTCTGTTCCGATCTTCTGGCTCGGCATGCTGGCGCTGTTGGTCTTCTACGCCCGTCTCGGCTGGACCTCTGGTCCCGGACGCATCGACATCACATTCGAATATACGTTTACCCCGATCACCGGGTTCTACCTGATCGACGCAATCCTCCAGCGCGACTGGCCAGCCCTCAAGGATATTGTTTCCCACCTAATCCTGCCATCGGCACTGCTTGGATATTTCTCGCTGGCCTATATCAGCCGCATGACGCGTTCCTTCATGCTCAACGAGCTTGATCAGGAATATATCGTCGCGGCGCGCGCCAAGGGCATTTCGGAAACCCGCATCATCTGGGGTCACGCGCTGCGCAACGCCGCTGTCCCACTCGTAACCGTGATTGCCCTTTCCTATGCCGGACTTCTGGAAGGCTCGGTTCTAACCGAAACCATCTTCTCGTGGCCTGGTCTCGGACTCTACATCACGAATTCACTACAAAACGCTGATATGAACGCCGTCCTCGGTGGCACCATCGTTATCGGGTCGGTCTTTATCGCGCTCAACCTCGTGTCTGATCTTCTCTATCGGCTTCTCGATCCAAGGACGCGCGCACGATGAGCCAAATGACAGATACTTCCAACCTCTCATGGCGCGAATGGCTGCTCACCGAGCGGCCGCAGTCGCGCACGCAGGCCCGCCTCGGTCGCGCCTATATGGTCTGGCGGCGGTTCACCGCCAACAAACTGGCTGTTCTTGGCCTATTGATCATCATCGGACTGCTGGTTGTTGCAGCTCTGGCCGATGTGTTGGCACCGCATTCGCCGGTTATCGGCGATCTGGCCAATGCACGCCTGCTGCCGCCCGGCTCGCCCGGCTATCTGCTTGGCACTGACGATCAGGGCCGTGATATTCTCTCGCGTCTGATCTATGGCTCCCGCCTCACGCTCTATGTCGTGCTGCTGGTTGCCATCATCGCAGCCCCGATCGGCCTTCTGGTCGGTACAGTAGCTGGCTATGCAGGCGGGTGGGTCGATGCCGTTTTGATGCGCATCACTGACATCTTCCTCGCTTTCCCGAAGCTCATTCTGGCGCTCGCCTTCGTGGCAGCTCTTGGACCGGGCATCGAGAACGCCATCATCGCCATCGCGATCACCTCTTGGCCGCCTTATGCGCGTATTGCGCGTGCCGAAACACTGACCGTGCGCAACTCCGACTATATTTCGGCAGTCCGCCTGATGGGCGCCTCGCCGATCCGTATCGTCGTGCGTCACATCATGCCGCTTTGCACCTCGTCGCTAATCGTCCGCGTAACGCTCGATATGGCGGGCATCATTCTGACGGCAGCGGGCCTTGGCTTCCTTGGCCTCGGCGCGCAGCCGCCTCTGCCGGAATGGGGTGCGATGATTGCATCGGGTCGTCGTTTTATTCTTGACCAATGGTGGGTTGCCGCCATGCCGGGTATTGCGATCCTGATCGTCAGCCTCGGCTTCAATCTTCTGGGCGATGGCCTGCGCGATGCGCTTGATCCGCGGGGTAACAACCAATGAAGCCACTTCTCACGGTTGAAGACCTGCGCGTCACCTTCCCTACCCGCACAGGCGCGATTGAAGCGGTGCGCGGTGTCAGCTTCGAGCTGGGCCGCGAACGCCTCGGCATCGTCGGCGAATCCGGTTCGGGCAAATCCCAGACCGGTCGCGCGATCATGGGGCTAACGCCGCTCCACGCGCAGATCACGGCCAAGACGCTTAACTTCGACGGCATTGATCTTCTCAACATTTCGGCCCGCGAACGTCGCGCTTTGCGTGGCGGTCGCATTGCCATGGTGTTGCAGGACCCGAAATATTCGCTCAATCCTGTGATGACCATCGGCAAGCAGATTGCCGAAACGCTGAAAGCGCATGGCAAATATAGCAGCGCGGAGATCCGCACGCGCTCGGCAGCCATGCTGGAAGCGGTGCAGATTCGCGATCCGGAACGTGTGATGAAACTCTATCCGCACGAGGTTTCGGGCGGTATGGGCCAGCGCGTGATGATCGCCATGATGCTGGTGGCGGAACCGGAACTGCTGATCGCCGACGAGCCGACCTCGGCGCTCGACGTGACGGTACAGCTCGAAGTGCTCGGCATTCTCGACAAGCTGGTGGCCGAACGCGGCATGGGGCTGATCTTCGTCAGCCATGACCTGCGCCTCGTTTCGTCCTTCTGCGACCGCGTCATCGTGATGTATGCGGGCCGTATCGTCGAAGAAATCGCGGCCAAGGATCTCGCCAATGCGAAACATCCCTATACGCAAGGATTGCTGAACTGCATGCCGAAAATCGGAGCCGACCGCCATCCTCTGCCAACCTTGCAGCGTGAGGAGGCTTGGAAGGCATGACGCAAGCTCAAGTTCAGGCACAAGCGCCCGCACTCAGCGTTGATGATGTTGACGTCTATTTCGACCATTTCCATGCGTTGAAATCCGTCACCATCAATGTGGCGCGCGGCGAATCCTACGGGCTCGTCGGTGAATCCGGTTCGGGCAAGTCCACGCTTCTGCGTGCAGTCGCAGGCCTTGCGCCGGTTGAAAACGGAGAAATCCGTATCGACGGCAAGCCCCTCAAAACGCCCCGTGACAAGGCTTTCTATCGCAATGTGCAGATGGTGTTTCAGGACCCCTACGGTTCCCTGCACCCGCGTCAGACTGTGGATCGGCTCCTGCTGGAGCCGCTCGCCATTCACGGCGTCAGCGATGCCGAACAGCGCATCGTGCGCGCACTGGATGAAGTGGGGCTCGGTTCAGGCTTCCGTTTCCGCTATCCGCACCAGCTGTCGGGCGGCCAGCGCCAGCGCATCGCCATTGCCCGCGCGCTGATTGTCGAACCGAGCATTCTGCTCCTCGACGAACCAACATCGGCGCTTGATGCATCGGTGCAGGCGGAAGTGCTCAACCTGCTGGAACAGGTTCGCCGCGACCGTAACCTGACTTTCGTCATGGTGAGCCACGATCTCGGTGTCGTCACCCATATGTGCGACCGCCTCGCGGTGATGCGCAATGGCGAAGTGGTCGAACAATTGCAGGCTGGCGATCTCGTCACCGGCAATATCCACGCCGACTATACAAAGAACCTGATGCGGGCGAGCGAGGGTTTCAGACGCTGAACATCCGCATGACGCAACTAAAAAGGGGACCTTTCGGTCCCCTTTTTTATATTACTCTCATCGCATTATCCTACGCAAAACCGCTTCGCACTTTTGCTGGAAATGCTTTATTCCTCCGAAGCTTTCCGGGCATTATCGCCATCCAGACCGCGTCGCCAATAGGCCACGATCAGCTGGCGATTTTTCGGAACATTGCGTTCCTTGCGCATGTAGCTGCGGATATTGCGAAAGGCATTGAATTCGCAGGCCGCCCAGACGAAGATATCTTCTTCCCCTTCCGGCAACTCAACCGCGCGCACCGCATCCTGCAAAAGCGTCGTGGTGCCAGCTTCGGCACCGTTGCGGTTCAGCCATTGCACATCGACATTGGCCCGCGAGACGAGGTTCTGTTCCTCCGTCTTGTCACCGATTTCGATACGCACAACGGCCTTTGCATCTTCCGGCAGTCGCTCAAGAATACGACCGATGGCTGGCAGCGCAGTTTCATCGCCTGCAAGCAGATACCACTTGGCGTCGCCTGCATCACCGCCGCCCGGACCAGTCATACCGACAATATCGCCCGGCTTGGCGTTAAGCGCCCAACCCGAACCCGGTGCATCGCAATCATCACCATGCACGACCATGTCGATATCGACCCAGCCCGCATCCACATCGATATTGCGGATCGTATAAACACGCGTGGCAAGCTTCGCATCGCCTTCCGGCCAGGCCGGACGCCCGTCTTCGCCCGTCACAGGCCATTCCGGCTGCGCGAGAGCTTTCGGTGGAAACAGGAGGCGGATATGCAGTCCGGTATGCGAGAACCGCAGAAGATTGTCGCCCTTCAGGCGCACGCGACGCATATGCGGCGTGACATTGGACACGGCCATCACCTGCATTTCGCGGAAATAAGGCAGCGGCAGACCCGCTGCACCATCGCCCTGCCAAATGATTTTCGGCGTTGGGCTGCCCTTGTCCAGAAACTCCAGCACATGCTCGGCAATGGAATATTTCATATAGGCAAGACCGGTCTCGTCATCGCTTTTGACATCGACACTGACCGTCTCGTCATCCCACTGCACATCGGCCTGACCGAAGCTCAAGACGAGTTTCGCGTGCGTTCCGTCGCGTTGCACATCGGCGTGCTCTACAAAATGATCGAGCAATTGATTGACGATATGGCCAGCATTATTGAGCGCAAAGCGGGTATTGGCGTTGAGTGCGGACACGACCCGTCCTCCTCTGGGATGAACTGATGCGTCAGCCTTACCTGAATATAAGATGACAATTCAAGTCATCATTTATCTTTGCGTGCGGAATAAAGCGTAACGGGCAGCGCTTGACGCCATACGTCGAACGAGCCAAGTCCTGCTGCCTGTGCCACGGAGAGCCGTATCAACTCGCCGCCGAAACGCTGCCGCCAGGCGAAAAGCTGCATTTCGCTTTGCAGCGTGACGGCATTGGCAACCAGCCTTCCGCCGGGTTTCAGCGCATCCCAGCAGGCTTGCAACACGCCTTCATCCGTAACGCCGCCGCCGATAAAAATCGCATCCGGCGCTTCCAGTTCCGCAAGTGCCCCCGGCGCTTCACCGGCCATGATCTGCAAACCCGGCACGCCGAGAGCCTCGCGGTTGCGGGCGATCATGCCCTGCCGGCCCTCATTCGCCTCGATGGCGATGGCGCGACAGGAAGCATGAGTGCGCATCCATTCAATGCCGATAGAACCGCATCCCGCACCGACGTCCCACAGAACTTCGCCGGGCAGCGGCGCTAACCGCGATAATGTCACGGCGCGAATATCGCGCTTCGTCAGTTGTCCGTCATTTTCGAAGGCATCATCCGGCAAGCCGATGACAGCAGGAAGAATTTTCGTATCCGGCTCCGCAAGACATTCCACGGCGACGACATTCAGATTGGCACCCGCTGGAACCGTCCATGTCCCGGCAATACCGCGACTGCGCTTTTCTTTCGGTCCGCCCAGATGTTCCAGCACATTGATGCGGCTTGGTCCAAAGCCGCAAGCGTTCAGTATCCGTGCCACTTTATCCGGCGTAGAACCGTCATTGCTGAGGATCAATAGCTTCACGCCGGGCAGAATATGCTTGGCCAGTAATTCCAACGGCCGTCCGTGCACGCTGAGGCAGCGCACATCCTGCAACGACCAGCCCATCCGTGCCGCAGCCAGCGAAAACGACGACGGATAAGGCAGGATCAGCATTTCATCGGGTGAAAAGTGCCAGGTCAGGGAAGCACCCATGCCGTAATGCATTGGATCGCCGCTGGCCAGAACCACCACCGACTTGCCGCGTTCGGCCGCAATCATCGGAAAAGCATCGTCAAACGGCGAAGGCCATGCGATCTGCCGGGCACCGGAGGTTTCGCCAACCAGCCCGAGATGCCGCTTGCCGCCGAAAATCACATCAGCCGAAGCAAGAGCCTGCCGCGCAGTCTCGCCAAGCCCATTCAATCCGTCTTCGCCGATGCCGATGACCGTCAGCCAGCAAGTCATGCTCTTCGCTCCGTTTTCTTCGTTCGTAGGGTGCGGCAACGGCAAGTGCAAGTCCGAAAGCGGTTCCCACTTTCCGGCCCGTCACGGGGGGCGTATAAGGCAACTATGTTGAACCAAAAGACCATAGCGACAAGCACCGGACCGTCTGACAGGCGAAATGCCTGTCCCGGACTGTCGCGCATGGTTATGGCGCGCGACGGCGCGATTGCGCGCATAAAACTGCCGCTCGGACGTGTGAACGCCGATCAAGTCTTTGCGCTGGCCGAAATAGCCGAAAAATTTGGCCCGAACGCCGTGGAGCTTTCGATTCGCTCCAATTTTCAACTACGCGCCATAGCGCCTGAAAACTGGGAACAAGCGATCACAGCGCTCTATCAAGCCGGGTTTGGTGCCGATAATCCCGCGGCGGATGATATTCGCAATATCATGGTCAGCCCCACGTCCGGTATCGACCGCGATCAAATGTGCAATGTCACACCGCTGGCGTGCCAACTGCTGACAACGCTGGAGAACAATACCGATTACCACGCACTTTCGCCGAAATTCTCGTTCCAGATCGATGGCGGCGAGGCCTGCGCAATTGTCTCGCATCCGGGAGACATTTGGCTTTCGGCAGCGGATGGCGGTCGTCACTTTGCGTTCGGATTCGCTTCGTCACCCGATGGAACGGCATTGGGACGCATAGAAGCCGATCATGCCCTTCCCTTGGTGGAAGCGGTGCTGCGATTATTTCTCGCCCGCTCCAAGGGTGCAGCGCGCATGAAGCAACTTTTCGAAGTCATTGCTATCGAAGAGTTTTTGAACGAACTGACTGCAAGCCTTCCATTTCCGATCGAACCAGCGACCCACTGGCAGCGACGGCAGCCGCACGCGCTTGCCCATCTTGGAGCCCACATTCAGGCGGATGGGCGCTTTTACATTGGCGCGATGCCGTTTTTGGGGCGGCTCGATACGACGCAACTGCGGGCGCTTGGCGCTCTTTCGCAAAAAATCAGCGGCGACGAAATCCGGCTGACGCCGTGGCAGGGCGTTGTCCTGCCAAATGTCGATGCCGCAAACTGCGACGAGACCATCCGGCAACTGCACGCGCTGGGCCTTTCAACCCTCGCGCAAGCGCCGCAATCACGACTGCGTAGCTGCACCGGGTCGACGGGCTGTGCATCGGCCCTTTCCGACACGCAGGCCGATGCGAAAGAACTGGCGTTACTCCTTGACGGCGACAGCGCAGAAGTGGTCCATCTCACCAGCTGTACCAAGTCCTGCGCGGCGCTTGCGCCGCTCCCGCACACGCTTCTGGCCCGTGCTCCGGGCCGCTACGATGTCTTTTTTGCAGACAAGGCTGGACCATCCCGTTTCGGGCAGCTATTGGCGACGGATGTGACCATCGACACTGCCGCGCGCCTTCTCAATTCACCAGAGCGGAAACCATGACAGATTACATTCGCGACGGACAGGCCATCTATGACCGCTCCTTCGCCATCATCCGCGCTGAAGCGGATCTGAGCCGTATCCCAGCCGATCTTGAAAAACTCGCCGTCCGCGTCATCCATGCTTCCGGCATGGTGGATGTGGTGAGCGACATCGCCTTTTCGGACGGAGCCGGTCTGGCAGGCAAGCGGGCGCTGGCCAAAGGCGCGCCGATCCTTTGCGATGCGCGTATGGTTGCCGAAGGGATCACCCGTTCGCGTCTGCCTGCCGACAACCCAGTCATCTGTACGCTGAACGACCCTTCCGTGCCTGAACTGGCGAAGAAAATTGGCAATACCCGTTCTGCCGCAGCACTCGATCTCTGGTTGCCGCATCTCGCAGGCAGTATCGTCGCCATCGGCAATGCGCCAACCGCCCTCTTCCGCCTTTTCGAAATGCTGGACGCCGGAGCGCCAAAGCCAGCGCTCATCATTGGCATGCCGGTTGGCTTTGTCGGCGCAGCAGAATCGAAAGACGAACTCGCCGCCAATAGTCGCGGCGTGCCCTATGTCATTGTGCGCGGACGTCGCGGCGGCAGCGCCATGACTGCCGCAGCAGTCAATGCTCTGGCTTCGGAGCGCGAATAATGACAGCAAAAGGCAAGCTTTTCGGTCTGGGTGTCGGCCCCGGCGATCCTGAACTCATCACGCTCAAGGCGCTTCGACTGCTCAAGGCAGCGCCCGTGGTGGCTTATCACGCCGCCAAGGGCAAAAAGGGCAACGCACTCACCATCGTCGAGGATTACCTTTCGCCGGAACAGGTTCTGGTGCCGCTTATCTATCCGGTGACGACGGAAAAGCTGCCTGCGCATATGGATTATGAGCAGATCGTCAGCGATTTTTACGGTGAGATTACGGGAACAATTGCCGGCTATCTCGATCAGGGACAGGATGTGGCCGTGATTGCGGAAGGCGACCCGTTCTTCTACGGCTCGTTCATGTATATTCATGACCGGCTTGCCGAAACCTATGAAACCACGGTGGTTCCGGGCGTCTGTTCGGTTCTCGGCGCTTCGGCTGTGCTAGGCGCGCCGCTTGTCTATCGAAACCAGACGCTATCGATCCTCTCCGGCGTCATGGAAGCCGACGAATTGAAGCGCAGGCTTGCCGATACCGGTGCTGCGGCAATCATGAAACTCGGCAAGAATCTCGACAAGGTTCGCGACGTGCTGACCGATCTGGGCCTGATGGACCGCGCACTTTATGTCGAGCGCGCCACCATGGCCAATCAGCGCATTGTACCGCTATCGGATGTCAGCGGCAGCGATTGCCCTTATTTCTCGATCATTCTCGTTCCCGGCCAGAAATGGAATGGCGCATGAAGCCGGCTATCGTTGCGCTGGCGGAAGCGGCGATCCCGACGGCGCGCCGTATTGCCGTCGCGCTCGATCAGGCCGAGGTGCTTGGATTTCAGGACCGCGTCTCGGGTGCAGACAGGACATTCGCCCATTTCGGCGACACCATACGCACCCTCTATGAAGAAGGCCGACCGGTCATCGCGCTCTGCGCCGCCGGTATCGTCATTCGCGCGTTGGCCCCGCTTTTGCAGAACAAGCGCATCGAGCCGCCGGTTCTGGCGATTGCCGAAGACGGTAGTGCCGTTGTGCCGCTTCTCGGCGGATTGTCGGGCGTCAACGACATGGCGCGAACCATCGCCGCTGCACTTGAGGTGGCCCCGGCAATCACCACCTCCGGTGAATTGCGGTTCGGGATCAATCTGTTGCACCCGCCAGCGGAACTGACGCTTGCCAATCCCGATGCGGCAAAAGCCTTTACCTCCGACCTGCTGGCAGGCGCGAAACTGCGCTTCAATGGACACTCTCGCTGGCTGCAAACATCCAAGCTGCCGTTCTCCAACGACGGCAGCCTCACCATCAGCATCACGCCGGAAAACCGCGCGCCACTGCCGGATGAACTTATCTATCATCCGCAGGTCGTGGCCGTCGCAATCGACCAGCCGACTGACAATCTTGCAGATGCAATTTCACGAGCCTTCGACGAAGCGGGTCTCGCCCCGTCATCACTCGCGCTGCTGCTTGCCCATGAGCGCCATTGCGCCAAACCGCAAGTCCATGAAGCGGCAAGCGCGCTCGGCGCAGAACTGCGCTTTGTGCCAGCTGCAGAAAATGCGCTTGCTCTCGTCCAGCTTTCGGTCGAGCAGCCGCAGCGCGTGGTGGAAACCAACGGCGTTGTGCTGGCCGTCGCCCCTACCCCAGCCGATGTGCTGCGGATCGGGCGCAAACGCGGCAAGCTGGTCGTGGTCGGGCTTGGTCCCGGCGCACGCGATCTGATGACGCCTGCCGTGCAGCGCGAACTCGAACAGGCGGAAGATATTCTCGGCTACGAGACCTATGTGCGCATGGCCGGGCCGTTTCATGCCGGTCAGACCGTCCATATGACGGATAACCGCGAGGAAATGCAGCGCGCGCGCCACGCCTTCGAACTGGCGGCATCTGGTCGCACTGTGGCGATGGTATCGTCCGGCGATCCCGGTGTTTTTGCCATGGCGGCGGCTGTGGTCGAGGCACTGCATGAAACCGACAATGCTGCCTGGCATGGTGTGGAACTGGTCATTCAGCCGGGCATTTCAGCCGCGATGGCCGCAGCGTCTCGCAGTGGCGCACCGCTCGGCCATGATTTCTGCATTCTGTCGCTGTCCGACAATCTGAAGCCATGGGACGTGATCGAAAAGCGTCTGGCGCTGGCGGCAGAAGCCGATCTCGCCATGGCCTTTTACAATCCGATTTCCAAGGCCCGCCCGCATCAGCTTGGCCGCGCACTGGAAATCCTGCGCCAGCATCGCGCGCCGCAAACCCCGGTCGTGCTCGGTCGCGACATCGGCAGACCGGCAGAGACCACCCGCGTCACAACGCTTGGGCAGCTGACGCCCGATGATGTGGACGTGCGCACGGTGGTGATCGTCGGGTCATCCCATACGCAGCGGTTTGAGCGCGCAACAGGCGGCGAATGGGTTTATACGCCGCGCTGGTATGGCGAAAAGCCGGATAAATGATCAAACAAAAAGGCAGGGAAATCCCTGCCTTTTTCATAACTTATCCAAGTTTATTGAATCAGTTCTTCTTCTCCTTGGTCTTCTTCGGCGCGGCTGCTGCGGCAGCGTCCGCCTTGGCTGCTGCGGCTTCAGCGGCAACCTGATCGGCGCTCTTCGGCGAGGTGTCGATAACGGCGCGCACGCCACCCTTGGCCGTAAGCTGGCAAACTGCGGTGCGCAGATCAACCTTCAGGTCCACATCCGTGCCGCCATTGGCGCCCGGGCGGGAATCGACAGCGCTGATAGCGTGCTCCGGCAGGAAGTACTTGTTGGCAGCAGCCGTGATGCAAGGCTGTGCCAGAGAATAGTCGACCGTCTTTACCGGGGTCGGGATGAAGCTCGGCAGCGAAGAGCTGGCTGCAGGCACCGGCGAGTCAGTCTTGCCGGGGGTGATGGCAACCGGTGCAGTCGTCGTACAGGCGGCAGCAAGCGGCGCCAACATGGCGATTGCAAAGAAACGGGCTCCGGTGCGGACTCGTCCGTACATAATGGTCTACCTCATAAGGTCTGCTGGATAGGTAAAATTTTAATTTCGATAACTATTCGCTTTTAGCCGATTGTCGAGTGGCAGGAACGCCACAGAGCCGGAATTTCGATTCGCATCCACAAAACTGTCGTCACTGTTTTGCGAGAATCCAGTTCAGCATCTCCCTCCAGTCGCTCATGCGGATCGGTGTACCGTGGTTGCCGGACTCAAACCGCCGGAACTGCACCGGATAACCCGGCGCACGCTTGCGGATATCACGATAGAAAGCTTCCTGCCGATCAATGGCGAAAACCGGATCGCGGCTGCCATGCCCGAAGAAGACCGGAACACGCCGCTTGAATGTCGCCGATGTGAAAAAACCATCGTCCCACAGCGACCCGAGCAGAATGAGCCCGGCAAGCTGAGCGCCAGCTTTTGCATTGGACGCGATGCGCCAGCACAGCGAACCACCCTGCGAACCGCAAGACAGGATCAACGGTGCGGAAGGCGATGTTGCTTTCAAGGCATCGATCAACCCAGCGATCTGCGCTTCGCCGGTATCGGCGAAATCCTTGAAATCCGGCGTGACGTAGAGACCGCCGTTTAGCGCAGCGAGATTTTTGACGCGATTGAAATTGCCGCCAAAGGTGAAATCATTCATTCCCTGCAAGCGATTGCCACCGCGCCCGTGCAGATAAATCACGATGAAGGATGCGCCCTGCTGCTTGCCAGCGGCCATCGCCTTAACCGGCCCAACCGCAGTCTGAAAGGTGACGTCCTTTTGGTAGGCGCGCGCCTTCAGCGAGATATAGCTGTGCTTAACGCGCTTTTCCGGCACGCTGTCGCGACCGTTGATATCGCGCATCTCATTGTAATCAATGACTTTATAATCGCCGTTATCCGCGCTGCTCAACACGCCGGGATAGGCGAAGGCATCGTCCTTGAAGGGCGGCAACGGCCCCTGCGCGCAAGCGAGGGACACTGACAACAGAAGCGCAGCAATGCCTCCAAGCCCGGCCCGCGCTGTTGCGTTCAATCGCTTCTTCATTCTGCCTCCTCCCCTCCGGTCAACCGATCACAAATCGAGCGTGTGATAGCGCCGGTTCAGATAGATGAGTGCAGTTGCATCGGGGTTTGAACGCAGGGCAATCACTTCGCCGAAGAGCACATGATGCGTCGAATGATCCTGAATGCTGACAACCCGGCAGTCAAAAGCCGCCAATGCATCGGTCAGCACTGGTGCGCCGGTGGCAAGTGTGTCCCACGTCGCCAGTTCGAAACGCTCATTCTGTGTCAGTCCAATGCGCCCTGAGAAGGCGTCGGCCAGCTGCTGATGCGTTCCGGCCAGCGTGTTGATGGAGAAAACGCCATTTTCGATGAACAGGCGATTGTCCTCGTGGACCTTCTGAAGGCAGATCAGCACCGTCGCCGGAGCGTCGGATACGGAACAGGAGGCCGTCAATGTGAGGCCGCGTCGTCCTGCCGGGCCATCGGTCGCCACAATCTGCACCGCACCGGCATAATGGCTCATAGCATCGCGGTAAGCCTTCGGCTCCACAGATGCCGCATTGGAGATGATGTTGTTTATCGTTTGCACGTCAGAATCGATCCGTTGCCGACCGTAATATTTAGCCAAAATACTGGCATAGATTACGGGCATTGCACAAAGGCGCGGAAACCGCTACCCACTTTTCGATCACATTGCCACGAATTGTATAAAGAAGACCAATAACGTGATTGAGTCTGGGAAGCTTCCCGTCACCGCTCTGACAAGCCTTGCCATGCTGTTGCTGGCGGGATCGGGATTTGCTTATGCGGATAGTATCCGAATTGGTCTGGCCGCACCGTTGACCGGCACCTTCGCACCTTTGGGCAATCAGCTTGCACAAGGCGCACGCGCCGCCGCTGACGCAAAGAGCGCAGATCTCGTCATCTTCGATGATCGTTGCGACGCCGAAGGCGGCAAACAGGCCGCAGAACGCTTCATCGCGCAAAATGTTCGTATTGCATCGGGCTTTCTCTGCGCCGAGGCGCTGGAGGCGGCAGTGCCCGTTCTGGCCGAGCGCAACATTCCGGTTATCGTGTCGGGCGTCAGCGAGCAAACGCTGGTCGAGCGCCGCGCCGCTTCGCCTTTGCCGGTGTTCCGCCTGAGCACGGGACTGGAGAAGGAAACGCAGGCGACGGCGAGTTTTCTCGGCAGTCTCTGGCGCGCACAGCCTTTCGCGGTGATTGACGATGGCACCATTGAAGGGCGCGAGCGCGCAAGCCGGGTTCTGGCCAGCTTGAAAGAACAGCAGTTACAGCCGGTTTTCACCGATACATATCGTCCGGGGCTTGAAAACCAGAATGCTCTGGTTGCCCGGCTCAAGCGCGCTGGCGCGACACATGTCTATGTCGGCGGGGAGCGCGACGACATAGCCGCCATTGGCGCAAGTGCTGCTTCGCTCAATTATCCGCTGGTGATTGCAGGTGGCAGTCTGCTCGATGCGGCACCCGGCGCACAGCGATTGAGCGACGGCACATTGATGACGGCACCGTTGAAGCCGCAGGATTTGCCAACCGCGAAACCGGCAATCGACGCGCTGCATCAAGCCGGTCGCCTTGTGGAATCTTATGCGATCACAGGCTACGCAACTGCGCAGATCGCCGCCGATGCCGTCAGCAAAGCCGACGAACAAAAGCAGCCATTACTCGACACGCTGCGCAGTGCATCGTTTGAAACAGTGCTCGGCACGATCAAGTTCGATGGTACCGGCATGCGGACCGACAACCCGAACCGCCTGCAGCGCTACGAAGGCTCGCGCTTCATACCAGCCGATAGATAAGTCCTACGATGCTGGCGGCGATCAGCAACCCTGTCATGAGGCTCATGGTCGCCCAGAACAGGTCAAGCGCCGCGTCGATATCGGTCGCTTCTGCCTCGCGCTTGCCAGAGGCATTGAGCATCGGCCCTTCCACTTTCTCTTCGCCATATTGACGCGGACCGGCGAGCGCCAGATCAAGCGCACCGGCAAAGGCAGATTCCGGCCAGCCCGCATTGGGTGAGCGATGCAGGCGCGCGTCACTGCGCATGACCGATAAAGCGGCCTTGGCTGCCCCCTTGCTGCGGGTGAGCGCGGTCGCCAGCGCCGCCAGAAGGCCGGTCAGGCGCGCGGGAATGTAATTGGCAACATCATCCAGCTTTGCAGCAAAACGCCCGAAGTGGCGGTAACGATCATTGAGATGTCCGATCATCGAATCGGCAGTATTGATCATCTTGTAGGCGAACAGCCCCGGCAGACCGCCGATAAGAAACCAGAAGGCCGGGGCAACGATGCCGTCCGAGGCGTTTTCCGCCAGACTTTCAATGGCAGCACGGCTGACCCCGCCTTCGCTCAACTGATCGGGATTGCGCCCGACAATCATCGAAACCGCCTTGCGCCCACCTTCGATACCGTCGTCACGCAGCCCGCGTGCAACCTCGCTGACGTGATCGGCGAGACTCTTCTGCGCCAGAAGTACAGCAACGATGAGGATTTCCGCCACTGCCCCCGCAGAGCCAGCAAAGGGCAGCAGGCTCTCAATCACCAGCCCCACCAGAATACAGGCCGCGACCAGCGCTATAGTCAGCCACATGCCGTTCCGTCGCAGAACCGCTTCCGGCAATGTGCGGTCATTGAAACGCTTTTCGCCCCAGGAAATGGCCTTACCAAACAGCACCACCGGATGCGGCAGTCTGTGCCAGAGCTGCGGCGGGTCGCCCACAACGCGATCAAGGATGAGCGCCAGCGACAGGATAATAAGCTTTATTTCCATGGGTTTAACCGAGATTCATGAATCACTTTTTCAAGCTGCTCTTCCCAGACAATGTTTGAGCGCGCTTTCTAGACGCGCGAGGTCGGCATCGTCATTGGCAAGGCCGATCCGCAGCCAATGCGGAGCATAAGCAAACTTGCGGACAAGAATATGCTCCGCGCACAGTGCGTTGTACAATCCGTGTGCATTGTCGTGAGCCACCAGCGAGAACAGTGCCGTGCCGCCGACTTCCCACAATCCGCACCGTGCCAGCACATCCGACAGCCCCCTGCGCCGCATGTCTATCCGCCTGCGAAACGCCTGCAATGTCTCGCCGCCCGCAAAGGCATCGGAAGCGATAACAAGCGCTGGCCCCGGCACAGCCCATGGACCCAATCGCCGCGCTATCGTCTCGACAATACCAACCTGCGCGATGGCAAAGCCCAGACGCACACCGGCCAGACCGAAAAACTTGCCGAAGGATTTCAGCACAATCAGCGGCTCATGGCACGCCAGCGCTGCGACGCTGACTTCGGGATGTGGATCGGCAAAAGCCTCGTCCACCACCAGAAAACCACCTCTCGCACCCAAAGTTCGGGCCAGAGCGAGCAATTCATCCGCAGCAATCACTCTTCCATCGGGATTGTTCGGATTGACAATCACCGCAACCGTCGCATTGTCCGGAATATCGGCGATGCCAGCACATTCCACGACCTGCCAGCCGGAAGCAGCGAAAGAAGCCGCATGTTCCTGATAGGTCGGCGTCAAAATGGCGACTGTCGCAGGCTTCGTCAGCGTCGGAATGATCTGGATCAGCGCTTGCGTGCCGGGTGCGGCGACGATAGGTGCGCCTTCCGGCAGCCCGTAATAGTCGCGCGCAAGCTTGCACGTTCCCAGCAGCAGCCGATCATCCGGCAAGCGGTTCCAGACTTCGGCTGGAATGTCCGGCAATGGATAATGCTCGGGGTTGATCCCGGTCGAGAGGTCGAGCCAGTCGCCCGGCACACCGCCAAAACGTGCAATCGCCTTGTCCAGCGCGCCGCCATGTTCAATGTTGGATGTCACGCATGCTCTCCGGAAAAATCGATGACATGCATGAAGGAACCGGCCACCGATCCGACCCGCAGACCGGCTTCGCCCAGATCGTCCCCCGCCGCATCGCGGACTTTGAAAAGCCTGTCCGCCGCGCCTTCGCGCGTGATGCTGGCATAATGAAACTCGTGGCCTTTCAACGGCACCTGCCAGGGCGAGCCATTCAACGGTTCCAGAACGCGATAGCCGAGATGCAGCTTGCGTTTGGCAAAACTGGTTTGCAGCGGCAAAAGCCCCAGCATCGGGTGCTGTTTTCCGCTCGCATCTTCCAGCGTCTCGCCCAGCACCATATAGCCGCCGCACTCGCCATAAACGGTCACACCCCGCGCCGCCGCAGCCTTGATGCTGTTCTGGAAATTCTGCGCGGCGACAAGCCGTTCTGCATGGAGTTCAGGGTAGCCGCCCGGCAGATAGATCGCATCGGCCTCCGGCGACGGCGCTTCATCCGCAAGAGGCGAGAAAAAGGCAATCTCTGCGCCGCGCCTGCGCCATCCCTCGAAAAGATGCGTATAGGCAAAGGCGAAAGCATCGTCGCGCGCGACAGCAATGCGGCTGCCAAGCGGCGGAAGACGCGGCACATTGGCCATCGGATCGAAGCGCTTCGGTGCCGACCAGATATGTTTCAGCGCGGCAAGATCGATATGCGCTTCTACCATATCTGCGGCATGGTCGAGAAAACGCTCCAGATCAGCATGTTCGCCCGCCTGCACAAGCCCCAGATGGCGTTCCGGTAAAACCAGTGCCGCATCACGCGGCAATGCGCCCAGAACCGGAATGCCCAGCGGCTTGAGGGCATCGCGCAACATGGTTTCATGACGAGCGCTGCCAACACGATTAAGCACGAGCCCTGCAACGAACACATCCTTGCGAAACCGGCTGAAGCCGGAAACCAGCGCGGCAATGGAATGGGACTGTTTTGCGCAATCAACCACCAGCACTACCGGCAGATCAAGCAGCTTTGCCAGATCAGCAGAAGAACCTTGTCCGTCCAGAGCGCCGTCGAAAAGACCCATCATGCCTTCGGCGATCAGCACTTTTCCGCCTTCGGTCATTCGGGCCGACAGGGCGCTGATCAATTCCAAGCGCATCGCCCATGGATCGAGATTGAAGCATTCCGCACCGCTTGCCGCCTTGTGATAGGCGGGATCGATATAGTCTGGTCCGGCTTTCACCGGCGCTAGAGCCACACCGGCCCGCTTCAAAGCGCGCAACAAACCAAGTGTAACCGTCGTCTTGCCCGAACCGGATGCGGGCGCGGCGATCATAAAACCCTTCATGCGCTCTGGCCTCCGCGTCTGTTATCCAGCGGATCGCTGACAAGCTGGCGGCCTCGCGCGGCACCGATCCAGTCAAGACCGCCGCGCAACCGCACCACCTCTCCGACCACCACGATGGCAGGCGGCTCTAGCCCTGAAGCTTCCACGTCAGCGGCAGCATGCGTCAGCGTCGTTTCGAGAACGGTCTGTTCAGGCAGGCTGGCATTGCAGACAAAAGCGACCGGTTCGTCAGGCGACCGTCCGGCAGCGATCAGCCGTGCCGTGATGAGATCGATATGTTTCATCGCCATATACATGACAATAACCGGTGACGATTTTGCGATGCCATCCCAATCAATGCGGTCGGGCAGCAATCCCGTCGCGTCATGCCCGGTCAGGAAAGTCACCGACTGGTTGATATCGCGGTGTGTCGCGGCAATGCCCGCATAGGCCAATCCGCCGATGCCCGCCGTGATACCGGGGACGATGCGGAATGGCACACTATGCTCCACCAGCGTCAGCGCTTCTTCAGCCCCCCGACCGAAAACAAACGGATCGCCGCCCTTGAGGCGCAGGACTTTCTTGCCCTGCCGCGCCAGTTCTACAAGCCGGAGCGAAATATCGCGCTGCTTCGGCGACGGCTTGCCGCCCCGCTTGCCTGCATATTCCAGCACTGCCTGTTCGTTTTTCAGCGAAAGACAGGCTTCGTCCACCAGCGCATCGTAAACGATGACATCTGCCTGTTGCAGCGCATTGACGGCATGAAGCGTGAGCAATCCCGGATCGCCCGGCCCGGCACCGACAAGCCAGACATGGCCCGGCTCCATCGCTGGCAGGGTAACGTCCCATTTTGTTTTCGGCTCGAATCCGCTCATTCTCTTGGACCATTATTTCATCTGGTGGATTGAATTTGACGTTTGAAACTGCGTGTTTATGAGGCGGTGATCAAACGTCAAATTCAAAAAATCCACCAGAGTCAAAAGCTACTAGTGGTCCTCTTGATTTCGACATTTGCCCAGCGCTGATAACTCCGAAAGCAAATGTCGAAATCGGACCACTAGCGGCACTGCTATCAGATACCTTATAAGGCATCCATGACCGACGAAACCGCAGATCCCAATAAAAAGCTTGGAAAAAGCGAGCTTAGGCGTGGCTGGACCACGGGCGCATGCGCAACCGCTGCGACCAAGGCGGCGCTGACGGCGCTTATCACCGGCGAATTCCCCGACCCGGTCGGAATCATTCTGCCGAAGGGCGAAGTGCCTTACTTCCAGCTGGCCTATGAGGGGCTTGGTGAAGGATATGCCATGGCGGGCATCGTCAAGGATGCGGGCGACGATCCGGATGTCACGCATGGCGCGACGATCATTTCGACCGTCTTTCCCGCACCGCCCGGAACCGGCGTGGTCTTTCGCGCTGGTGAAGGCGTCGGCACCGTCACGCGGGCCGGACTGCCAATTCCGCCTGGTGAAGCTGCAATCAACCCGGTTCCGCGCCGCATGATGACCGAAATCTGCGAAGAAATCTGTGCCAAGTATGGCCTGCCCGCCGATCTCGTCATCACCATTTCCGTGCCTGATGGCGAGGAAATCGCCAAGAAAACGTGGAACCCGCGCCTCGGTATTGTCGGAGGCATTTCCATTCTCGGCACCACCGGCGTTGTGCATCCCTTTTCGTGTTCGGCCTGGATTCACTCCATTCACCGTGGAATCGATGTGGCGCGTGCGGCGGGCCAGAAACATGTGCTTGGCGCGACAGGCTCAACCTCGGAAGATGCCGCGCAGGCAATCTACGATCTGCCCGATTTCGCCATTCTCGACATGGGGGATTTTGCGGGCGGCGTGCTCAAATATCTGCGCGACCACCCGATCGACAAACTGACAATCGCAGGCGGCTTCGCCAAGCTTACCAAGCTTGCTCAAGGCGCGCTCGACCTGCATTCGGCACGCAGTCAGGTCGATATGGGCTTTCTGGGAGAGATTGCCGAACAGGCTGGCGCACCCGGGAACCTCAAAGACCGGATTCTCTTTGCGAACACCGCCAAGGAAGTGCTTGATATGACTCAAGCAATCGGCATCGATATCGCCACGCCGATTGCCATCAAGGCAAAGGAAACGGCGCTTGCGACCTTGCGCGGTGCGCCTGTCGATGTGGAAATCATCATGACCGACCGGGTGGGAACCATCCTTGCCCGCGTCTAGACCCAAGGTCCTCATTCTGGGCGGCACGACCGAAGCAGCACAGCTGGCGCAGGAGCTATCGGCCCTGCCAATCGAAGTCGTGACCTCCCTTGCGGGACGCACCGCCAATCCGGCACCCTTGCCCGGCCCTGTGCGCAGTGGCGGTTTTGGCGGCGCAGACGGCCTCGCCGCCTATATCGCGGCTGAGAAAATCGGCTACGTCATTGATGCCACCCACCCTTATGCCACGCGCATTTCTCAAAATGCGGTGACGGCAACCGCCTCGACCGGAACGCCCCTGCTCCGGCTTGAACGGGCGCAATGGGTGCAGCAGAGCGGCGATCAATGGATCATCGTGGCCGATGAAAAGGAAGCGGCAAAACTGATCCCAGTGGGAGAACGCGTCTTCCTCGCGCTCGGGCGTCAGCATATTGCGCCTTTCGCAACCCGTGCTGACGCGCATTTAATCATGCGCATGATCGACCCGACCGATGCCCCTTTGCCTGCGGATTGTGAAATCCTGCTCTCCAGACCGGGCGACTATGTGCAGGAAAAACAATTTCTAATGGAAAAGCGTATCGGGCTGATCGTCTGCCGCAATTCAGGCGGCGACACGTCCTATGCCAAGATCAGGGCCGCGCGCGATCTCGCCTTGCCCGTCATGATGATCGCCCGCCCAGCGGTCGTCGCTGAACATGTCGCTACAACGGTGGAAGAAACGGTCCGACTGATCCGCTTACGATTCGGGCTTTGACCGGGCCGCATGGCTATGCGCCTCATGATAAAGCGCAGAGTCCCGAAAATTCTTCGGATCAAGCCCGCGTCCGACAAAAATCATCGCAGTTCGCTTCAGATCGGCCGCTTCGATCTTTCCGGCAATGTCCGATAAAGTGCCACGCAGGATGAGTTCATCCGGCCAGCCGACGCGATAGGCCACGACAACAGGGCAGTCCGCACCATAAAACGGCGTCAGCTCACGTTCGATCTTGCCAAGATTGCGGATCGACAGGTGGATGACCAAGGTGGCCCCCGAACGACCGAGCGTGGCGAGGTCTTCGCCTGCCGGCATGGCCGAGGATTTCATCGACGTGCGCGTGAGAATGATCGTCTGGTTGACTTCAGGGATCGTCAGCTCCTGCTTCATCGCCGCCGCTGCTGCGGCGAAAGCCGGAACGCCTGGCGTCACATCATAGGGAATGCCTAGCGCATCAAGCCTGCGCATCTGTTCGGCAACAGCGCCATAGATGGACGGGTCGCCTGAATGAACGCGAGCGACATCCTGCCCCTTCGCATGTGCCGCCGCTATTTCAGCGATGATTTCATCGAGCGTCATGGAGGAACTATCGACAAGCCGCCCATCCGCCGGTGCGGAGGCAACCACATCCTTTGGCACCAGCGATCCCGCATAAATGCAGACGGGGCATTTTTCGATCAGCCGCAGGCCGCGCACAGTGATGAGGTCTGCCGCACCCGGACCGGCGCCAATGAAATGAACGGTCACATCTTTTTCCTTGTTCTCCTGCCCTTCGAATGCCTTTGACGGGAGAACAAAGTCAATTACTTTTCAGCGCCTTTCGGCATCAGATCCTCGATATCGTCGAAGATCGATTGCCATTCTTCTGGCGAAAGCTCGAAGAAATTGAAGCTACGCAGCAGAAATGCACCCTCATTGGCGATGAAGGCGAGACGCGCCCGGCGGCCTTCGGGTGTCGAAACATCAAGCCCGTTCCACTGTTTGCGATACCAGTCGCGCGTATCGTCCAGATGCTCGGTATTGGGGGTAAGGCTCGTCATCATTGCCGCGAAACGGGAATTGTCTTCCGCATCGCTGTCGCGTGTCACCTTGATATGTGCCGCGATATGCGCCAGCGAGCCGACCTCGCCCCCTTTTAGGGCATCGACTTCCGCATCAAAGCGATCGCCCCATCGCGCGATCATGGCCTTCAACAGCCCATCCTTGTTCTTGAAGCAATATTGCACGCCGCCCTTGGTCACGCCTGAAGCCTGAGCCACCGCGTCCATCGTCAGAGCCGCGACACCGCCTTCCGTGACGAGTTTTTCAGCCATGTCCAGCACGTGATCGCGATCAATCGTGCGGGGACGTCCCATCTTGTGCAACTTATTACTTTCCATACGAATGGATTTATATTATGTCATCCGGCTCGACAAGTTTAAATACAACCGTATTGAAAAGGTAAACTCCGATGTTGCCGCAAAATCGCTGGCTGGTTCTTGCAATCGTTTCCAGCGCGCTGTTCCTGATCGTCGTGGACATGACTGTGCTTTACACAGCCCTGCCGCACCTGACGCACGATCTGGCAGCCAGTGCTTCGGAAAAGCTCTGGATCATGAATATTTACCCGCTGGTCGTGGCGGGCCTGCTGCCCGGCCTCGGCACGCTGGGCGACAAGCTTGGGCACAAGCGCATGTTCATGACCGGCCTCGTCGTATTCGGTGTGGCGTCGCTTTGTGCAGCCTATTCGCCCACCCCGGAAGCGCTTATCGCCGCGCGGGCCTTTCTGGCCTGTGGCGCAGCCATGATGATGCCTGCCACGCTTTCGATCATCCGCCTGACCTTTACCGACGAGCGTGAACGTTCGCTTGCCATCGGCATCTGGTCGGCTATCGCTTCCGGCGGCGCGGCTCTCGGCCCGGTCGCAGGCGGTGTGCTGCTCGAATATTTCTGGTGGGGCTCCGTCTTTCTCATCAACGTGCCCGTTGTTGCGATTGCCCTTCTGCTGTCCGCCTACAATCTGGAAAATCGCCCGCTCGGCTCCGCGCGCAAGTGGGATCTGGTCGGCTCGATCCAGATCATGGTTGCGCTGATTGCGCTCACTTATGCGGTCAAGGAACTGGCGAAGCGCGATGCATCAATGACTGTCTTCGCAGTCGTTTTCGCGGTCGGAGCTATTGCTGCCTTCATCTTCGTGCGCAGACAGTTTTCCGGCAGAGAACCATTGATCGATTTTACGCTCTTCCAGAACCGGCTGTTCTCGATAGGCGTATTCGCAGCGCTGGTCGCCTCTGGAGCCATCACCGGCATGGAACTGGTTTTCAGCCAGCGCTTGCGGCTGATCGAGGGTTTCTCGCCCTTGCAGGCGGGTCTTGCGATTCTGCCGATTCCGCTTGCCGCTTTCGTGGCTGGTCCGCTGGCTGGCATGCAACTGCCCCGCATCGGTGCGGGCCGACTGCTGTCCGGCGCACTGGCCACCGCAGCGCTTGGCGTGATTGTCTATATCCTGACCTTCAAGGCGTCAGGCTATAGCTATCTCATCGGCCTCGCCCTGCTGGGCTTCGGTGTAGGTGCCGCAATGACCGCCGCTTCCTCGGCCATCATGGGCAATGCCCCTGCCGATAAGGTCGGCATGGCGGCATCCATTGAGGAAGTGTCCTATGAACTTGGCAATGCGCTGGGCGTCACGATCTTCGGCGGCATCCTGTCTGCCTCCTACACGGCAAGCATGGCGCTTCCAGATGGCAGCACCATTGCGCCTGTCGTTCGCGACAGTCTGGACGAAGCGCTTCTGGTCGCCCAAAATTTACCGAAGCTGGAGGCAGAAAACCTCGTTGTTCTGGCTTCAAGCGCTTTCGAGAATGCCTATGTGGCGGTGATTGTCGCGACCGCAGCGCTGTTGCTGTTTGCAACAATTGCGACCTGTTTTGTGCAGCGTCGTCGTAAGGCGATTACTGTCTAAATGACAACATGACGATCCAGCTTCACGCTATCGCAACTGCCGCGGTGGCGTGAAGCACACCAGTCTTGTAAACGATCAGCTTGGCCGAGGGTCCCGCCCCGGCAAGGGCAGCAGCTTCGGCAACCCCGTGGCAACCGATGCGCCTGAACACGGCTTCAGAGGGATTGGCGAGACGCGGCGTTTCTTCTTCGAGACGCCCGGCCTCATAGAAGCGCAAGGCGCACCCATAATGAGCCGCCAGTTCAGTCCATACGGAATCACCCGCTTTCGATGCCAGCGTGGCGATCATGTCGGGCTTGCGCAGTCCGCATTGCGATAAGACACTGCCTGCAAGGGCCATCAGCTCGCCAAGCGTCGCGCCTGAAGAGCTGCCCATTCCCAGAACGGAAAGCCGAGCCTTACGCCCCACAGGGCGAACCCCGTTGCGCCTGCTGCAATTCTTCATGCTTGATGCCCAGCACATCCGCGACGCGCTGGATCAGCACCGTTTCCGATTTGTCGATACGGTTATCGGCGCAGGCAATCGTCATCAGATCGCGCAACAGCGACAGGCGGCGTTCGGGGGCCATTTCGGCCAACATATTCGCGGCCTGCTTGGTCGTGGTTTCGTAAGCGAAATCCTTCAGATATTCGGCCACTTCCGGAATATCTTCCGCTGCGATACCGAAATTCTTGAAGGCGATTTCCTTGAAGGCCGCAATTTCAGCAGGATGCTGGTCGCCATCGGCGAACACAACATGCAAAAGCAGCAGCAATTCCGAAGCCAGCGCCGGATCATCGGCAACACGCTGTACGGCACTCTTCTTGTTCAAAAATGCGCTAATGCGGTCGAAGATGCTTTCGCTCATAGGCGCCCCTCCGGGTTCGTGGTTAGATGCACATCATTAATGCTGGCGCATCGGGAAAACAACGTTATGTTGCGACAACAGTTCCCGGACCCTCCCCATGCCAGAATTTCTCGACTCACTTACCCTGCTCCTGACGGCTGCCGCGTTCATCGCTGGCATCATCGATTCCATTGCCGGCGGCGGCGGCATGATCACCATCCCTGCTTTGCTGCTTGCGGGCATTCCTCCAGTGGAAGCGCTCGGCACCAACAAGCTGCAAGGACTATTCGGCTCATCGTCGGCGACGATCGCCTATGCCCGCAAGGGACATGTGAATATTCGCGAGCAATGGCAGGAAGCGCTTGCTTCGCTGATCGGTTCTGTTTTTGGCGCACTGCTCGCAACAGTTTTGCCAGTCGCAATCATGCGCACTGCACTGCCGCTGCTGTTGATTGCAATCGCCCTCTATTTCGCCCTGAAACCGAATATCGGCGATATCGACCGTTCCCGCCGCATCGGGCCGTTCCTGTTTGGCATGACCATCGTGCCGCTGATCGGCTTTTATGACGGCGTATTCGGCCCGGGCACGGGATCGTTCTTCATGCTGGCCTTTGTGGCGCTGGCAGGTTACGGCGTGCTGAAAGCCACCGCCCATACGAAGCTGTTGAACTGCGCCTCGAATGTCGGCGGCTTTGCGACCTTTGCAGCGGTCGGTGTCATCAACTGGAAAATCGGCATCTGCATGGGCATTGCGCAGTTCATCGGCGCACAGATCGGCGCGAGCCTTGCGATGAAGGTCGGCTCGCGCATGATCAAGCCATTGCTGATCGTGGTCAGTCTCGCGCTGGCCGTGCGTCTTTTGATGGACCCGACCAATCCGCTCCGGCAATGGGTCGGGTTCTAAACCCGTAGCGCCACCAGCACGACACCGCAGCCGATCAGCACAATGCCGAACCAGTTGATGGTCGACATGCGCTCGCCGAGAAACACCGCACCGAACAGTGCCACAAGCACAACCGAAAGCTTGTCGACGGGTGCGACGCGCGCCGCATCGCCAATTTGCAAGGCACGAAAATAAGCAAGCCAGGACGCCCCGGTCGCCAGACCGGACAGGACGAGAAACAGCCACGACTTGGCAGAAATCTCGCCCGGCCTTTGCCATTGGCCAGTTATCGTCAGAAACAGGCACAACGCGCCGATAATGACGCAGGTGCGGACCAGTGTTGCAAAGTCCGAATTGATGCCCTGAATGCCTACCTTTGCGAAAATCGCGGTCAATGCGGCGAATACCGCCGACATCAGGGCCCAGAACTGCCAGCTTGCTACCATAATCAGAACTCTATCCCCTTCTGGGCTTTCACGCCCGAACGGAACGGATGCTTGATCATTTCCATCTCGGTGACAAGGTCGGCCACCTCGATCAGCTCATCTTTCGCGTTTCGACCGGTCACGATGACGTGCTTCATCTCAGGCTTGGCTTTCAGGACTTCGACGATTTCTTCCACGGGAAGATAATCATAGCGCAAAACGATATTCAGCTCGTCGCAAAGCACAATGTCGATATCTTCATCCATGATCATGGCCTTGGCCTGTTCCCATGCGCCACGCGCCATGGCGATATCGCGGCTGCGATCCTGTGTTTCCCAGGTAAAGCCTTCGCCCAGTGCCGAAATCGTCACCTGATCGGGGAATTTTTCCAGAACCCAGCGTTCGCCCGTATCCCACGATCCCTTGACGAACTGCACAACGCCGATCTTCATGCCGTGACCGAGCGCGCGGAACACCATGCCGAAACCGGCAGTGGATTTGCCCTTGCCCTTGCCCGTATGGACAATCACCAGACCCTTTTCCTCGGTCTTCGTGGCCTGAATCTTGTCGCGCGCGGCCTTCTTCTTGCGCATCTTGTCCGCATGGCGCGCATTCAGCTCGTCTTCGGTCATTGACAGAAGTTTTTCAGATTTCTCAGCCATTTGTCGCCCTTTCCGGATTCAACTTCTGAAGATTTTCCAATATGAACCGCGCCGAATTCGAACGCGGCGCCCAGAAACCGCGCTCAACTGCATCATTCAGCTTCGCGGCGGTTTCCGCCAGCGCTGCCGGGTTCTTTTCAGCCATGAAATCATGGACCGCCTTGTCGGCGATATAGGCCTGATAGACCGCTTCGAAATGATGGTTGCCAACCTTGCCGGTGGTCGCAGCAAAGGCGAACAGATAATCGACCGTGGCCGCGATTTCCGCCGCACCCTTGTAGCCGTGACGCATCACGCCTGCGATCCATTTCGGATTGGAAGCACGCCCGCGCACCACGCGCGAAAGCTCTTCCTCAAGCGTGCGGATCACCGGCTTTTCCGGTCGCGAATGGTCGTTGTGATAAACCGTTGGCATAGCGCCGGTCAGATTTTCAACCGTCGCGGCCATACCGCCTTCGAACTGATAATAGTCATCGCTATCGAGAAGATCATGTTCGCGGTTATCCTGATTCTGCACGACAGCCTGCACCGAACGCAGGCGCTCTTCGAGAAGACCGCGCTCTGCCTGCCCCTCCTCGCCCGCGCCATAGGCATAGCCGCCCCAGACAAGCCACGCTTCCGCCAGATCATTGCGCCCGGCCCAGCCGTTTTCGTCGATCAACGCCTGCAATCCAGCGCCATAAGCACCCGGTTTTGAGCCAAACACGCGATAGCCCGCGCGGCGTTGCGCCGTTTTTTCATCGGCTCCACTGGCGACGAGACGCACCTGCTCTGCCGCCATGCGCGCCGCAATCGGATTGTCTTCCGCGTCTTCGTCCAGTACTCCCACCGCACGGACCGCCTTGTCAAACAAGGCGATCTGTTCGGGAAACGCATCACGGAAAAAACCCGATATGCGCAAGGTCACATCGACACGCGGACGCCCGAGCATGGCAAGCGGTACGATTTCGTATCCGGTAACGCGGCGCGAGGCCATATCCCAGACCGGCTTCACACCGATCAGCGCCAGAGCCTGCGCAATGTCGTCGCCGCCCGTGCGCATATTGGACGTGCCCCAGGCCGTGAGACCAAACGAGGTCGGCCATTCGCCATGGTCCTGCGTGTAGCGGGTAACCAGCAGTTCCGCCGATTTGCGTCCCAGTTCCCACGCAGCAGGTGTTGGCACAGCCCGGCTGTCGGTCGAGAAGAAATTTCGCCCGGTCGGCAGGACATCGGGCCGTCCACGCGTTGGCGCGCCAGATGGTCCCGGCGGCACGAAGCGTCCATCGAGCGCGGTCAGCAAACCTTCGACTTCTGCGGGACCACAGGCGATGACGCTGGGGCGCAGATCATCGACTATCGCTTGCAGCACGGAACCGGTCTGTTGCCAGTCTTGCGGACAAGCCTGCTCGCCCGAAACGAGCTTTGCCGCCAGAAGTTCGATACGTTCCACCGTGTCGCCCGTTATGCGCCAGGTTGCCGGGCTAACTTCAGCCAGCAATGCTGGCTTCGGCCCTGTCCACGGATCGGCCATATTGCAATCGAGGGGATCGAAACCCTCATCCAGCCCGGCATCGGTGGCAATGGCGCGCTGCAAGCTCTGGTCACCGGCACTTCCGCCTAGCGAAACAGGCACGCCACGCGGAACGCGGGCCAGTGCCACCAGAAGATCGGTCAGAAGCCGTGCCTGCGGCGCTTGCCCGAAAATATGCAGCCCGTCGCGGATCTGCATTTCCTTCAGATCACAGAGATAGGCGTCGAGCTTTTGCAGCGCCATGTCTTCATCGTCATGGTCGTGAATGCCTGCATCACGGTCGAGACCGATATCGCGCACCAGATCGAGAATCTGCCCCTTGAGGCGTAACAGACGGCGTGGATCGACGCCCGACGCTTCATAATATTCGTCGACGAGCGCTTCGAGATCCTTCAGCGGGCCATAGCTTTCGGCACGGGTCAAAGGCGGCGTCAGATGATCGATGATCACCGCGCCCGCACGGCGCTTGGCTTGCGTGCCCTCGCCCGGATCATTGACGATAAACGGATAGATATGCGGCGTCGGCCCGAACACGGCTTCCGGATAGCAATTTTCAGACAGCGCCAGCGCCTTGCCCGGAAGCCATTCAAGATTGCCGTGCTTGCCCATGTGAACAATGGCATCAACATCCGCTATCGCGCGCAGATAGGCATAGAAAGCGATATAGCCGTGCGGCGGCACCAGATCCGGCGAATGATAGCTTTCCTTCGGATCGATGTTGTAGCCGCGTGCGGGCTGAATGCCGGTCAGCGTTTCGCCGAACCGCATCAATGGCAGCGCAAAGGCGTCGCGTTCGTCGTCGAAAAAGGGATCAGCCTTCGGCTCACCCCACCGAGCCGTGATTTCCGCCTGAATCGCATCGGGAAGTTTTTTGAAAAAGCTGTTGTATTGATTTAGCGAAATCGTTTCGCGAATCTCCCGGCCATCGCGTGCGGCATTGGTCGGCCCGGCCATCAAAAGCTGCATCAGCGCATCGCTGTTCGCAGGCACTTTGCCAGTCTGATAACCCGCATCGGTCATAGCCTTGAGCGTTTCAACCGTTCCGGCAGGCGCATCCAACCCAACACCATTGCCTAGCCGCCCATCGCGGTTGGGATAGTTGGCAAGGATCAGCGCCACACGGCGCTCGGCAGCCGTCTTTCGCTTCAATCGCACCCAGTTCGCTGCGAGTTTCGCGACAAAAGCCACACGGTTTTCATCCGGCTCGTGGGTGACGATGTTCGCCTCCACCGCCGCATCGAACTGCCGTGCCGATTTGAATGAAACCGCGCGCGACAGAACGCGCCCGTCCACCTCCGGCAGCGCAACATTCATGGCCAGATCGCGCGCCAGCAATCCCTGCTGGGAAGCTTGCCAGACCGCCTTGGGCGTGCCGGAGAAAATCACCTGCAAAACCATGTTGCCACGCTTGTCTAGCACGGTCGGCTTGCGTTCTGCGCCCGGTGAGGAAATGGCAAAGCCGGTCGTATTCAACACAATATCCGGCGGGCAATCCTCGAAAACGCCATCCACCACGGCAGCAGACAGCCGATCCTTGAGGCTGGAGACGAACACAGGCAACGGATTGATGCCTTCCGCCTGCAAACCCGCAATCAACGCCTCAACCGGCTGGGTCTGGCCGCTTTGCACCAGCGCACGATAGAAGACGATCGCCGCAACGGGTGCATCCTTGATCCAGCGGCTGCGGATGAGATCGAGCGAAACCACCGCCTCGCCGGGCCACCAAAGACCCGCTTTGAGCAGCGGCGCTGCTTCGGCCGGTTTTTCGCCGCCGTCAACCAGCGCCGCACAATAATCGAGGAAGGCGCGCATATTGGAAGCGCCACCCTCGATCAGATAATGCCACAGCGCTTCACGGTCGGCGCTCGCAACCGTCGAGAAACGATCCAGCCCATGGTCGGGCTTGTCATCACCGGGAAGCACCGCAATCTTGACGCCATGGTTCACGGCGCAGGCATGAAGCGCTTCCAGCCCATAAGGCCAATAAGTCTCGCCGCCGATAATGCGCACGATAATCAGCTTTGCATGACGCGCCGTCCGTTCGACATAAGCGTCGACGGACATGGGATGCGTGAGGCTCAGAAAACTGGCAAGCCGCAGGCTTGGCCCGTCTGGCTCAGCGCGATGCGCCTGCGCAAGACTGGCCAACTCTGTGTCGGCGGCGGAAAGGAACAGAATATCACCCGGCGTCTGGCCGAGATCGACGGCCTCATTGCCGTCGCTGATCGTTCCTTTCTGGGCAAGCAGAAGATGCATTACAAAACTGCGTCTTTCACGGCCTTGGCAATGGCGGTTTCATCAATCTCATGCAGACCGATGACAACGAGACGCGTCGAACGGGCTTCATCTTTGCCCCACGGGCGGTCGAAGTAATGCTCGATACGCGGGCCGACAGCCTGCACCACCAGACGCATCGGCTTGCCCGGCACATCGACAAAGCCCTTGAGCCGCAGAACATCATGGTCCGAGATGATGGTCTTCAGCTTTTCGGCAAAGACCTTCGGGTCCGAAACAGAACCGGCTTCGACCACAAAGCTCTCGAATTCATCGTGATCATGCTCGTGGCCATCGGCATGATGGATTTCATGATGCGACTTGCGGTTGGCGATATCGTCTTCCGTACCGACGCCGAGGCCGAGCAGCACATCTGCGCCAAGCTTGCCGAAACTTGCAGGCACCATGTTGACGCGGCGCGAGGAACGCTCGGCAACGTCAGCCTTCACACTGTCGAGGCTCGACGCGTCAATCAGGTCGGCCTTGTTGAGCACGATCAGGTCGGCTGCATGAATCTGGTCTTCAAACAGTTCTTCAAGCGGGCTTTCATGATCAAGCGATTCATCGGCAGCGCGCTGCGCATCCACCTTGTCATGATCGTCTGCAAAACGGCCTTCGGCTACAGCGGCGGCATCGATAACCGTCACCACGCCATCGACCGTGACCTGCGTCTTGATCTCCGGCCAGTTGAAGGCGGCGACCAGCGGCTGCGGCAATGCAAGGCCGGACGTCTCGATGACGATGTGATCCGGACGGTCCGCGCGGTCGAGCAGCTTAGTCATGGTCGGGATGAAATCATCGGCAACGGTGCAGCAAATGCAGCCATTGTTGAGTTCGATCACGTCTTCCTCGCGGCAAGTCTCGATGCCGCAACCTTTCAGAATGCCGCCATCGACACCAAGATCACCAAATTCATTGATGATCAGCGCAATGCGCTTGCCATTGGCATTTTCGAGCAGATTACGGATCATCGTGGTCTTGCCCGATCCGAGAAAGCCGGTGATCACGGTAGCCGGTATCTTTTGACCCTGCATAAAATTATCCCTTCATCTTGAGCGGCAAACCTGCCGCCATGAAATAAACTTCGTCTGCCGCCGCAGCGATGGCTTGATGCAGAAAACCTGCATGATCACGAAATTCCCGCGCCATGCGGTTTTCCGGCACGATGCCGAGCCCCACTTCGTTGGACACAAAAACCACCGGCCCGCGGAGGGCCGGAAGCGCGGCGACCAGATCGCGCGATTCCGCGGCGATATCGCGCTCGGCCATCATGAGATTGGTGACCCAAAGGGTCAGGCAGTCAACCAGCACGAATTTCGATGATTGTGCCTGTTGCAGAAGTGCGCTCTTCAAATCGAGCGGCTCTTCTACGGTCTGCCATTGCGTACCGCGCCGGTCGCGATGCACCGCAATACGGCTTTCCATTTCTCCGTCGAAGGCGCGCCCCGTCGCCAGATAAACCGGCTGAAGCCCGGAGGCTTCAACCAGCTTTTCGGCATAGGACGACTTACCCGAACGGGCTCCGCCAAGAACAAAGGTTATTTTTCCGGGCAGAGCCACGCTATCAGCCTTCCAGTTCCGATGCGGCGTAATGCTGGATGAACCAGCCAAGCGCCAGACCGATCACCGCCCACATGAACAGGTTCGTCGCCAGCGAAGCGACCGCATATTGCGATGCGAGCAGCGACGGAATTGGCGATGCAATATCCTCTGGATGCGGCGCGCCATAGACATGCGGGGCAATAATGGCGACGAGGCCGAGCAATTTTGCCCAGATTTCGCCGCGCAGCACGATCAGATAGAGACCCACGCCGCTGAGTACGACCGTCGATATCCACCAGAGCTGGCGCTGGGCAAGATCAGCCGCAGGCATGGCCGGCAGTTCCGGCGACAGGCCGAGCGCTGGCATGAACGCCACCGCAAAGAAACCGGCCATGCCCCAGTAAAGGCCGTTCTGCACCGTGATTGGACGACCGAGCAGCAGCGCAATACCACCGAGCAGCAGGGCAAAACCAGAACCGGCAACGAGGTTGGCCAGGATCGTATTGCCAAGACGGCCAAACGGCAGTTCTGCCCCGGCTTCTTCTTCGGCTGGTGCGGCGGCTGCCGCATGATCATGGGCGGGGGCTTCGGCAGTGGCCTGTGCATGCGGCGCAGCTTCCGCCGGTCCATGACCCAGATCGTGGCTATGGCCGCCGCCAGCCTCTTCATAAACTTCCGCCTGCAGGATGAGCGGAACGGTCTTGAGATACATGGCAGGCGTCACGAGAAGCCCTGCCAGAAGGCCCGCAGCAAGCGTAGCCAAAAGATAACGGATCAACATTTTAGTCCCCCAACTGCAAAAAATCGCCGATAGCCACAGCCATCGGACGCAAAGCAGTGTCAGCTTCCTTGAAAAACACGTCTACGTTCATTCCCCACGCAAACCGGCGCGTAAACGCGGCTCGCAATGTCGATGCTAATGCATCAATGGCAGGGAAAGCCGTAAGAATGGCGGGTATCGTGCGCTGAATCGTGCAGCGTATCCGAATGCGCAAGGCCAACGCCGTAAACGAGAAAGGCGCCGAGGAGCAGGGAAACCACAGCCGTACCAAGGCGTGCAGCCAAAGGCAGAGATACAGTGGTGGAAACAGAATTATTTATACGTGCGGCCATGACAACCTCCGTGCAGGCAGCAGGGAAAAACCTCCCATGGGGCGCGGGTATAATACCCTTCTGCAACAGGCAGGTCTCCTGGCTCACGGGTCGTCGGAAATGTCACCGCCTTCCCGGAACTTTAAGTTCCAGTGGCTGCCGGTTACCCGGCCTGGCTTCATTCCTCTCCGCTCTACAGTCGCGGGGTCGGCTGCGATAAAGACGCCCGAATTGGGTCCGTCCTTCGCATTCCCTCTTGGTCCCACCGGATTCGTCCGGCGAAAACCTGTCACATGGTCGGACATTAGGCCTTTGCCACAGCACCGTCAATCGGGCCTGTGGGCATAGTTGTGGGCCAAAAGATGGGCGCGCATGCCGTGTCATATCAAAGAAAACAACGCGTCGATATCGAGACAGGCTTCCAGCCCCTCGGCCAATTCGTCGAGCGCCGTCTCGACGGTCAAACGATAATTGCCCGCGCCGCCTTCGACCCCCAGCGTGGCGAGAAATTGCTGCCGGAAACGATCCGCGCCGAAAACGCCGTGCAGATAAGTCCCCATAATCCGACCATTCGGAGAGACCGCGCCGTCATCATGATCCCCGATGCGTGCAAAAGGCCTGAACATATCCGCACCTGTCGTGCGGCCGATATGAATTTCATATCCTTCGAGTGGCGCATCATAGAGCAATGAACTCGCCTCGACATTGCGGACGACTTTTTCCGGCTCCATGATGGTTTCGATATCCAGCAGCCCCAGCCCTTCCGCTTCGCGCACCTGTCCTTCGATCCCGTGCGGATCGCGGATGCTGCGCCCCAGCATTTGAAAACCACCGCAGATACCGAGTACATGTCCGCCGCGCTTTACGTGCGCTGCCAGATCGCGATCCCATCCGTTTTCGCGAAACGCCAGCAGATCGGCAATGGTGGACTTCGTTCCGGGCAACACGACCAGCCCGGCATCGGGCGGAAGCGGCGTACCGGGCGGCACCATGACCACCTCTACAGCAGGTTCGACTTTCAGCGGGTCCAGATCGTCGAAATTGGCGATGCGCGGCAACATCGGAACCGCAACTTTCAGCGCCTTGTCGGCGCTGCGCACGGCACGCTCCAGAACCACCGAATCTTCGGCCGGCAATCTGGAAACAGCCTTGAGCCACGGAACAACACCGAAAGAAGGCCAACCGGTGAAGCGCCCTATCGCTTCCAGCCCGTCGTCGAACAGAGAAATGTCACCGCGAAACTTGTTGATGATGAAACCGCGCACCATGGCGCGATCTTCTTCCGGCAGGATTGTGTGCGTCCCTACCAGCGAGGCAATCACCCCGCCCCGATCAATATCACCGACCAGCACCACCGGCACATTTGCCCGTGTTGCGAAGCCCATATTGGCGATATCTCCGGCCCGAAGATTGATTTCCGCTGGCGAACCGGCCCCTTCTATCAGCACAAGGTCTGCACCTTCGCTGACGATGGCAAAGGATTCCATCACCGACGCCATCAGGTGCGGCTTTAGTTCCTGATAATAGCGTCCGCGCGCTTCGCCGCGCACCTGGCCCTGCACTACGATCTGGCTGCCCATATCCGTCTGGGGCTTCAGCAGAACAGGGTTCATATGCACCGATGATGGAATGCCGGACGCCAGCGCCTGTAGCCACTGGGCGCGACCGATTTCCCCACCGTCATCACTGACCGCAGCATTGTTCGACATGTTCTGAGGCTTGAACGGACGGACCTTCAATCCGCGATTGCGCGCCACGCGACAGAGCCCCGCGACAAGCACGCTCTTGCCGACATCAGACCCCGTTCCCTGAAACATAACTGCCCGTACCATCCGATCTGCGTAGCTGAAACATTAGGTCGTGGCAACGTGTTCACCCACAACTCAGTCGAAGAGCCATTGGTTCCGATGTCTTCATTACATGGGCTCGGTTGCCAGTCGTTGTTGGCATCTTAATCTTACGTCCGCTGAGAGTCCTCCCAGTCGAATATGGAAAGACGCCGAGGTATCTATTGGTGAGCATTTTCGAGGAGCCAGGACATGCCATTCAATAGTAGCCCCTTAGAAATCCCGCCAGAATGGGGGGACTACAGCCAACTCACGGCAGCTATAGCGCGACACAACGCCACCATGGCAGCGCAAAATTCGGAGCCATATTCCATCTCCACAATGTATCACTACCCAAATGTCGGCTTCGGGTCGGCACAACCGCGTATGAATAGATTATCACCGCCGCCGCCCTACTCGGCCACCCCACCGAGCTACAACAATATTTTTGGTGACCACCATCAGGATTACCGCCCCTATAGCCTTCAATCACACCATGAGAACAGTGAAACAACTCTACCTCGATTAGAATCTCCAACCCCTAGCACTATTTCTCCAAGAGGCGGTATGATGGGTAGTTCTTCTGAGAGGATTTATCGTTCACGCAATAGGCAAATTGAAACAAGAGCACCTACTCCATACTATTTAGATGACCACCGTCCTCTTCCAATTAACGCCGTTTATCACGAAACACATGTTTCTATGCCACAACACACTTCACCGAACGTCAGTCCATCGCCCCAGAACGGCTTAAGAAACGGTCCGCCTCGCTATGACGACATATATGGGGCGTTGCCTTATGGAGAGCTTTCAGAGCCTTATGTGACGCGACTGTAGTGCCAATCAGTATTTGCCAGAATTTTCGGCGCCCATCTACGCGGGTTACTATTCATCAGCCGGTCCGCGTCAAACGTTGCGCGCCACAATCTCCAAAGCCAATGCACATCGAGCGGATTCCTCAGCGCCTCATCATCCCCTTGATCTATGCAAAAATGCGCATCAGTTTATTACAAATGTGAGCAAGATTATTCCAATGGAGCGTTGGCAGTTCTCCGGTCTTATGCTCTAGTCCAGCTCAGAGGAGCGGTACTCATAGGGAGGAAACCATGGATGCTGGCGAACAGAACCAGTTCGAGCTGAATGAAGAACAGCTTGCCATTCAGGAGATGGCGCGCGGCTTCGCCAGCGACCGGATTGCACCCCATGCGCTGCAATGGGACCGCGACAAGCATTTCCCGGTTGATGCGCTTCGCGAGGCCGGATCGCTCGGCATGGGCGGCATCTATGTCCGCGAAGATGTCGGCGGATCAGCGCTGAAACGCATGGATGCGGTGCTTATTTTCGAGGCGCTTGCCGCCGCCTGCCCGTCATTCTCGGCCTTTGTCTCCATCCACAACATGGCTGCGTGGATGATCGACACATTTGGCAACGAGACGCAACGCCAGCAGTTCCTGCCTGATCTGACATCGATGGATCGGCTGGCCAGTTATTGTTTGACTGAACCGGGTTCTGGCTCGGATGCCGCAGCCCTTCGCACCCGCGCCACGCGGGATGGCGACCATTATGTCATCAATGGTGCAAAGCAGTTTATTTCCGGTGCCGGAGAGACCGACATTTACGTCACCATGGTGCGTACCGGCGAGGACGGTCCGAAAGGCATTTCCACGCTTGTTGTGCCAAAAGATGCACCCGGCCTGTCCTTCGGCGCTAACGAATACAAGATGGGCTGGAACTGTCAGCCGACGCGAACAGTCATTTTCGACAACTGCCGCGTACCGGTGGAAAACCGGCTTGGCGACGAAGGCACAGGCTTCAAGATCGCTATGGCCGGTCTCGACGGTGGACGGCTGAATATCGGAGCCTGCTCGCTTGGCGGCGCGCAATCTGCACTCGACAAGGCGCTTGAATATTGCGGCGAGCGCAAGGCCTTCGGACAAACAATAGACCGTTTTCAAGCCTTGCAGTTTCGCCTCGCGGATATGGAAACGGAGCTTTCAGCTGCACGGCTGCTGCTTTACGCCGCCGCAAGCAAGCTCGACCGCAAAACCCACGATGCTGGCAAATGGTCAGCCATGGCCAAGCGGTTTGTAACCGACACCGGCTTCAATGTCGCCAATGAAGCGCTGCAGCTCTTTGGCGGCTACGGTTATCTCCACGATTACGGGATCGAAAAGCTGGTCCGAGACCTGCGCGTGCACCAGATTCTGGAGGGGACCAACGAAATCATGCGCGTGATCATTGCAAGGCATATGATCGGCCGCTGAACAGCACTTATACGGAGGAGTTTATCATGGCCACTATCGCATTTATCGGCCTCGGCAATATGGGCGGCCCGATGGCGGCAAATCTGGTCAAGGCCGGACACACGGTGCGCGGGTTTGATTTGTTGCCACAGCATCTTGAAGAGGCACGCGCCAATGGATTGCAGATCGCGACCAGCGCGGTGGAGGCCGTTGCGGATGTCGACACGGTCATCACCATGCTGCCCGCTGGCAAGCATGTTCTCGCCGTTTATGAGGAAATCGCCCCTAAGGCGCGAAAAGATTCGGCTTTTATCGATTGCTCCACAATCGACGTGGATTCTGCCCGCAAGGCGCACGCACTTGCGGCAAGTCATGGACATCTCTCCATCGATGCGCCGGTTTCGGGCGGCACGGGTGGTGCAGCCGCAGGCACACTGACTTTTATGGCAGGCGGCAGTGACAAGGCCTTCCAGCGTGGCGAACCAATCCTCAAGCCAATGGCTGGCAAGATCGTGCATTGCGGCGGCGACGGAGCCGGACAGGCTGCCAAGATCTGCAACAATATGATTCTCGGCATTTCGATGATCGGCGTCAGTGAAGCCTTCGTGCTGGCCGAGAAGCTCGGCCTTTCACATCAGGCGCTTTTCGATGTGGCTTCCACATCCTCGGGCCAGTGCTGGTCGCTCACCACTTATTGTCCGGTCCCGGGGCCGGTTCCAACCTCGCCAGCAAACCGTGATTACAAGCCGGGCTTTGCCGCAGCGCTGATGCTGAAGGATCTGAAGCTTTCGCAGGAAGCTGCGAAAAGCGCTGGCGCGGAAACCCCGCTTGGCGCCCATGCGGAGGCGATTTATTCACTGTTCGACAGTGAAGGCCATGGCGGCGACGACTTTTCCGGCATTATCAACCATCTGCGCGAAAAGTCGGATACAAAGTAAAAAAGATCACACGCATGAAAAAACTTGCCTCAAAAAGGCAATGTTTAGATTTGCTTAATCCTCTGCTAACCGTACGGTAACGATGTTCGGATAAAAAGGAGCTCGAGACAGGCTGAGCCTCTCTCGATGCTCCGGATCTGGTATTGCGTACCGGAGCTTTATGTATCTCTCACCAGCGTTTTTCGGTGGGATTGCCATGCGTAGTTGGCAAAACCGTGCGCCGTAAGGCAGCGCGGTTTTTGCCGTAAACGAAAATTTTATCAAATATTGTCCGCTTATTTCGATTGATTGGCGCTGCGCGGATTGAAATCCGAACATAATCCTGTGACATGTAGCAGCCTGTTTGCGCCTATCTGGGGCATTTCGTTCAGCATCGGGACTTCAAGCTTGACCGCATTAAGACAAACCGCGTCTACCGCAGACAAAGAAATACTGGGACTGCCTTGGGCCGTTCTTTTTATAGTGTGCTATTTCGTGCTTCAGGCCGTTCTGGTGACATATATCTCCAACGGTGCCGGACTCGATGATGCGGAACAGCTTGCCAATATAGGCTATCTCGACTGGGGCTATGGCGGTTCGCAGCCGCCGCTCTATACATGGACGACCAATCTTGCCGCCTCCGTCTTGGGCACATCCATGCTGACGCTTCAAATCGTGAAGTTCGGCATGCTGGCAAGCCTGTTCCTCAGTGTCTTTGGCGCCATGCGGCTTCTGGGCTTTTCGCGCTCCGTGGCTTCGGCCAGCATGCTCGGCCTCTTTCTTATTCCGCAGATCGGCTGGGAATCGCAGCGCGCATTGACCCATTCGGTGGCAGGTACGGCGGGATGCGGCTGGACCTTCCTGGCCTTTGCCTGGCACATGCGCAAGCGCAGCGTGATTTCGGCTGCTCTCCTTGGCGTTGCCATGACCGCAGCGCTTCTGGGCAAGTTCAACGCGTCGTTCTTCCTGATCATGGTGATCGTAACCGGGCTTTCAGTCCCGGAATATCGAGCTGTATTGCTGTCAAAACTTTCGGCAGTCACCCTGCTCGCTTTCGCAATCTGTGTCGGACCGACGGCAACATGGATGTTCGCACATAAGTCGAGCGTCATTGCCCGTTCGGGCAAATTGCAGATGGGTGCATCGGGAAACCTGTTCTTCGACCGGCTGAACGGCATTGAGAGCTTCGTTGAAGCAGCCTTCCTGTTTTCGGTTCTGGCACTGGCAATCGCGGCGATCATCGCCCTCATCCACATCAAGAAGCGCACGGTGCCCACCACGCCCTATACGCCCGGCGAGACATTCATGCGCCGTCTGGTGGTTGTCGGTCTGCTTATCGTTCTCATCGGTGTCGTTGTGACGGGCGCCAATGACGTCAAGGACCGCTGGCTTCAGCCTGTGCTATTTCTTTTGCCCGCCGTTCTGGCTTTCCGTCTGGAGCGTTTCCGCATCGGCAAACGCCCGGTTACCGAATACGCGGTCATGGGCGCGGTGGTTGCCCTGCTGGTTCCGCCGGTTCTGTCCTATTATCTCATCTATGGGTCGAGCGCCCCGCCCTATGGGCAGTTGGATTATCGCCAGCTTTATACGGAAATCAGCAGCCATGGGCCTTTCAAGACCATCGTGGCGGATAATGCACAGATACCGGGCAATTTCCGGCTGTTCGATCCATCGCTGAAGGTGGTTCACCCCGAAACGCCTGACGGAGCCAAGCAGATCACTGCGCCAATTCTGGTCATGTGGTTTGGTGATGCCACGCCCAATGCGCACATTGCAGGCCTTTTGGCGAACGCAAATATTCCAGTGCCGACGACAGGCATCATGACCACGAGCATCGCTTATAAAACGCGCCCTGATATGCAGATGCCAGTGGGATATTTCCTCGTTAACGCGCAATAAGCATCATATAAGCGCTTTGACGAGCGTCTGAACGACCACGAATGAAAAGGCCCGGGATATGATCCCGGGCCTTTGTCTTGAATTCTTATTCCACCGTCTGTTGAACGGCGTGCGCCGTGCCTTTTACATCGCGCCCAACGCCGCGAACCGTATTGGCACAAGAAGCCAGTGTGAAGGCACAGAGAACAATAGCAACTGGGACAAGGCGGGTCAGTTTCATAGCGGTCTCTCCGATAGGATGTCGTTACAGCCCAAAAGAACGGGCACACATGCTCTTACTTAACCAGCATTCCATCGGCCCACCCCGAACCCCGCCTCTGTCTGCTGGTCATGAAGCCGTTTTCATCCGGCTGTCATATAGGAAACCTAGCGCAACCTTTTGTCCTGACAAGAGAAGGCATTACTTACACCCACAAGTTCTTGTGAGTTGCATCAGCAAGAACGAAAAGTCTCGAAGCGCCCTGTGCGGCGATAAGCTTCGAAGACATTGCGCAAATTCTCCGCCACGGCATGAATATGCGGCCCGGCTTCCGGCCTGATAATCATGCCGAGCTGATAACGCCCCAGTTCAGGCAAGTCATGCTCCGAACCCAGCGCAACAATGCCCTCACCGAGCAAGGTCTTCGCAAAGGGCGCAATGGCGAGATCGGCCATGATCGCAGCACGCTGTCCAGTCGAATGTGAACTCATATAAGCGATGCGATAAGGGCGGCCCGAGCTTTCGAGCGCTTCCAGCGCATTGCCGCGCCAGGCACAGCCTTCTTCCCAGATGGAAAGCGGTAGTGGATCCCGGCGATAGGCCGTTCCGCATTTTGCCCCGGCCCAGACGAGTTCCTCATCGAGCAAAACTTCCGTGTCGCCCTTGCCGGGCACCGTATGCGAGATATTGACCAGCGTAACATCGAGACGCCGTTCATCGAGGCGCTTGCGCAAATTGCTGCTCTGATCAATCACCACATCGACCGTCACACCCGGATGGGTTTCCGCAAAGCGCTTGAGAACGAGTGGCAGAACGCATTCGCCGATGTCATCCGGCGAACCAAGCCGCACCACGCCAGTGACGGTCGGTGCGACAAATTTCGAAACCGCTTCACGATTGAGCGCCAGAAGGCGACGCGCAAAGCCGAGCAGAACCTCACCGTCGCTCGTTAGCGTGACGGAACGGGCATCGCGATCGAACACGGCGACGCCGATCTGTTCTTCAAGCTTCTTGATTTGCATCGATACGGCCGACGGCGTGCGAAAAACCGCATTGGCGGCGGACGAGAAACTGCCCGTGTCTGCAATCGCGACGAAAGTGCGAAGGACATCGATATCGAGCATTGGCAAAGGATGCTGGACGGGCGCTGTCATAACGGGACTCCGGTGATGATAGATCAAATTTTCTGATCTTAAGCCTTTTTATATTTCGTTTGATTGAACGTCAAGCACAGCGCACATTAACCCCATCGAAAACACAAAACCCGCTGCAGCAGGCATTCAAACCAATCCATTCTCGCCCGAGGAGACCGAAAATGACCGTACAATGCCAGACCATGGGCCAGACCGCGGGCCAAACCGTTGGCCCCACTGCAAACCGTGCTCGCCGTCAAACGACATCAACATCCGGCACCTCACTTGTCTGGTTGCGCCAGACTTATGTCGAACTGCGGAGCCAGATCGATCAGTGGCTGCTCGACCGAAAGATCGCCCGCACCCGCCTCTCGATCCAGAATCTGCCCGAACATATCCGGCAGGACATTGGCTGGCCGGCAATCGACGACCGCCTTCCGGTCGTGCGACAAGACCGCCCCGCGAGCCCGAATACAGCGCGCAAGGGCTGATTTGCGACAATTATCACTTTTCGAATGAGGGCGAGCCTGTCTCGCCCTCATTTTCACGACATAAAAATACCTTCTCGCGGCAGGCATTTAGCCGCACTTTGCAACCTAACCGTTCTGTGTCTCAATAAAGCACTATCCCGTTTGCGTCATTGCCCTCCCCTAGCATTTGCGGGCAACGATACCGGGATCACCGGTCTGATAGCGACCGGTAAATGCGGGGCAGAAATCGACCCCGCAGTCGTGACGGAGACGTAAGCAGCACCGCGTCGGGAACCGCGGCACCTGCTTCAAAAAATGGGAACGGTCCGGTTATGAACCAGGCTTCATCGATCAAGCGGTCTATTGTCTTTTTTCTGGTGCCGAACTTTTCGATGATCGCGTTTGCGACGGCCATCGAGCCGCTGCGCATCGCCAATCGTATGCTCGGTTATGAGGCCTATCATTGGCGCCTGACGTCAACGGATGGCCAACCGGTCACGGCATCAAATGGCGTCGTTTGCGCCGTCAATGCCTCGCTGGAAGACGAACGACGCTATCTGCAACGCGAACAGCGCCCGTCCATGGTGTTTGTCTGCTCGGGCGTCTATGTCGAAGATTTCCGCAACAAGTCGGTCTTCGCCTGGCTGCGCGAAGAATATAATCGCGGCGTGGCGGTCGGCGGCCTTTGCACCGGCGCGCATATTCTTGCGGCAGCCGGACTTCTTTCCGGAAAGCGCTGCGCCATTCATTGGGAAAATCTGCCGGGCTTTGCGGAAGCTTTCCCGAAAGCCGAGGTCTATGCGGACCTGTTCGAATTCGACAGCAATATCTACACCTGCGCGGGTGGCACCGCTTCGCTCGATATGATGCTGAAGCTGATCGGCGATGATTTCGACGCCAATCTGGTCAACAAGATCTGCGAACAGGCGCTGACCGACCGCGTCCGCAGCCCGCAGGACAGGCAGCGCCTGCCGCTGCGCGCGCGCCTCGGCATCCAGAACTCCAAGGTTTTGACCATCATCGAGATGATGGAAGCCAACCTGTCAGAGCCGCAGGCGCTGATCAATGTTGCTCACACGATCGGCCTGTCGCGCCGTCAGGTCGAGCGGCTGTTCCGGCAGGAGATGGGGCGTTCCCCGGCCCGCTATTATCTGGAAATCCGCCTCGACCGCGCACGACACCTGCTTTTGCAGTCATCCATGCCGGTCGTGGAAGTGGCAGTGGCATGCGGCTTCGTTTCCGCGTCGCATTTTTCCAAATGCTATCGCGAACTCTATGGCCGCTCGCCGCAACAGGAACGCGCAGATCGCAAAATGCTCATCGCGGCATAGGCCGGATCATTGCTGCGAATGAGAGCGCCGCCAGTCTGGCGCTTGTGTAAAAGATAAGAAAATCAGAACCGTAACGCCTCTTTCGGAATCAATTTCGCAAGATGGGATTAGCTCCGTTTCTGCATGTCGCTTGCAGAACAGGCTTAATGCGAAAAGCCCCGGCTATGACCGGCAATCGACGCAGTCGTGTCAGGCAGCGAATATGTCGTATAAAGGCAAATATCCTGCCCCATCAACGATTATGGTTCTGTCAAATACCAACCAGGGTCACATAAAATGGCAGAGTTTCCTAAGAAGGCGAAGGTCGTAATCGTCGGGCTCGGTGGCATCGTCGGCGCATCCGTCGTGCACCACCTGATCGAACGGGGCTGGGACGACATCGTCGGCATCGACAAGTCGGGCATTCCGACCGATATCGGCTCGACGGCCCACGCATCGGATTTCTGCTATGCGACCAGCCACGATTTCCTGTCCTGCTGGACCACGCTTTATTCCATCGATTTCTACGAAAAGATGGGGCATTACGCCCGCGTCGGCGGCCTTGAAGTTGCCCGTGTCGGCGACGATGGCCGCATGGATGAAATCAAGCGCAAGGTCGCTTCCGGTAAAGCCTTTGGCACCCGCGCCCGTTTGATTGAACCGGCGGAGATCAAGGAAAAATTCCCGCTGATAGAAGAAAGCATGGTTCAGGGCGGCCTGTGGGACCCGGATGCCGGTCTGGTCATTCCGCGTTCGCAGACAGTCGCTGGCAAGCTGATCGATCAGGCGGAAGCCGCTGGCAAGTTGCAGAGCTTTGCCAACACGCCTGCCCAGTCGCTGCTGGTCGAAAACGGCCGCATCAAAGGCGTGGTCACGCATCGCGGCACCATCGAAGCCGATTATGTCGTGATCTGCGCTGGGCTTTGGGGACGTCTGATTGCCGAAATGGTTGGCGAGGACTTGCCTGTCATGCCGATTGACCATCCGCTGACATTCTTCGGCCCCTATACCGAATTTGAAGGCACGGGAAAGGAAATCGGCTGGCCGCTCATGCGCGATCAGGGCAATTCTGCCTATATGCGCGATACGGGCGATCCGAAGACCGCTGAAGGCGGCCAGATTGAATGGGGCTATTACGAAGAGACCAATCCGCGTCTCTGCCACCCGCGCGACCTTTTGGAAAAGCACGAAGCACGCCTTTCGCCGTCGCAACGCGACCTCGATATGGAGCAGATTCTTGAGCCGCTTGAGCGCGCCATCGAACTGACCCCTATTCTCGGCGAGCTTGGCTATAATGAAAGCCATTCCTTCAACGGCTTCCTGCAAGTCACCACCGATGGCGGCCCATCCATGGGCGAAAGCCAGAAGGTGCGTGGTCTCTGGTATGCAGTCGCAATCTGGGTCAAGGACGGCCCCGGCATGGGTAAGCTCATTGCCGACTGGATGACCGACGGTCGCACATCCATCGACCATCACGCCGTCGACTATTCCCGTTTCTATCCGCACCAGATGACCGAGCAGTTCATCTGGGATCGCTGCACCGAAACGGCAATGAAGGTCTATAACCCGGCAGTGCACCCCCGTGAGCCATTCTCCAAGGGGCGTAATATCCGACGCTCGCCGTTCTATGAGCGCGAAGTCGAGCTTGGCGGCCATTTCATGGAACTCGGCGGCTGGGAACGTGCGCATGGCTATGCCGCCAATGAGCATCTGCTTGAAAAATACGGCAACCGTGTTCCAGTGCGTGAAAACGAATGGGACAACCGCCATTTCTGGCGTGTTTCCAATGCCGAGCATCTGGAACTGACGGAAAATTGCGGCATCATCAATCTCTCGCATTTCGCGATGTACGACATTGAAGGTCCTGACCATGTCGAGCTGATGGAATGGCTCTGCGCGGCCAAGATTGGCGGCGACGCCAATATCGGCAAGGGCATCTATACGCACTTCCTCGATGATGAAGGCATGGTGCGCGCCGACTTCACGGCAATCCGCATGGCGGACCGCATTCGCATGATCAACGGCGCCGATGCTGGCCCCCGCGATTTCCATTACATGCGCCGCGTGGCCGAGGATAAGGGCTTTGACGTCACCATCACCGATGTGACGGAGAAGTATGTCACCATCGGCATCTGGGGCCCGAATGCTCGCGAAAACCTCAAGAAGGTTGTCGAGAATCCGGAAGGTCTGGATGCCGAAAACTTCCCCTTTGCGGCGATCAAGCCGATCAGGATTGCGGCTAAGGACGTGACCGCCTTCCGCATTTCCTATGTCGGTGAACAGGGCTGGGAATTGCATATGCGTTATGAAGACGGCCTCGCCGTCTGGGATGCGCTGCGCTCCACCGGCACGATTGCCGTTGGTGTCGAAACCTATGCCAATACCCGCCGCATGGAGAAAAGCCTGCGCCTTCAGAATGCCGACCTGCTGACGGAGTATAATCTCCTTGAAGCCGATCTGGCTCGTCCGAAGGTCAAGGAAGCCGATTTCCGCGGCAAGGCCAAGCATGTCGAATATCGCGCCCGTGACAATCAGCCTGCCATGCTCTGCACGCTGGTCATGACTGATAATGTCGACTCGAAAGGTGTGGCCCGTTACCCTGTCGGCATTATGCCGGTCATGGAGCCGGAAACCGGCGAAACGCTGGTTGATGAACTGGGCCGCCGCTCATTCACCTCATCGGTGGCTTTCGGCCCGACCATTGGCAAGAATATCGCGCTTGCCTATCTGCCATGGAGCCATTGCCAAGAAGGCCGCAAGCTGACCGTCGAGTATTTTGGCGAAACCTATCCGGTTGAAGTGGCCTCCGTTGGCTACAAGCCGCTTTACGACCCGGAAAACCTCAAGCCGCGCAGCTGATCCAACCGAGAGACAAACAAAAAGCCGGGCATTTCGCCCGGCTTTTTCAATTCAACAATTTGGTGATCTTATTTCAGCGTCGCCTTGCCGCCGGTGAGCGTAATGGTCTCATCGCCCGTCAGCGCTTCACGGTCGCCGTTCGGAAAGGTCACGAAGCAGCCGGAAGAACAGAAATCGACCGTATCGCCCGGTGCGACGACCATTTCACGCTTGGACGCACCTTCCGTGACCACGATGGTCTGCGCGGCGCTGTCCTTGTTGGAAATCTTGGCGGCGTAGGACCCCCCCATGGAAGCTGCAAGCATAATGACTGCGCCAAGACCGATCGTACCAAATTTGTTGATCTGAATTACGTTCATATCGTTTCGGCGTTTCCACCGCTCCCGCTTCTACAACCCCGATGAAAGCAAGTGCCCCCGCTTCCATCCTCGAAGAACGACCCGCCGTTCTATGGCTCATTTATAGTTGGACAAAACTGAACTGCAACTGAACGACACGTTCATCACGCCTTATCGTCATTGTCGTCGTCCGATACCTTGGCTTTCTCTTCGCGCACCTTCTTCTTCGGCGCAGCTGAGGGCACCTTCTGTACCATCTCCGAAAGCTTCTCGATTTCCGGCAGGCTCAGCACCAGATCGGTCGAAGACGAGGACAGATGCAGCCCCTCTTCATGAAACCGCTCCACGATCTGGAACCGCAGCTCGTTTTTGATGCCACCGGTCGAGGTGATATCCGCGACATGGGCATAGATATCAAACACCATGATTGAATCAGTCATGCTTTGAAAAGCGACGAACGGTTCGGGATTTTTGAGAATAGACGGGTGGGCGCGCACGATATCCAGCAGCAGCGTGTGCACACGCCTTGGATCTTCCGTATAGGAGGCCTGCACATTGATATCGATGCGGCCAAGCTTGTTGCGATGCGTCCAGTTGCCGACATTGCCGTTGATCAGCGTCGAGTTCGGCACAATGATCGACTGCTTCTGGAAGGTTTCCACTTCCGTTGCGCGCACACTGATCTTCTTGACAATGCCGCTGACCGTGCCCGCTTCTACCCAATCGCCAACCTTGAACGGACGTTCCGCCAGAAGAATGAGACCTGAAACGAAATTCTGGACGATATTCTGGAGACCAAAACCGATACCGAGAGAAAGACCGCCGGCGATCAGCGCCAGATTGGACATATTGAACCCGGCCGCGGAGACGCCCATCAGGGCGGCAAGACAGAGCCCGACATAACCGACCACTGTGCGGATCGAGTTGCGCACGCCGGAATCGACACGGCCTCGTGCCATGACGCTGTTGTCGAGCCAGTTCTGGAACCAGCGCGTCAGCAGATAACCGATAACGAACAGCAAAACACCGGTAAGCAGCCCCATCAGCGAAACCGACATATTGCCGATCTCAAAGCCGGTCATCAGTTTGAAGAAGGCATTTTTCAGTTCGGCCCACTGGAAACCAAGCTGCATCAACACCAGCGGAATACCGATCAGAGCGACAACCAGATTGATGAGAATGCCCGCAACGAGCCCCAGCTGGTCAAGTGTCGCATCATCGAAGTGAAAGCGCTCGCGCAGGCCCGCACCGATTTTGCTGGACGCAAATGCCTGTTCTTCGGAAATGGCACGACCCGTCAAGAAACCCAGATACATGGTGACCAGAAAGGCGCCGGTGACCACGATCTGCTGCGACAGGAAACGCGCCAGACCAATATAACCGAAAACGGCAGCCAGAATGGGCAGAAGCCCCAGTATGATCAGGAACACCTTGAACGCGCGCGGCCATGAACGCACGCGCTCGTCATCCACACGTTCCACGGGCTTCAGGAAGGCGATTGCCAGAATGAGAATGCCCACCATCACGGTCGCCAGCAGGCTTTGCGCCATGGTGAGCGACAAGGGCGACGACAGAAGCTTGTTGACTGTCCCAACAAAGGAATCGACGCCCGTCGTCAGCGCTGTTGCCGTTATCAGCAGACCCAAAACACGCCCCGGACGCGGAGCAACCCGCACGAGCCGCCATTGCGGCATGTCGGGGCTGATACAGGCCGCAGCCAGACGATGGATGAAGAAGACCAGACCGAGGACGATGAACAGCGATTCCAGTATCGACGCGACATCCGTCCTTAGAACATTGAAATAATTCAGGAAAAAATAGGTCGTCGCCAGAAAGACGCCGACTGCCGCCGACGGGATGACCGTAGACCAGAAGGCAACCAGAAGACGGCTGAGATAGGATGGCGACTCGATCGTCGGGTCGCGTTGATAAAGCGTGCCGAGCACACGCCTCGCGCCAAGCTGGATCACCAGCGCGCCGACGAATGCGAAAAACGCTGCGGCGAGGAACGAATTCAGCTTGAAGGTGACGACGAAGCGCCACCATGACTGGATAATCCGCCACAGCGACACAACCTGATCGTTCGCTGCCGATGCAACTTCGATACCGAGTGCGGAGTCAAGATTAACGCGCTGCGACAGCGTCTTCGCGAAAAGATCGCGCCGCAGATCGCCTATCTTCGCCGACATCTGATTGACGTTCAGCGAAGTGTCTTCGGTGTCCCCGATCATCGCGTTGATCGCCGCTTTTTCGCCGGTGAGCTTCTTGCGCTCATCGGTGACGATACCGGGCTCAGTCGCGTCACCGGTCGGCGCAGGGCCAAGCTGCTCCAGACGCGTATTGATTTCCGTCAGGCGCGGACGAAAGGCGACACCTGCATCAAGGAGCTTTTTGGAAAGTCCGTCCAGCTGAAGCTTCAGATTCGCCAGAGTTTCGTCGCTGGTTCCGGATTTTTGCAGCTGTTCGCTGATCTTCTGCGCCTGCTGCTTCAGATCGTCGATGATCGGCTTTTGCTGCTGCACGATGGCCGATACTGGCCGCTCGGGCTGCTGATCACCGTTCGCGGGCGCAGCCTGAGCGCCATCATCTGACTGACTGGCAGGCGCTTGAGTGGCAGGAGCCGGTTGCGCAGTCTGCTGCGCTTGCGACTTGTTATCCTGCGCGCTGGCAGGCGCAACGGCAGATGCCATGCCGCCCCACGAAAGCGCACCAATCAAAAGAGAAAATGCAAGAATCCGAAACGTCGATAAATAAGCCAATTTCAAATCTGCCGTTAAGAAGATCACTGTTTCAACATAAAGCGCCGTAGAACGGAAACAAGGCGGGTTGCAAGAGAGAATCCCATTTGCGCCCGAAAGTCCCCAATGGTGCATTTCGTCAGCTCTTGCTGCGGAACAACAACGAAACCACGGCAAAACGCCAGTATTTCCTTGTTCGCACCGGCACAAATGGCTAATGAGGATTCGTGGACAGTGCGGAAGCTGGCTCAAATCCTGAGCGAGACTCTAACGAAAGTCTGGGCGGTTTTATGATAGGCATGAACAGCACAGGGCATCATAGACAGCATGGCTTCATGCTGTTGATGGCTTGCGTGCTGTCTTTTGCGGCCCTGTTGTTCGCCGCGGACTTCTCCGCACTCAACGACAAGGCAAGCGACGATACTTCGCGCAGCCTGCCCAAGATGCTTGCGGCCAGACAGGCGGAAAGCACACCCACGACCCCGGTCCGACAGCAATCGGCACCGGCACCGCAGCCTATGCGCGCCATCCTCATCGAAGCTATTGCCGCGAAAATCAAGGCAGCTTATCCGCTGGGTGGCGACACGGCCCTGGCCGTCGCCGGAGCTGGCCTTTCCTTTGCCAATGCGAAATCCGCAGAGGCAGAGCGCGGCTTTCAGCGCTTCACGGCTGCCCAGCAATATTTTGGTTTTGCCCGCGCGCCTCCTGTTAGCGCATAATAGGCACTACCGGAGGACTGGCACTCTCCAGTCCCGAACCCTTTTACGTAAAACAGCGTCATCCGCCCCCGCACAGATTGTGGCTTTCCATTTCGGTCAGCCAATCGGGATTTGAGATGACGCGCAGACCCGGAACCACAATCCATGCGTACTTCGAAATGGGTCGTAGCGCTGTATAGCCTGATCGTCGTGATCGGGCTTATCATCGCCTTGCCCAACTTCTTCACACAAAAACAACTCGATGGGATGCCGTCATGGTTCCCTAAGCGTCAGGTGACCCTCGGTCTCGACCTGCGCGGCGGTTCATATCTCGTGCTGGAAGTGGACGCAGCCGGCCTCAAAAAGGACCGCCTGCGTGCGCTGCTGGACGATGCCCGCAGCAAATTGCGCACTGAACGCATCCAGCCGCAGTCGATCCGCGCCGTGGGCGATGCCGTCATCGTGGCAATTCCCGATGCCGACCAGCGCGCAAAGGCGGAAACCGCCCTGCGCACGCTCATCTCGCAGGTCAACACCAGCGGCTTCGGCACGGCGATCAATGATATCGACGTCAATTCGACCGATAACCAGATTCGCCTGACGCTGACCGAGGCTGGCTTCAACTACCGCCTCGATGCAGCGCTGCAGCAGAGCCTTGAAATCATCCGCCAGCGTGTTGACCAGGTCGGCGTTGCCGAACCTTCGATCCAGCGCGTCGGTTCCGACCGTATCGTGGTTCAGCTGCCGGGCCTTCAAGATCCAGCCCAGCTCCGCCAGCTTCTTGGAAGCACGGCGAAGATGAGCTTCCACATGGTCGCGGACGCCAATCCGAACGATACGCCGCCTCCGGGCGTGACGATCATGCCGGATTCCAAGGACCCGAATGTCAAATATCCGATTGAGGATCAGATCGCTCTGTCCGGCGAACGCCTGACCGATGCGCGCGCCGGTTTCGACCAGCGCACCAATGAGCCAATCGTTTCCTTCCGTTTCGACAGCCTTGGCGCACGTCAGTTCGCCGATATCACCACCAAGAACGTGAACCGTCCTTTCGCCATCGTTCTCGACGGCAAGGTCTTGAGCGCACCGGTCATTCGTGAGCCGATCACCGGCGGTTCGGGCCAAATCAGCGGCAGCTTCACGGTTCAGGACACCGTTGTTCTCTCCGCACTTCTGCGCGCTGGCGCCCTGCCCGCACCGCTGACGGTCATCGAAGAACGCACTGTCGGTCCTGACCTTGGCGGCGACGCCATCAAGATGGGCCTGATCACCGGCATCATCGGCTTCGCGCTCGTGGCCGTGTTCATCGTTCTGCTCTACGGCCTCTGGGGCATGATCGCCAATGTGGCGCTTCTTCTGCACACATTGCTGACCTTCTCCGCACTGAGCCTCATCGGCGCAACACTCACCTTGCCAGGTATCGCAGGTATCATTCTGGGTATCGGTATCGCGGTCGACGCGAATATTCTCATCAACGAGCGTATCCGCGAAGAAACGCGCAAGGGTCTCGGCGCCATGGCCGCGCTGGACAAGGGCTTCCACAGCGCCTTTGCAACCATCGTCGACTCCAACGTCACCTCGTTGATTTCGACACTGCTCCTGTTCATGTTCGGCACGGGCCCGGTTCGCGGCTTTGCCATCACCATGATGCTCGGTATCGCGATTTCGATGTTCACCGACGTGACGCTGGTGCGCATGGCGATGGGCTGGTTCGTGCGCCGGCGCAAGCTGAAGGTTCTGCATATCGAGCCGATCCTGAGATTCGCGCCGGAAGGCACCAACTACCGCTTTATGAATGCGCGTTTTGTCGGCATCGGTGTGTCCATCGTGTTGTCGATTGCCTCGATCGTGCTGTTCTTCAAGCCGGGCCTGAATTACGGCATCGACTTCAAGGGCGGTATCCAGGCAGAAATCACCACGTCACAGCCAGCCGATCTTGCGCAGCTTCGCTCCAAGCTCGGAGCGCTGGAACTGGGTGAAGTCGCGCTTCAGAGCGCAGGCAGCGCCAATGAAGTGCTGATCCGCATCCAGCGTCAGGATGGCGGCGAAGAAGCCCAGACCGCAGCCGTCAACAAGATGCGTGAAGCCGTTACCGAACTCGATCCGGGTGTGAAGATCGAACGGACCGAAGTCGTGGGACCGAAGGTCTCCGGCGAACTGGCCCGCTCCGGCTTCATCGCGGTCGTGCTCTCGGCGCTCGGCATGCTGGTCTATCTCTGGTGGCGGTTCGAGTGGTTCTTCGCGCTTGGTGCGATTATCACGCTCATCCTCGACACCACGAAGATCGTCGGTTTCTTCGCGCTGATGCAGCTCGATTTCAACCTGACGGCTATCGCGGCCCTTCTGACGATCATCGGTTACTCGGTGAACGATAAGGTCGTGGTCTATGACCGAATGCGTGAAAACATGCGCCTCTATAAGTCGAAGCCGCTGCGCGAGATCATCGACATGAGTATCAATCAGGTGCTCGTGCGCTGTATCTACACGTCGGTCGTGACTTTCCTGTGTATGTTCCCGATGGCGGTATGGGGCGGCAGCGCCGTCCATAATTTCGCCGTGCCGATGCTGTTCGGTATCGTCATTGCGACGTCGTCGTCGATCTTCATCGCAGCGCCGATTCTGCTTCTGCTGGGTGACTGGTGGCAGCACCACAAAGAGGCTCACAAGCAGCCTGAGGAAAAGGCCATCGCGCAGAAGTAATCCAATTGCCGGGCAGGATTTTGGTCCTGCCCGGCTCCCATAATGAACTGAAATTTCAATAGAGGGAAACGGCACCCTATGCCCCATGACACGCCTTTGATTGCGACAATCGTCATCGGGTTATGCCTTGCCTTCATCTTCGGTGCCGTAGCCACCCGCCTCAAGATTTCTCCACTGGTCGGCTATCTTCTGGCTGGCGTTATCGCCGGTCCGCACACGCCGGGTTTCGTTGCCGATCAGGGCCTCATTCTGCAGCTCGCCGAAATTGGCGTCATCCTGCTGATGTTTGGCGTCGGCCTGCATTTTTCTCTGAAAGACCTGCTATCCGTCAAAGCCATCGCCGTTCCGGGCGCATTGGCGCAGATCGCCACTGCAGCTGCCCTTGGCACCGGGCTTGGACTGGCGCTCGGCTGGGACGTCGAAGCAGGCATTGTCTTCGGCCTCGCCCTTTCCACCGCTAGTACGGTTGTCCTCTTGCGCGCCATGCAGGAGCGCCGCCTCATCGATACCGAACGCGGCCGCATCGCCGTTGGCTGGCTGATTGTTGAAGATCTCGCCATGGTCATGGCGCTGGTGCTGCTGCCAGCCGTCGCCAGCGTCACCGGACGCGCAACAAGTGCCGCGGCCAGCGACCCGCTCGCGGCCTGGCTTGGCCTCGGCATTGGCGGCATCATTCTTCTGACCATCGCCAAGGTAGTTTTGTTTGTCGCCCTGATGCTGGTCGTCGGGCGCAAGGTTATTCCCTGGCTTCTCAACGTCGTCGCACAAACCGGTTCGCGCGAATTGTTTCGCCTTGGCGTTCTGGCCATTGCGCTCGGCGTTGCCTTCGGCGCGGCGCATCTCTTCGGCGTATCCTTCGCGCTCGGCGCATTCTTTGCCGGGATGGTGATGAGCGAATCCGAACTCAGCCATCGCGCAGCAGAAGAATCCTTGCCGCTGCGTGATGCTTTCGCGGTTTTGTTCTTCATTTCGGTCGGCATGTTGTTCGACCCTATGAGCCTGCTGAAAGACCCCCTGCCCCTGCTGGGCACGCTGGCGATCATTCTGATCGGCAAGTCTGTCGCGGCCTTTTTTATCGTGCGGGCCTTCCGTCGCCCGGTCAGCACGGCGCTGACGATTTCCGCAAGTCTGGCGCAGATCGGCGAATTCTCGTTCATCCTCGCCGGACTTGGCGTCAGCCTCAACCTGCTGCCGCCCGCTGGGCGCGATCTCATTCTCGCAGGCGCGATCCTTTCCATCTTCCTCAATCCGGTGATGTTCATCGTTGCGGAGCGGATGCGGCCATGGATCGAAAAGCGCAGTGCATCCGAAAGCGGCAGTGAAAACGCGGGCAACAGCGCCATCGACGTTTCCGAGCCGGAACCATTGCCGCAGACGCGCCTGACCGGCCACACAATCATTGCCGGCTACGGACATATCGGCAGCAGATTGGCCAGCAGTTTGCAGGAACGTGCGATGCCGTTCCTAGTCATCGATGACTCGTCGAAAATCTGCACCGCATTGCGGGAAAAAGGCATCGAAGCTATTGCAGGCAATGCCTCCGATACCGAAATATTGAATGCAGCGAATCCGGTACTTGCCAAAAATCTGGTCATTGCGATTCCGAATGCCTTCGAGGCTGGACGCGCGACCGCTCTGGCCCATGCGGCCAACCCGGATATTCACATCGTTGCCCAGGCCAGTTCGCAGGCCGAAGCACAATATCTGACCGATCTTGGTGCAACCTCCGTCATTCTTGGCGAAGAAGAGATTGCAAAAGCAATCGCCAAGGCCATCGGTGCAGAGGTTTCAAATACGGGCGGCAATGCTTCCGCCCCGTCGCCACAGCAGCACGCTCAGGCACAGGACGACAGTTCGGTGGTTGCGGCTGATGGCGAAGCACAGGGCATATAAGGGGAACATGATGAGAGCTGAAGGGGCGGTAATCGGTTAATGAAAGCAAAGGATTATATCTGGCCAGTCATCGGTGTCTGCGCCGTCGGCGTTTCAGCCTGGCTTCTCTATCGTGAACTTCGCAGCATTTCGCTCGATGATGTTCTGGACAGCTTCTACGCCATTCGTGCGCATCACTGGGTACTGGCAGCGGCGGCGGCCCTTCTCGCCTATAGCTCGCTTGCCGGTTACGACCGGATCGCGCTGCTCCACCTCCGGCGCAAGATTTCCTGGCTTTTCATCGCGCTTTGTTCCTTCACCACCTATGCCCTGTCGCACAATATCGGTGCATCCGTCGTCTCCGGCGCTGTCGTTCGCTACCGCGCCTATTCCTCGCAAGGCATGCCGGGCAGCGAGATCGCCGTCCTCATCGCCTTCTGTTCGTTTACGTTCATTCTCGGCGTCATCATCACCTCCAGCGTGGTCCTGTTGCTGGAGCCGCATGTTCTCATGCGCTTCAACGAAGACCTGACACCCACCGTTGCCATGGTCATCGCCCTGATCATGCTGGCCTTCGTCCTGCTTTATGTCCTGGGCAGTTGGATGCAATTGCGCCCGCTTCAGATCGGCAAATTCCGGCTTGAATATCCGCGTATGTCGGTCGTCGTGCAGCAGTTGGTCGTCGCGCCCCTCGAACTGATCGGCGCCGCGGGCATCATCTATTTCGCCTTGCCGGAAGCAGGTAATCCCGGCTTCCTGATTGTGCTCGGCATTTTCCTCGTCTCCTTCTCGGCAGCACTCATCTCGCATGCGCCGGGCGGTCTTGGCGTGCTTGAACTGGTTTTCCTGACCGGCCTTCCGGATATGAACCAGGCCGATGTCCTGGCGGCACTGATCGTGTTCCGCCTGCTCTATCTCCTGATCCCGTTTGCCATGTCGCTGGTGGTGGTGCTGGTTTTCGAGAAGTCGCAGTTCCTGCTGCGCTGGAACGAAAAGCACAACAAGTAACTTTCATTCAGGCGGAGAATAATTTTCACTTATCCGCCTGAATTTGAATTCCTTTTCCTTAAAATAGCAGATTTCAGCGCCTATTTTGGAAACTGCTTCGCAAGACGTTTTCAGATCGGAACGAAAAGCGAAACAGTAAAAGCCCTCCCAAGGCTCTGATCTCTGTGATGTCGCAATTGTAGCAAAGCCGTTTCGTGCTTTTGCTGCAATTGCCGGAAAAGGAAACAACGCATGCCTGCGACACTTATCATCCCCGGTTTCAAGGGATCGGAAGCAGGCCACTGGCAGCGCCAATGGTTGCATGACGATCCGTCAGCATTACTGGTTGAACAGGACGACTGGCATTATCCAGTGCTATCTGACTGGATGCATGCGCTCGAAGCAAAACTGGCCGAAAATCCCGGTGCGGTTCTGGTTGCCCATAGCCTCGGCTGTGTGCTGGTTGCTCATCTGGCAAGCCGTCCGGCTGCCGCACATGTTGCAGGCGCGCTTCTCGTTGCCCCTGCCGATGCGGAAACCATGGCCTCCAGAGATAGCCGTTTTCAGAGCTTCGCCCCACTGCCGCGCCATGAGCTGGGTTTCCCATCCATCGTCGTCGCCAGCCGTAACGACGAATATATGCGCTTTGCCAAGGCAGAGGCTCTGGCGAATGTCTGGGGCTCGGGCTTTGTCGATATCGGCCATGCCGGTCACATCAATGTCGCAAGCGGTTTCAGCCGCTGGCCGGAAGGCGTCATTCTCGCCTCATCCCTGCAAAGGGAGCCGCAAAAGGCAATCCTCCCCTCCCAGGCTGCACAACTGGCAGCCTGATCATTTTAACGCCGTGTGACCTTCCAGGCGCACGGCGTTAAACGTGCTGCTTGCGTTCCAGCAGGAATTTCAGCACCAGCGTCAGAAGAGCAATCAATGCGAGTGTGGAAGCCGCAGCGAAGGCTCCGGCGACATTATAGTCGTTGAACAGAAGCTCCACCTGCAACGGCAAGGTGTTCGTCTTGCCACGAATGGCCCCGGACACGACAGACGTGGCACCGAATTCACCCATCACGCGGGCATTACACAAAACGGCACCGTAAAGCAGCGCCCATTTGATATTGGGCAGCGTGACATAGAAGAATGTCTGCCAGCCATTGGCGCCGAGCGTCATCGCCGCTTCTTCTTCATCGCTGCCTTGCACTTCCATCAACGGGATCAATTCGCGTGCGACGAAGGGCGACGTGACGAACAGGCTGACCAGAAAAATCGCCGGGACCGTGAACATGATCTTGAGGTCATAGCTTTCGAGCAGCGGCCCGAGCAGGCCCTGCGAGCCATAGAGGAAGAGATAGGTCACGCCCGCCACAATTGGTGAGATCGAGAAGGGAATCTCGACAAAGGTAATCAGCAGCCTGCGCCCCGGAAAACGAAACTTCGTCACAAGCCACGCGACACAGACGCCAAACGCCATATTGATCGGCACGACCACGATTGCGACCAGCACCGTCAGCCAGATCGCATGCAGCGTATCGGGCTTGAGGATTTCGCCAAAGAACGCGCCCACGCCCTTGCTGAATGCATAGGTGAAGATGATCGCCAGCGGCACACCGATGCACAAAACCGACAGGACGGCGGCGAGCCAGATCAACAGGCTGCGAACCGGCCCCGGCGCGTTGCGTGCCAGATTAGCGCTCTGCATAACGAAGCTGCCTTGCCTGAATGAGATTGGTGATAAGCAGCATCAGAAATGCTGCGACCAGCATGACGAAGGCCAGCGCTGCTGCGGCTGGATAATCATATTCGTCAAGCCGAATGAAAATCAGAAGCGATGTCACTTCTGTCTCGAATGGAAGATTGCCGGAAATGAAAACAATGGAGCCGAACTCGCCGAGGCTGCGTGCAAAGGACAGCGATGCGCCCGCGAGAAAGGCCGGGAAGATCGTCGGCCAGACGATATAGGCGAAAATCTGCCAGGGCTTCGCGCCGAGGCTGCGCGCGGCCTCTTCCACATCAGCATTCATATCTTCCAGCACGGGCTGTACCGTGCGGATGACGAAGGGAATGCTGGTAAAAGCCATGGCGATGGAAATGCCGAGCGGCGCATAGGCGACCTTGATGCCGAGCGGTTCCAGAAACTGGCCGAACCAGCCGTTCTGCGCAAAGACCGTCACCAGTGCGAGACCCGCAATGGCCGTGGGCAGCGCGAAAGGCAGGTCGACGGCAGCATCCATCAGGCGCTTGCCGGGAAACTCATACCGCGCCAGCACCCATGCCAACAGCAGGCCAAACAGACCGTTGAATACGGTCGCAAGTGCAGCCGTGCCGAGCGTGATGCGATAGGTGGCCAGTGCACGGTCAGAGGTGACGATGGACCAGAAGTCGCTCCAGCCGAGGCTCGCTGTTTTCATGATCATGGCGAGCAATGGCAAAGCCACGATGACCGTCATATAAAACAAGGTACTGCCGAGGGTCAAACCGAACCCCGGCAGTACCGAATTGCGTTTCATGCTGAGAAGCGACACTGAATTATTCCATATAACGGCAGGAGCGCGCGTCGCCGCACGCTCCTGTGTACCAGCTTAATTACCGCTTACTTCTTGGTGAAGAGCTGATCAAGTACGCCGCCTTCGGCAAAATGCTCTTTCTGCAACTTGTCCCAGCCGCCGAACACATCCTCAACCGTCACGAGACGCACATCCGGATAGATATCCTTGTGCTTTTCGATGACCGCCTTGTCATGCACGCGGTTGAAGTTCTGAGCGAGAATCTCCTGACCTTCCGGTGCATAAAGATAGTTCAGATAGGCTTCAGCGATCTTGCGCGAGCCACGCTTGTCCACGACCTTGTCGACGACCGTGACCGGGAATTCGGCAAGCAAGCTGACCTGCGGAACGACGACGTCATATTTGTCTGCGCCCAGTTGCTTCTGCGTGCCACGGGTTTCGGCCTCGAAAGTGACCAGCACGTCGCCGATACCGCGTTCCGCAAAGGTGGTCGTTGCGCCGCGACCGCCGGTGTCGAAGACCGGCACATTCTTGAAGATCTTGCCGACAAATTCGCGCACCTTGGCGTCGTCGTTATTAAACGCTTCCTTCGCATAGGCCGTCGCCGCCAGATAGGTATAGCGCGCATTGCCCGAGGTCTTCGGATTCGGGAAGACAACCTTCACATCGTCGCGGGCGAGATCATCCCAGTTCTTGATATTCTTCGGGTTGCCAGCGCGCACCAGAAATGCCGGGAAGGAATAATAAGGCGACGAATTGTTCGGCAGACGCTTCTGCCAGTCAGCCGGGATCAGATTGCCCTTGTCGTGCAGAACCTGCACGTCGGTCACCTGATTGAAGGTCACCACATCGGCTTCAAGACCTTCGAGAATTGAGCGGGCCTGTTTGGAAGAACCGGCATGCGACTGGTTGACGGTCAGCTCTTCGCCGGTCTTCGCCTTCCAGTCCGCGATGAACGCCTTGTTGACCTGCTCGTAGAGTTCCCGAGCGATATCATAGGAAACGTTCAGGATTTCCTTCGGCTCTTCAGCCTTAACTGGTGCTGCACCCAGTCCGAGCGCCACAGCCGCATAGAGAAAAATTTTCCGCATTAGACACATCCCCACCGCCCTGCACCTGCAAAGCGTTCATACAGACGATTGAACTTGGAAAGAAAACCTATCGAATGATGGTTCAAAATCAACCTAAATCATTGATTTAAATGATTAAACTACTTTCGAGCAACTCCTTGGAACATGCGCCCAAGCGGCATATGCGAGGTAGAAAAATATTCCCTAAAACATCCGCAATCAGAAATGAGAAAACAAAAAGGCCGGAGACTTTCGCCTCCGGCCCTGATTTTTTTCTGCGTAAAACCTTACCAGAAACCGCGATGCTGCCAGCACCACAGAAAATTATGCTCACTTCGCTCAAGCCGGCTGCGTCGACGCGCTGCGATTTCCTCAGCGCTCAGTTTCATTTCCCGCCAAGGCTGCGCCAAAAACGCGGGAATGCCCAAGAAGGCGTTTTTCAGTCCGGTGGTCAGCACCTGCAAGTTTCGCATCAAACCAGGCCTCCTGTCCGCGTTATCGCGTCCCCATCTCTACATCGTCGCCCTCAAAGCACGTCCTGTTTTCAGACACGCTTTCGCCGCAACAATGAACGATGTGTTAATTTTGAAGGCTTCTACGCAGAAGTCAATAACCTACTCATTTTATCGGAGTTAACAGGATGAAATATTTTGCGAGCGACAGGCCGCCGCCCGCAAAATCATACCGCTTTAGACCTCGTAGTCGTTGACGGGCTTGATATGGACCTTGTCCACATTGCGCCCCTTCATAGCGTCAATCCTGAACTCGAAGCCGTCCGCAGTGAAGCTCTCGCCTCCTAACGGCAGGTGGCCAAGATGCCAGAGCACATAACCGGCCAGCGTCGTATAGCGATCGCTATCATCGACCAGATCGCGCTCCAGCAGACCACTCAGGCGACGAATATCGACAAAGCCATCGACGATATAACCGCCCTGCCCGTCCGATTCGGCGACAGATGCTTCTTCGTCCTCATCAGGGAATTCGCCAGCGATGGCTTCAAGAACGTCCGTCGTCGTGACAACGCCTTCGAATGAGCCGTGCTCATCGACCACGACAGCGAGCTGGACCGGCGAAACACGCAGTTGTTCCATCACACGCAGCACATTGGCGCTTTCATGCACAACGAGCGGCTGCTTGACGACCTGATCCCAGTTGATGGACTTTTTGTCGGTCATGTCGAGCAACAGATCGCGGACCGAAGCCACGCCGACAAACTCATCGACCTGACGGCGGGCAACCACAACACGCGAATGCGAGAGCTTGCGAATCGCTTCGTGCAATTCCTCTTCGCTTTCATCGATATCGAGCCACTCGACTTCATTGCGCGGCGACATGATCGAGCGTACCGGGCGATCCGCCAGATCCAGAACACCGCGGATCATTTCCTTTTCTTCAGGAAGGAAGACGTCATTGGCGGCGGTCTGCTGCGCAATCACGTCAACCGTATCTGAAAGCGGGTTCTCGCCACGCCCGCCGCCGAGCAGGCGCAGAACCGCGCCTGCCGTCCGCTCGCGCAGATCGTTGGTCGTGACCAGCTTCTCACGATTGCGCCGCGACATCTGATTGGCCGCTTCGATAAGCACCGAGAAGCCGATAGCCGCGTAGAGATAGCCCTTCGGAATATGGAAGCCAAAGCCTTCCACCACGAGGCTGAAACCGATCATCATCAGGAAGCCAAGGCAGAGGATAACCACCGTCGGATGCTTGTTGACGAAATCCATCAGTGGCTTGGAAGCCAGCATCATGACGCCGATTGCGATAATGACGGCGATCATCATCACGGGCAGGTGCTGAACCATACCGACAGCCGTAATCACGCTATCGAGCGAGAAAACCGCGTCAAGGACGACAATCTGGACAATGACCTGCCAGAACACCGCATGGACCACGCGAGAGCTTTTCGCACCATGCGCGCCTTCCAGGCGTTCATGCAGTTCCATCGTGCCCTTGGCCAGCAGGAACAGACCGCCGATCAGCATGATGATATCGCGTCCGGAGAACGACATATCCATCACTTCGATCAAAGGTTCGCGCAGCGTCACGATCCATGAGATCGAGGCAAGCAGGACAAGGCGCATGAGAAGCGCAAGGGCAAGACCGATGACGCGTGCGCGGTTACGCTGATGCGGCGGCAGCTTATCGGCCAGAATGGCGATAAAGACGAGATTGTCGATGCCGAGAACAATCTCAAGCACCACCAATGTCACCAAACCTATCCAGGCATTGGGGTCGGCAATCCAGTCCATGGACCAGTCCATGATATGTCGGCTCCTTTAAAGCACATCCCGGAAGACTATTTCCGGGAGAGATGTGAGAATAAACAGAAGCTTAGAGCGCCGTCTTGAATCACAATGACAGCACCCCAAGCGGGTCAGAAAGAACGGAATTCAGAAAAGCCGGTGCAAACACTTTCAGGCCGGAACGCGAAATTGCGATCCAGCCGAAAAAATCCACAGGCGGCGGAGACAGGCTTTAAGCCTATGAAGCGACAGGTTCCCGCGAGGGAACCGGTACTTCGGTAAGACGAATCGTCAGAACTGTCGTCGGGCATTAAGCGCGATGAACCTTTTGTAGGGCGCTGTATCGGCGTTATCGCCGACCTCGGGCACCAATTGCTATACGAAACATACGATTGTTGTTCGCAATATATTCAGCAGGCTGACAGGCACAATCATACGACCAATTGCCAGCGTTGCCTTATTATGCAGACGATCACCGATCAGGCAAGTGCGTCCGCCTTATTCCCTTATTCGGCGGGCGACACCTGTACGCGCCGCGATTTACGCTCACGGCGCGGGGGGCGCGCCTTGAAGAAGCGAACACCGATAACGGTGAAGATCAGCGTCAGCACTGTGATGCCGATGGCGAACCAGAACATGTGATCGCTATCCATCTTGGCGAAAATGCCTGCGCCACGCCCGGCGAGCCAGCCAGGAAGGAACATCAGGGGAGCCCAAACCAGCGCGGACAGCACGTTTGCGGTCTGGAAGCGTGTCTGGTCCATCGACATCATACCGGCGACCATCGGCACCGTGCAGCGCACTGGCCCGAAAAAACGACCGAGGAAGACGGCGGAAAAGCCATAGCGGCGGAACAGCAGGCGCGCACGCGCCACGCCGCTGCGATGCTTGTTCAGCGGCCATTTGTGAATAATGTTGCGGCCCAGCCACCAGCCGAGGAAATAGGAGATGATATCGCCAATCACCGCGCCGATGATGGCGCCGATGATGACAGGCAGCGGCTCAATGATGCCGGCGCCGACAAGGCCGCCAATGGCAATCATGATCGGGGTGGCAGGAATGAACATTCCGATGATCGCGAGAGATTCGCCGAAGGCAATGACACCAACAATAGGCCCGGCCCATACCCGATGATCGGAAATGAAATGCCCGAGATTGCTGATAATGCTTTCCATGCTTTCCTCAAATGCCGCGAACCGGATCTTGAAGCGATTTACCCGCCTCGGTTTTCTCTGCAAAGGCTATCCGGTGCATGACGCGCCTTGCTCGGATTATAATGTCAAATGATCAGCACGGGTTTGTGATCAAGATTTGATTACCCGGTGATCAAGACATTTATATGCTCTAACTTCTCAGACAAGCATCAAAAAATGATGACATGGCTGCGACATTTGAAGCGTGAACCTACGCCCCGAAGCCGTAACCTGCTTCGCCTCCCACACGGACATATCCGCAAGTACGAATCCAGTATTGCGCGAATATGGAGTCGGCCATGCGCGCTTACAACGTTCGAAGCGCAAAAAAATGAATCAAATCAAGAATCTTTTGCATTCGATTCTTCGGGATTCGCTGGCGCAATCACAACTTTTGCGAACACGGGAACGAAATTCCCGACAAAGATGCAAAGCCGGATTTCTCAAAACCCAGCGTTTCCGGGGTTTTGAACAAAGATGCAAGTTTTTTTCGAAAAATTTCGATTGGAGGGTAGACAGCTGGAAAATCGACCGGTATACACCCGCTCACTTCACCGGGGCCGCTGCCTCGGCAAAGCGAGTGGGTGATTAGCTCAGTTGGTAGAGCAGCTGACTCTTAATCAGCGGGTCGTAGGTTCGATCCCTACATCACCCACCATTTTCTCTTCTGAAAACAAACGCTTCCGCTGATTGACCCCGTAGAAAACGGGGCCGAAGTGATCGCAAGATCGCAACGAAAATTCCCCTTCCCTTTCCCGCCTGAACATCACCGCACATCCAATCTGCGCGCTTGAATACGCGCGTCGTTGCACCGGGCGCTGCCGCGATTCTCGGATTTGCAGGATTGCCCTGTCACCCACACAGCGCCAGGGTCAGCCACACCACCTCTACGGTCACATTACAAATTCATTACATATAATTAATTGGCATATTCATATGAGGTTCATCTAAAAAGAAACACATTACTGGCACGCCAATTGACGGCGCCCCTGTAAAGAGTAATGGAGTCAAACAACCATGAAATATAGAACCGCAATTCTCGCTGTAATCGCATCGACAATGCTTGCTGGACCTGTATTGGCACAGGAAAGCAGCAGTGCGAATACACCAAAGCCGGCAACGGAAGCGGCTGCTACACAGGATAATGACGTCAAGACCAAGCGCGGACCAATTGATCTAGAGAAGTTCTCCCGTATGGAAGAGCTGAAAGCTGCCGACACCAATGGTGACGGCGTCCTGTCTCGCGACGAGATTGAAGCTCTGGCGCTCAAGCGTATCGTGAAGCGCGAGGCCGATCGTCTGGAACGTCGTCTCGACGTCAAGGGTGACGGCAAGATCACCCTGTCGAACATCGAAAACCAGCGCAAGAAGGAATTCGCCGCGCTGGACCGAAACGATGACGGTGTGCTCGACCGCAGGGAAATGCGCGCCGCCCATATGGGCCGTCACGGCATGGGCCCACACCATGGCCGTCATGGCATGGGACAGCACCACAAGGGTGGCGACCATAAGGGTCCTCATCACGCAATGAAGGACCAGAAAGAAAAGCCTCAGGAATAACGCCTGAAACAAAAGCCCGGTCTCGCGACCGGGCTTTTTATTGGTTTGTTCTGGACAATCAGGGGCGGATTACGCCCTTCTTGAGAATGATATTGCCATAAAGCCGCCGCTCGCCGGTACGGATCACGGCAAATGCTCCCGAAGCCCGTTCATAGAACGCAAAACGCTCCAGCGGATCAACAGCAATCTCGCGTCCCTCCGCTACGGAGATAATTGCTTCAAACTCGCCATACATGGCTGGCGTCTCGGTTCGCGCTTTCATAACCGCAGCAGGCTTGTCGACAAAATCATCGAGCGGCAGAACCGACAAGACCGCTTCGGTCATGGCCGTCGCACTGATGCCCGGAAAATCCAGCACTGGCACGCCTGAAGCTTGCGCCGGGTAGTTTGCATCCACGATCACGAGATCATCGCCATGCCCCATATCTGTGAGAATGGAGAGGAGCGAGCCGGTCAGCAAAGGGTTGATGTTTTTCAGCATAGTGTCTGATTCCAGATTTGAGGCATCTTCGATACGAAAACCTATTCAAACGACAGCCCATATGCAAACGCCGGCTGCGATGCAGCCGGCGTTTGTCTCATTCATAATCGAAAGATGGCTTACTCGGCCTTGGCTTCAATATTCACCTTGTCCAGCAGCGACAGAGGGTCCTGAGACGCAGAGATCATCTCCAGCGCGCCGATGCCCTTCTCTGCCTTCGACGTGACCGTCAGCTCGAAAATATTCGGCTTGGCCAGGAAGGTGGAGAATGCGGTTACCGCGTCCTGAAGCTTCGGCTGATCCGTTGCCAGTTCTTGCAGGAAGGCGGCGGCGATCATGGAGAAGGTGCTGCGCACTTCATCTTCCGTCATGTCGTTTTCTTCCGCATAAAGCTTGAGCGCCTTGGCGATCAGACCCTTCTCTTCAACCTTCACCTTTACTTCTCGCGCTTTGAGGCCAAGAGCGGCAACCTGCGTCATCACCTTGTCGCCCGAGAAGAACTCCTTGGTGAAACCGCCCATCAGGCCATTGACCGAAACGCTGCCCATATCCTTGCCACTGACAGAAATATCCGAAATGACGAGGTTCTGGTTCGGTTCATCCCAGTTCATCGCCACATTGGACGAGATCGTCACCTTGTCATAGCCAAGCTTGCGCAGTTGGTCGTAAATCTCGTCGTTGCCCGATTGCGGCACCGGAAGCGTCATGTCCTCATAGGTAACGCGAATATCGGTCGGAATACCGTTCTGCGGCTTGTTGAGCGCGACTTCGTAATTCTTCAAAGAGAACTTGATGCGCTCTGGAACCGCCGGAGCCTTGGCTTCCTCAGCAGGTTCTGGCTGTGCTTCTTCACCTTCGGTCGCAGGTTCTTCAGTGGAATCCTGCGGAGCACCCGCAATATCGACTCCCTGATCATCCGTAGCGACTGCGGCATCATCGCCAGTCGCATCGCCCGCTGCATCGACGGTTTCCTGATCGCCCGCGTCGTCTGTGGTTTCGTCGTTGCCGGTCACTTCATTGACGACTTCCGGCTCATAAGGCAGATCAGCGTCAACGCCCGCAATGCGCATGGTGCCAAATTCAGGCAGCAGCGTTGTAAAGGGGAAGTTCTCTGCTTCTTCATCGCTGAGCACGGCGAGCTTCTTCAGAGCTTCGGCGGTCGGAGCCCAGGAAAAGCCCTGCATGGAAGCTTCATCGACCTTCACGTGATCCGTGCCGTCACCGATATTGATACCCTTGACGGTAGCGTCAACCTTGCTGTGATCGAAGGCAATCGAGATCTGCGCGATATCGCCCTTGCCCTTGGTGGTGTCGGAAGGTTCGATCTTGAGGCCGAGCAACTCCATGTCGCCCTTGCCGATCGTATCGACAATCGACAGCAGGCGCAGGAAGAATTCACGCTGTTCGGCGGGCGTCAGATCTTCCGGGTTCTTGACCGCCTCAATCTGTTGAACCATGTCCAGCAGCGGCTCGGCAGGCATGCGCATGCTGAAGCCATTGCTGCGAATTTCGTCATAGCTGAAGTTCACTTCACGGCTCTTCATGACGATATTCTTGGCCGAGAACGGACCATAGACCGGCTTGGCGTCCTTATCGTCCGGTCCGACTTTATCCGTATAGAGACGGGCCAGATAAACGGCGTCGATGTCTTTGCCTTCGGTCAGGCCCATCGAGCCCTGCATCTGGTCACGGACTGGCTCGCCTTCTTCCTTCGGTACTTCAAACGCAAATTCAAACGTCGTGCCTGCAGCGGAAAAGCGGGCGACCTGACCTTGCTTGATGTCCTCGAGCTTCACGTCCTTGTAGGAGACTTTCTGCTCGTTGCCCGCAATGGTCTGAACCAGATTGATTTCCGGTGCAACGACGCTCTTGGCCGAGAAGCGGCCGACGCGCTCAGGCACGGTCAGCTGGCTGTTGCCAAAGGTTTCGCGCAATGTCGAAATATCGAAATTCGCATCGTCGATCTTCACATGGGGAATGGAGATCTTGTAATTGGCGACTTGCGTGTTGATGTCGGATGCATCGAGCATACCTGTCAGGAACAGGAACTTCGGACGACCTTCAATCGAGCCGATGCGCACTTCAGAACCGTTCTTGAGCGGCATCGTCACATCGCGCAGATGGATGCGTCCGAAGAAATCGGCTTCAACCGAAGCGGCCTTGCCACCGCGCTTTTCCAGTTGTGACGTGATGGTGTTCTGAAGCGTGATCTTGTATCCGGTCAGACCAGCGGCAGCTATCGCGATGACCGCAACGGCTGCCCAAAGCGCCTTGCGTCCACCCTTGCCGGTCCCGTTCTTTGCCTGCTCCACGATATTCGTCCTTTCAGCGCAATTGAAACGGTAGTTATGTCAGCCGTGGTCGCCTTCGGATCATACAACCAAACGAAAAGTCGTGGTTTGCAGAAACACGGCTAAAACAACGGTTTAGAGCATCGTCTAACTACCTGTAATTGTGCGCGCAAGCAGGAACGACAGTTGTTGCCTGTTTTTTTGGCATACCCCCAATTAAATGCGTAGTTTTTTAGTAGATCGCGCTAGAAACGCCACAGTAATTCACATCAGAGCGGCGCTTGCGGGTGCGGCGAACCATCATAAGCGCCCCAGATCGACTGGTCGAAATTGACGATAGCTCCGGTCATCAGCCCCGATTCTTCCGAAGCAAGAAACGCAATTGCACGCGCAACTTCCGCGGGGTCGATCAAGCGCCCAAAGGGTTGTGCCTTGGCGGCGTCATCGAGCCAGTTGGTGGGCGCACCATGAAACTCGCGCTGAATACGGTCTTCGCCGTCCGACGCCATCCAGCCGATATTCAGGCAGTTGACGCGGATGCGATTGCGCAGGACCGAATAGGCAACGTTGCGGGTCAGCGTGTCGACTGCGCCCTTGGACGCACAATAAGCCGCGATGAACGGCTGGCCGCCCATCGATGACATGGAGGATATGTTGACGATAGCCCCCTCCACCGCGTCGCGACGGAAAAGCTTGATCGCTTCCTGAATGAGAAAGAAAGGCGCTCTGGTGTTCACAGCAAACAGCCGGTCGAAAAGTTCTGGCGAGGTATCGAGAATAGTTCCTCGGTCGGTCAGACCGGCCGCGTTGACCAGAATATCGAGACGCCCGAATGCACGGTCGGCTTCGGCGATGATCTTTCTGCAATCCTCGACTTTCTCCAGATCGGCCTGAACGAAAACCGCGCGCGTGCCAGTTTTCTCAAGCAGATCGACCTGCGCCCGCCCCTTTTCTGCCGAGCGTCCGCAAATCACCAGACCGGCTGCACCTCGCTCGGCAAACAGCTTTGCTGTGGCCGCACCCAATCCTTGCGTGCTGCCGGTGATGACAGCAACCTTGCCTTTCAACTGCTCGCTCATCGCAAACTCCGAGATCTGATCAAACTCTGCCGCCCAATTCGGCTGACAGGTCGGACAATTCCTGACCGCCAGCCATCAGGCTTTGCAATTCATCCATATCGACTTCGCTCTTGGTGCGGGTGCCCAATGTCACACCGCGATTGAGCACGGTGAACTTGTCGCCCACCGCATGGGCATGGCGGACATTGTGGGTGATGAAAATCACGCCCAACCCTCTAGCGCGCACCTGATTGATGTATTTGAGCACCATCGCGGTCTGGCGGACACCAAGCGCGGAAGTCGGCTCGTCGAGGATCAATATTTTCGCCCCGAAATAAACCGCACGGGCAATCGCCACGCATTGCCGCTCGCCACCGGACAGCGTGCCGACGGCCTGCTGCGGATCGCGCACATCGATGCCGATCCGGCGCATTTCCTCGCGGGTTACGTCTTCGGCGAACTGTGTGTCGAACCAGCGCAGCGGCCCTATCCCCTTGGTCGGTTCGCGACCCAGAAAGAAGTTCCGCATCACCGACATGAGAGGGATCATCGCCAGATCCTGATAGACCGTCGCGATACCATGGTCGAGCGCATCGCGCGGGCTGTTGAACACAACCTGTTTGCCCTCGACAAAGAAGTCACCGCTCGTCGGTTTATGCACACCGGACAAGGTCTTGATGAGTGTCGATTTACCCGCGCCATTATCGCCGAGCAGGCAATGGACCTGCCCGGGTTCGACGCTCAGCGAAACGCCATTCAGTGCAATAACCGGCCCGAAATGTTTGACAAGATTACGGATTTCAATCGTCGGCGTTATCGTTGTCATTGTCATGGCAACCTCCCGGCTCAGCGCTCGCCCGTGGCGCGCTTGCGAATGAAATTATTGAAGAGAACGGCGATCAGCAGCATTCCGCCGAGGAAGACGAGATACCAGTCCTGATCAATCTGCGTATAAGTCAGGCCGATCAGCACCATGCCGAAAATGATGGCGCCAAAGAATGCACCGATGGCCGAGCCGTAACCGCCCGTCAGCAGGCACCCGCCGATGACAGCCGCGATGATGGCTTCAAACTCTTTCTGGAAGCCGCGCCGCGCATCGGTCGATCCGGCATCAAGCACGGTAAGAATGGCGACCAGCGCTGCGGCCATGGCCGTGCACATGAAGAGCGTGGTCTTGACGCGGCGAACCGGAACGCCGGAATTGCGCGCCGCCAGAGCATCGCCACCTGCCGCAAAAATCCAGTTGCCGAAGCGGGTGCGCACCAGAACATAGGTGGCGATCAGCGCCACACCGGCGAACCATAATACCTCGACCGGAACGCCTTTTACGGTTGGTTCGCCATTCGGAAATTTGGCAATCAGGTCATGCTCAGCCATCCAGGCGAACAATCCCTGAAAAGCATCGCCCGAAAACAAACCGGCAATCATGCTGTTGCCGACAGCTTCCTTGACGCCGCGAAGCTGCGTTGCGCCGCCGGTTGCCCATTTGAGACCAACCAACGACAGGCCGCGCAGGATAAACAGAAAAGCCAGCGTCACGATGAAGGACGGCAACCCGGTCCTGATGACGATCTGGGCATTGATCACGCCGACCAGAGCGGCAAAAACAAGTGTGAGAATAATCGCCACCACAAGCGGCACCTGCCAGACGACGAGTGCTGCGGCAAAAATCAAGCCCGCGAACGCCACCATCGAGCCGATGGAAAGATCAAACTCTCCACCGATCATCAAAAGCGCGGCTGCAACCGCGAGAATGCCCAGCTGCGATGCAGGTGCCATGAAATTCATGATGCCCGCAGCCGTGAACATTGCCGGATTGGCCGTGGTCAGGAAGAAAGCCGTGATGAGAATCAGCCCGGAAACGGCGCCAAGTTCAGGTCGGCTCAAGAGCCGCTGGATCGGGCTTGCCGTTTTCAGCCGTTCGTCTCGTTGCTCCGCAATCGTCGCGGGCTTCGGTTCGGACATTGGTTCACTCATGATTTTCTCCTGAAGCCGTCTCGCAGCTGCTCCATGCGCAGCCGTCGAGCTTCGGGTGCAACCACCCGTTCCCGCCCATCGCAATGGGCGGGTCAAATATCAGTTCTGAAAGTAGTTTTACCTGATGCCCTTGGCAGACAACTCTACAACCTGCTTGGCCTTGTCCTTGGTAATCAGGTTTGGACCGGAAGGCACATTGCCGCCGGGCATCAGGCCGTATTTGGCATTGAGGGCAAGGAACGAGACCGGCAGATAGCCTTGCAGGAACTGCTGCTGGTCGATGGCAAAGTCTGCCTTGCCGTTCTCGACTGCCTCAAGGAAACCCGGAGACATATCGAAGGTTGCGACGTGGATACCGCTGCGTCCGCTTTCGCCAGCCGCCTTCACCGCAGGTTCACCGGCAAGCGTGGCATTGAGTGTCAGGATCGTATCAATCGTCGTATCCGAAGCGAGCGCTGCACGCACCTTGGCTTCGTTTTCAGCAGGATCGGTCGAGGTCGGCAGAACGGTCACGTCACCGAAGCCTTCCTTGAAACCGGCGCAACGCTGATCAAGCGAGACATTGCCCACTTCCTGATTGACGCAGATTCCCTTCTTGCCGCCAGCCTTTTTCAAGGCTTCACCGGCAGCTTTGCCCGCATCGGCCTCATCCTGACCGACATGCAGCAGTGCACCGAGCTTTTTGGAAGCATCGGAACCGGAATTCATCGAGATAACCGGAATACCCGCCGCGACAGCACGCTGGATCGACGGTCCGAGCGCATCTGCATCCGGGATCGATACGACAATGCCCTGCGGCTTCTGGTTGATGGCCGCATCGATAAGCTGCGCCATCTGCACCATGTCGAAGGTTTCCGGCGCACGATAGTCAACCTTGGCGCCCGTATCCTTGGCAGCTTCCGCCACACCATTCTTCACGACGGACCAGAACGGATCCGATGCCTGACCATGGCTGACGACAACAATGTTGATGTCAGCGGCATGCGCAGCAAATGACGCTGCCATGAGGGCCACGCCAGCAACTGCCGATTTCAACAGAGATTTCATGTTCACTCCTCCCATTGCCCGACGCTCCCCGCCGGTTTTCTCGATTTTCGGCCTCGCCGGTATTCTTACGGTGACTTCCTCCAAGCCATGACCCGCAATGCAAACCGACTTCGGCTACTCAATAGAATGAAACAATCATTAGAAAATTCTCGTGGAATTATAATTCCATTTCTGCTAGCTCATGTCAATCGCATAAGCTCTCGCTAAAAGGCATATTTTCCGGCTGGATTATGTTTGTTGCGGGTGTGGCTTTGCCAGCATGTACAATGTCAGCGCTTGGGAGGAAGGCATGGCAGTCGTTACAGGTCTGATCGGGTCCGGCTTTATGGGCAAGACCCATGCGCTGGCACTTGCCAACGTTAATCGCATCTTCGATCTGCCCGTGCAGGTCGAGCTGCACACCCTGGCCGATATTGATGAAACAACGGCGCAGAAAGCTGCAAAACATCTGGGCTTTGCCCAAGCGACCGGCAACTGGCGTGACCTGATCGCTGATCCGGCAATCAACCTCATCGATATCACCACGCCCAACCGTTTTCACAAGGAAATGGCCTTGGCGGCGATTGATGCGGGCAAGCATGTCTATTGCGAAAAACCTCTCGCCCCCAGCGCCGCCGAGTGCCTGGAGATGACGCTTGCGGCAGAAAAAAACGGCATCCAGACAGCCGTTGGATTTAATTATCTCAAGAACCCGATGATCCGGCTGGCGAAAGACATTATAGACAGCGGTGAAATTGGAGAGGTTCGGAACTTTCGCGGTATCCACGCGGAAGATTTCATGGCCGATGCGCGCATCCCATGGACGTGGCGGCTGGACCCGGCAGGCGGTGGCGGCGCTCTTGCCGACATTGGCAGCCATATCATCGCCGCCGCGCGCTATCTGGTCGGGCCGATTGCCGAAGTCATGGGCAAGACGGTCACTGCTATCCGCGAGCGCCCGGACAGTGCCAATCCTTCACAAAGCAAGCCGGTTGAAGTGGATGATGTCTGTCACGCCATGGTCAGTTTTGCCAATGGGGCAACCGGGACACTGGAAGCGAGCTGGATCGCCAGCGGGCGCAAAATGCAGCACGACTTTGAAATTTCCGGCTCGAAAGGTGCGATTTTCTTCTCGCAGGAGCGTTTCAACGAGCTGGACCTGTTTCTCTATGCCGACAAAAAGGGCCAGCAGGGCTTCCGCAAGATTTTCGCTGGGCCTGACCACGAACCCTATGGTTCGTTCTGCGTGGCGGCTGGGCACCAGATCGGGTTCAACGACCTCAAGACTATCGAAGTGCGTGACTTCCTGCTGGCCATTGCGGGTCACAATACCGGCCATGCCGATTTTCGCGAAGGCTATGAAGTGCAAAAGACGCTGGAAACGATCTACGCCTCAGCGCGGGAACGCCAGTGGCGCAGAGTTTAGAGCGCGTTTCGATCTGATTAGATCAGATCGGCGCTCTAATCCTTTGTTTTAACGCGCATCTTTTCCGAAAACCGTTTCACACTTTTCGGGATGCGCTTTAGGCGCGGGATTTCGGCTGCACGATGAACTGGCCGTCGAGATGCAGGATATGCGCCTCAATCCCATAGATCTGCCGTAGTCGCTCCGGGGTCAGCACATCCTGCGGCGGGCCACCCGCCGCAAGACGCCCGTTATCGAGAATGATCAGCCGCGTGCAATATTGTGCCGCGAGGCTCAGCTCATGCAGTGACGCGATCACCGTCCGGCCTTCATGCGCAAGCGCTGCAAAATTTTCCATCAAGGCCAACTGATGTGACGGATCAAGCCCGGCGACCGGTTCATCGGCAAGGATGACCGGCGTATCCTGAGCCAGAACGCGCGCGATCAGCACTCGCGCCAGCTCACCGCCGGAAAGCGCATTGGCTGGACGCTCGCCGAAAGCCTCAACATCCATGCGCTGCATTGCCGAGCGGATCAGCCCTTCATCACCAGCGTCCAGTGAAGCAAAGCTTGGTTTCAGCGCAGAACGCCCCAATGACACCAGCATATGGGAGGAAACGGGCCAGGCCACATCGCGCTCCTGCGGCAGATAGGCAATAGCCCGGGCTTTGTCGCGCGCATTGAGACTGCCTATCGCTCGGCCATCCAGCAAAACTGCGCCATCCGCCCGGACAAGGCCGAGCATTGCCTTCAGAAGCGTGGTTTTGCCCGCTCCATTGGGACCTATCAGGCCGATGAATTCGCCCGGACCCGCATCGAAGCCAACCCGATCCAGTACGGTTTTCCCACCCAGCGACACGCTGATATTTTGGACCGAGAGCGCCGTCATACGAGTTGCCTGCGATATTTGAACACCAGCCACAGGAAGAATGGCGCGCCGATCAAGGCCGTCACGACGCCAAGCTTCAGTTCCCGTCCCGGCAAGGCGACGCGCACCAACACATCGGCAGCAAGCAGCAAAGCAGCACCGCCCAAGCTGCTCGCGACAAGCAGCCGCGACGGTCGTGCGCCGACCAGCGGTCGCAGCAAATGCGGCACGACAAGGCCAACGAACCCGATAGCACCTGCCACCGCTGTTGACGCGCCGACACAAAGTGCTGTGCCGAGAACGGCCAAAAGCTGCACACGCGCCAAACTGACGCCCATGCTTGCGGCAGCATCGGCACCGAGCGTCAGACTATCAAGCGCCCGCCCGAGCGACAAAAGCATGATCCAGCCAACGAGGATAAACGGGACGACCAGCATCACGTGGGTCATCGAACGGTCCGCCAGTGAACCGAGCATCCAGAACACGATTTCCATGGCCGCGAAGGGATTGGGCGACAGGTTCAGCGCTAGAGCAGTCAGCGCGCCGGCAAGGCTGGTCACGGCCACACCAGCCAGAATGACCGCCAGCGTTCCGGCGTTGCGCCCAGCCAGAAGCTTGACGAGAAAAACCGACGCGAATGCACCGCCCAGCGCCAGCAACGGCAAGGCCAAGGGAAACAGCAAAGACAGCCCCGTATAAATAGCGATGACGGCGCCAAACGAAGCCGAAGCGCTAACGCCGAGCAATCCCGGTTCTGCCAGCGGATTGCGCAGATAGCCCTGAAGTGCCGCCCCTGACAGGCCGAGCGATGCCCCGATCAGAAGCGCCAGCAAGGCGCGTGGCAGACGGATTTCGCGCATGACCAGCACGATGGCATCGCCCTCGCCGCTGAACAGCGCCCGGAGACTGTCGCTCATACTGATATTGGCTGGCCCGGTCAGCAGTGACCATGCGAAGAGTACCGCAACCAGCAAGGCGAGGCCGACAAGCAAAAGCACGAAACGAGCACTGTCAGTCACGCGCCGCCTCGCCAAGTTTAGCCACCGCTTCAACACTGAACGGCCCGCCGCAAACAGTCAGATTATCAGGAAGCATCATTGCTTTCGCCTCGCGTTCTATTGCGCGCAACGCCGGGTGCTGGAAATTCTGGAAAGCCAGCGCCGGTGAGCGCTCATTCGCACTGAGGATCAGCATATCCGGCTTTTCCATCACCAGCATTTCCAGAGGCAGCGCCGCAGGACCGTTCACGCCAGCCCGGTCGGCAATATTGTCCAGCCCTGCAAGCTTGACCGCCTCGTCAATCAGCGTACCGCGTCCGGAGGTGTAACTATTCGCGAAATAGAGCGCGACAGTCTTGCGATGTTGCGGCTTTTCAATAGCCGCAAGCCCTGCCCGCATGGAGGCGATCTGCGCATCCGCCTGCTCTTCGCGCCCCAGCAATGTGCCCATGCGCTGCAGATGTGTTTCGATATCGTCAAAGGAGCGGGCGGGCGCGAACTGTTCCACGCGCAGACCAAGCCGGCGCAGGAGATCGACCGTTACCTGCGATGAAAATGTGCCCGCCAGCACCAGATCCGGTTTCATGAGGAAAATCTCTTCCGCCTGCGCATGATTGACCGGCAGTTGCGCCGCCTGCCCGGCCAGCACGGAAAGCTGCGGATCACGCGACAGATGAGAAACCGACTGCAACTGGCCCGGAGCGGCCAGAAGCATCGCCAACTGATCGGTGCAAACATTGATCGACACCACGCGCTGCGGTGGTGCAGCCTCGGCAGATGAAAGAGCGACCGAAACCGTGGCTGCCAGCGCCAGAAGCCAGTTTCTGCCAAGGATCGTCGCTCTCGTCATCCGTCGAAAAAACCTCAGAAATTGCGCGTCAGGCCGATATTAAAGGTACGGCCCGGCGCAATATAGCCGGAGGTTGTCTGGTAGTCCTTGTCAAAGATGTTTTCGACCGAAAACTTGAGCTTGGACTGCTTGTCGATGGCATAGAGCGCTATGAAATCGGCGGTCACATAGCTGCCAAGCTTCTGCGTATTCGCGGCATCGGCATAGCGCGAGCCGCCATAAAAGACACGGCCCGTCAGGTCGAGCCCTTCGAACGGCGTATAGTTCACCTCGGCGGTCGCCTTGAAGCGTTCGCGATAGGCAAGATCGGTATCGTTTTCTTCATCAATGGGGCGCTTGAAATCCAGCACCCCCTTCACACTCCACTGGTCATTGAAGCGATGGGCCAGTGTCGCCTCAAAGCCCGTGATCTGCGCACGCGCTACATTATAGGGCAGATAGGAAGGCGCTGTGCTCATGATCGCGTCGCGCAATTCGTTGCGATAAAGCGCGAGATCGAGGCTGGTCGCTGCCGAAATCTGCCAGTTCAGCCCCACTTCATAGGAGCGCGACTTTTCCGGCTCCAGATCGGGATTGGCGAAGCCCGGATAATAAAGCTCGTTGAATGTCGGTGCACGAAAGCCGGTCGCATAAGAGGACCGCACGACTAGATCAGGAACAATCTCATAGCTCGCGCCGATATTATAAGTTGTAACGTCGCCGAATTGCTGGTTGTGGTCGTAACGCACGCCGCCATCTACGCGCAGTGCTTCATATTCCAGAGAATATTGTCCGAACACCGCCGCGAGATTGCGCCCCGTCTCATCATAGTCGACGGTGGAATCGATGGTCTCGCGATAGGCTTCGACGCCGCCGGTGACAACGTGCTTTGCCTTCCCCGTCTCGAAACTCTTCTCCGTGGAAGCGAAGACGCCGTAGCGCTTGGTTTCATAGCGGTCCGAACCGGGCACGCCCTTACGGAAATTGCGGCTACTGTCGATGCCGCTGCTCAATTCAATTGTCGAAGACCAGTCATCCGTATGATCGATCCGCGTGCCGACTTTTCCCGTGAACGCCGTGCTGTAAGCCTCATTGGCGTAGGGAGCCGTGGCGTCATACTGATTGCGGCCCCGGCTCAGAAGCCCGTCCGCATAGAGCCTCCCCCAGTCGAAGTCTTTTCCGAGCGAGAAGTTGAACGAGCCTTGCAGGAAGCCGTCCCGATCCGGCTCGTGCCCAAACGTATCAGGGCTGGTGAAATCATAGCCTTGAGTGCCGGTTATCGCCGCGCCAAAGGCATAATCAACACCCGCAGCGCTTTGTCCCTGTATCGAGCCGGATGCATAGCCGCCCCAGGGGTGGGTGACGCCCGTGGTCAGGCTGCCGCACCATGAGCGCTCGCCACAGGCTCCGCCTTGCTTGGTGATGATGTTAATGACGCCGCCCATGGCATCCGCGCCATATTGGGCAGAATGTCCACCCTTGGCGATCTCGATGCGCTCGATGGAGGTCAGCGGAATATTTGCCAGCGCTGTTGTCCCGTCGGTTGCCGAGGCCGAGCGTACACCGTTGACCAGCACAACCGTTTGCGTGGACGACATGCCACGCAGATAAATGTCGGATTTGGACCCCTGCCCGCCATTCGTTTTGATCGAAACGCCGCTATAGGTTTTCAGCAGCGATTGCAGATCGGATGCTGCCGAGCGCTCGATTTCGGCCTTGTCGATAACCGTCACCGAAGATGTGGAGCGTTGCAGCGAAGTCGCGCGGCGAAGCGGCGTGACGACAATCGTGTCAAGAACCACGCCTGCGCTGGCATCATCCGTGGCGCTGATAGTTTGAGCCGAAGCCTCGAAGGGGTTTACAGCCGCAAAAGCCGCAGCCAGTAAAATCGATAATCTTGAAATATGCACCTGTATCTTCTCCTGCAAGGCAGCGTCGCCTGACCGCAGGTCGAAGAAATGAGGGAAACCCCGTCTCTCGTTCCGGCGGCAACATTTGTTCAATGTCACCGCTACGGAAAGCCGCGCCCCGACACGCCCCGTGTCGAAACTAGGTGACCGGACACGGCAGGTCTCCTGACTTCCGGGTCGCCGCTGTTCTTCCGCCTTCCCGAATGCGTCTGCACTCAGTGGCTTAATCGCCTCAGCGATTATGGAAGATAGCTCTCCGGTTACAGTTGCGGGGGCAGTCGCAGAATTGGCCAGATGGCCTCACCGCGTTCCCTTTTCATCCGCCTTTTACAGCGAAACCGTTTCCTGTTTCGAGCGTTAGCAAGGCTGATCCGGATTGGCAATGCGCCAAAAAGGCTTCTCCCTGAATCGCATTCTCAACGAAGCGATTCAGGGCATTGTTTTCAAACATCTTTGATTATCGCAGGAATGCCCGGAAGCGTTGCAGCGCAAAGTAAAACAGCACCGATCCGATCACGATCAGGGCCAGAAATTGCGGCCACACCACGCTGATGCCTGCCCCCCGAAACAGGATTGCCTGCGCCAGGATGACGAAATGCGTGTTGGGCGCCACCAGCATGATGTTCTGGATGATGTCTGGCATGCTTTCCCGCGGGGTCATCCCGCCTGAAAGCACCTGCAAAGGCATCAGAACCAGCATCAGCAACATGCCGAACTGCGGCATGGAACCGGCAACTGTCGCTAGAAAAATACCAAGGCTTGTCGTTGCGAAAAGCTGCAATGCCGCACCAGCCAGAAACAGGAGAACCGACCCGTAAACCGGCACGGCCAGCAGGCCCTGCACGACAAAGATCAGCGCAAAAGCGGAAGCTACCAGCACGACCAGCCCCATGGACCAGACCTTGCTGACCATGATTTCGATAGGCGTGACCGGCATGACGAGCAGATGCTCGATGGTTCCGTGTTCGCGCTCGCGGATCAGCGCAGCACCCGTCAGGATGATCGACAGCATGGTGACCGACGAGATGACATTGTTGATCGCGCCGAACCAGCTCTTGTTCAAATCCTGATTGAAGCGGGATCGCAAATTGAGATCCACCTTCGTATCCGCCGTGCCGCGATAGCGGTTCAAAAACTCGTTCACCTCACCGGAAACGATGGACTGGACATAGCCGCCGCCCGTGAAGGCCTGGCTCATGCGGGTTGCATCCACATTGAGCTGAATGGTCGGTGAGCGCCCGGCCAACAGATCGCGCTGGAAATTCGGCGGAATGTTCAGCGCAAACGTGTCCAGCCCCTCATCCATGCGACTGTCCATTTCGTAGGACGAAATGAGTTTGGGAGGCACGAAATAAGGCGGATAAAAAGCCGCCGTAATACGGCTGGAGACCGGCGACTGGTCTTCATCGACAATGGCGATAGCCGCATTGCTGAGGTTTTCAGGCTGCGCTCGCGCGGACGTATAGACTGCCAGCGTGAACGCATAGACGATCAGGAGCAGAAGCATCGGATCACGGGCGAGGCCGCGCAATTCCTTGATGCCGAGCTGTAGTATGTTGGCTATCCGCATCTCAGCCCGCCTGTTTCTTGAGAAGGAGAATGGCCAGCACCGTCAGTACCGGAATTGCGATCAGCAACGGGATGAACGACCCGGCAAGATCACCGAAATCCAGCGCCTTGGAAAACACCCCGCGCGAGATGGTCACGAAATAGGTCGTGGGATAAATCTTGCCTATGAATGCGCCCGCACCCTGCAATGACGAAACCGGATCGATGATGCCGGAATACTGCACCGCCGGAATGAGCGTCAGCAAGGCAGTGCCAAAAATGGCCGCGATCTGGCTGCTCATGAAGGTGGAAAGCACCAGTCCCATACCGGTCGCGATGATGACATAGAGCAGCGCCGCCGCTGCATAGGTGAGGAAACTCCCCGTAAATGGCACCCGGAAGATGAAGACTGCAAAGGCGGTCAGCATCAGGAAATTGAGGAAGGCGAGCGCGATATAGGGCAATTGCTTGCCAAACAGGAACTCGAACTTGGTCACCGGCGTCACATAGAAATTGATGATCGAGCCAAGTTCCTTTTCGCGCACCACACTCAAAACCGCAAGCATGGCGGGGATCATCAAAAGCAACATCGGAATGACCGCAGGAACCATCGCCACCAGGCTTTGGACGTCGGGATTGTAGCGATAGCGAATTTCCAGATTGAAATTGCCCACCGTCGCCGCATTGCCATAAAGCTCGCGCGCCTTTTGCATCAGCCAATTGGCATGCATGCCCTGTACGTAACCGCGCACCGTTTCAGCACGGGTGGGCATCGCGCCGTCAATCCACGCTGCCACCTCGACAGGCCGCCCATGCGCGATATCGGCACCGAAGCGCGGCGGTATCTCGATGGCAAGGCTGATTTCGCCGTTGCGCATCCGCCGGTCAAGATCGTTATAGTCGGTGATCGGCGGCATCTCGGTAAAATAGCGCGAACCGGCAATCTGCTGCGTATAGTCGCGGCTGACTGTCGTATCATCCCGGTCGAGCACCGCGAATGTCAGGTTTTCAACGTTGAGATTGATGCCGTAACCAATCACGAACATCAAAATCACTGTGCCCAAAATGGCGAGCGTTGCGCGGATCGGATCGCGCTTCAGTTCCAGCGCCTCTCGCCGCGTGTAAGCAAGCATGCGGCGCGGATTGGGAAGCCAGCTTGAAGAAGGCTTGGCGTGGCCGCTCGCAGCCTGAACAGGCGCTGGCATTTCTTCTATGACGGGAACCGCCTGTTGCGGCGTCTCGCCGATGGCTTCGGTGAGATAGGCGATAAAGGCTTCTTCCAGCGTCGCCGCATTGCGGCTTGCCGTGATTGCCTTCGGCGTGTCGCTGATGAGCACCTTGCCCGCATGCATCAATGAAATGCGGTCGCACAGCTCCGCCTCGTTCATGAAGTGGGTCGAGACGAAGATCGTCACATTGTCCTTGCGCGACAAGTCGGCCAGAATTTCCCAGAACGCATCGCGCGCCACCGGGTCCACACCGGAGGTCGGCTCATCGAGAATGAGGATATCCGGCGAATGGATCAGCGCCACCGCCAGAGACAGGCGCTGGCGGATGCCGAGCGGCATGGAATCCGGCAGCTCGTCCATCACTTCGGCCAGATCAAAACGCGCGGAAAGCTCCTTGATGCGCCGCGTTGTCAGTTCCGGCTCCATACCGAACAGCTTGGCGTGAAGCTCCAGATTCTGAAGAACGGTCAGCTCGGAATAGAGCGAAAAGGCCTGCGACATGTAGCCAACGCGCCGCCTGATATCGATATCTTTCGGATCGACCTCGCGCCCGAACAAGCGCGCGATACCCTCGCTTGCAGGTAAAAGGCCAGTCAGCACCTTCATGGTGGTGGACTTGCCGCAACCATTGGAACCCAGAAACCCGAAGATTTCGCCGCGTGGAATGCGGAAGCTCACATTATCGACCGCCGTGAAATTGCCAAACCGAACCGTGACATGTTCGGCTTCAATGGCGATCTCAGCATCAGCACCCGGCGCGCGGGGCGGAATGACGATTTCCTTATGCCCCTGTCGCAATTCTTCCGGCAGCAATGCGATGAAGGCAGCGTCCAGATTGGGCGTGCCTGTGCGCTCCAAAAGTTCCTTCGGCGTACCCGTCGCCAAAATCTGCCCGTCATTCATCGCGACAAGCCAGTCGAAACGCTCCGCTTCTTCCATATAGGCCGTGGCGACGATGACACTCATCCCCGGCCGATCCTTGCGGATATCGTCGATCAGTTCCCAGAACTGGCGACGCGACAAGGGATCAACACCGGTGGTCGGTTCGTCGAGGATCAGAAGGTCAGGATCGTGGATCAGCGAACAGCAGAGGCTCGTCTTCTGCTTCATGCCGCCCGAGAGCTTGCCTGCCGGGCGATCCGCAAAGGGCGACATGCCCGTGCGCGCCAGAAGATCGGCAATGCGCCGCTCCCGCTCCTGCCGGTCATGGCCGAACAGCCTTCCGAAAAAGTCGATATTCTCGAAAACAGAAAGCGTCGGATAAAGGTTCTTGCCGAGGCCTTGCGGCATATAGGCGATACGCGGATAGGCGGATTCGCGATGCTTCCGGTCGGCAATATCGCCGCCAAGCACCTCGATATGTCCTTCCTGCATGCTACGCGCACCCGAAACGAGCGAAAGCAAGCTCGACTTGCCGACACCATCAGGACCGATCAGGCCAATCATGCGCCCGGCAGGAATATCGAGATTAACGTCGCGCAGCGCCTGCGCAGCGCCATAGGACAGCTTTACGCCCTTCGCGCGAACGACAAAGCTGTCGTCTCCCGCCCCAGACTGGACCGAAGCTTCACTCATTTTACGGTTTCCGCGAGGTTCTTCGGCCATTCAGCAGCGGGATCGAGCTTCACATAGGCCATGCCTGGCAGCCCGGTCTTCACCTGCTGGATATATTTCTGAAGCAACTCCGGCGGAATCTTTGCCTTGACGCGGAACATCAGCTTCTGACGTTCCTCTTCGGTTTCAACCGTCTTCGGCGTGAACTGGGCTACATCGGCAACGAAGGAAATCGAGGCGGGAATGACATATTGCGGTGCGGCATCCAGCACGATGCGGGCTTCGGCACCGATTGCGACGCGACCAGCCTGCGCAGTCGGCAGAAAGAACGTCATATAGACATCGCCAAGGTCGACGAGATTGAGCACCCGACCGCCTGCCGAAAGCACTTCGCCGGGCTGGGCAACGCGATACTGCACACGTCCTGCCGTAGGCGCGACCAAGGTTGCGTCGTTGATATCTGCAACGATGCTGGCAATCGCCGCCTTCGCGGCTTCCACCGACGCCTCGGCATCGACAACCTGCGCCTTGGCAGCACTGATGGCAGCCTCGCTGGCCGCAAGCTGCGCCTTCGCAGCCTCGACCGCTGCCTGCGCACCCTGCGCGCTGGCGCGATCATCATCGAGAACCTGTTCGGAAACGGTCCGCGACTGGGTCAAAGCCTGCGAGCGCGCCAAACGCCGCTGAGCCGCGTCAAGCTGCGCATTGCGCTGGGCAACCGTCGCCTGATTCGCCGCAAATTCCGCTTCGCGCTGTGTGACAAGGGCTTGCGCCGTCTCAATACCGATCTGCGCCCGACGTAATTGCGCTTCTGCCTGCGCGCGCTGGCTTTCAAGCTGGTCGGTATCCATACGTGCAAGAATTTCGCCCTGTTTGACGAAAGAGCCCTCATTCGCAAGTATTTCACGGATACGACCGGCGCTTTTCGTCGAAATATCGATTTCAGTGGCTTCGATACGGCCATTGCCAGAGGCAATTCCGTCGGGCAATCCGCTGCCGTTCATGGCCTTCCAGGCATAGTAACCACCGACGGCCAGCGCCGCCACTACTGCAGCCACAATCCATTGCTTGCGGTTGGAACTCATGCGAAACACCCTCTTTGCAATATCTAAAATGCCGGCATTATTTCCGAATTAATTCAAAGCATTGGCAGGCAGTTCTCACCTGTCTGGCTGTTCGCATGCCCACCGCCCCGCTCGATAATAATCGGAGAACCACTTGGTTGAGGATATGGAACAACTGCGCAAGTTGACAACCAGCAAATGCTAATTAACGCATGATAAAGTAAATGCCGTCGCGACCCTGCATACAGGTCCTGATTTTCTATCGCTTTGACCTCAATCAACTGATGCTGAAATACTCGCAACTTCCCAGAAAATTTCTTCTGAATTCAGAGTGAATGAGAAGCGCGGGTGCCGATTTGGTGAAATAGAGGGGTAGCGCCGACAGCACCCGCTGGCTGCCGAAGACGGCGTTACGGAAGATCGCGCTGATATGCGCTCGACAGATGGATGAAAGCCGGGATGCCGTTTAGGGCCTGGGCATCCCGGGTCGCCGATTCTGGTGGAAACCAGCAACGGTAGAAGCAATAGCAATTCTGCGAGAAGCGCACTTTGATCAGGATCAAAGTTGCCCGCAGAAATGCACCATTACTTGCCGCACTTACCCCAGGTCTTTTTCAGGTGATTGGATACGTTTTTCAATTTCGGTTCGGACAGAAACCCTTGTCGAAACAGGATGCTGCCCTTCACTTCTGGCAATGACTGATTGAGCTCCAGCTGGCGCTTGATCTCGCTCAAGCCTCCACCTGCTTGCCAACCCGGTTCCGATGCTGTGGCCGTTCCGGCGCGATAAAGCGCCATGCCGATATAGAGATCGGTCTTCGTGCCGCGAACCGTATCCGCCCACCATTTTACGATTGTATCATAGGGCACCGCCTTACGGTCGAACGACCAGTAAACCTGCGGGGCGATGTAATCGATCAGGCCGTCCTTGACCCAGCGTCTCGTATCGGCAAAGTCGCCGTCATAGTTCGTCTTGCCCGCGCGCGTGGCCGAACCCAATGGATCGTCGGCCTTGTTACGCCAGACACCGCCGGGGCTGATGCCGAAACGCACATTCGGCTTGATCGACTTGATCTTGTCGGAAATCTCCCGAACCAGCGTATAGGTGTTGTAGCGCCGCCAGTCATATTTACTGGCAAAACGGGTGCCGAAACGGGCGTAGGTCTTGTTGTCGTCAAGGGGCGAGGAAGCGGTTTCGTAATAGAAATAATCGTCGAACTGAATCCCATCGACATTGTATTTCTGTACGACCTCGGCGGTTATATTCGTCACCCACTGACGCACGGCAGGAATGCCGGGATCTAGAACATAGCGATCCGCCGACACACCCACCCATGATGGATGGGTCTTGTAGACACTCGACGGCGAATCCTTGGATGAGTTCTTCAGCTCCTTGCGCGTCGATGCCTTGACGTCCATCGAAACCCGATAGGGATTGAGCCATGCATGAAGCTCGATACCGCGCTTGTGCGCCTGCTCAACGGCAAACTGCAACGGGTCGAAGCCCGGATTTTTGCCGAGCGTCCCGGTGAGATAGGACGACCACGGCAGATAGGATGACGCATAAAATGCATCCGCCGCTGGTGATACCTGAAACACCACCGCATTGATTCCGTGTTCCGACGCTTCGTCGAACAGCTTCACCAGTTCCTGTTTTTGTCGGCGGACACGTTCCTCGTCATTCTCGATTTTCGATGACGCGCGCGACGGCCAGTCGAGATTGAGAACGGTCGCGATCCAGCTTGCCTGAAACGCATCACAATGAGAGGGCGTGGGCGGTGATATGTCGAGAGGCATGGGCATTCCGCTTTTGATTTTCCATTTCCAGCCTTATCCGGCGCTCCGAGGCTTGGATATGGTCATTTTAGGCATTAGCTTAGCGCATAATCCGACCGGAGTGAAACGAAGGTCGATAAGATTATGCTTGAAATATAAAGGCTTGGAGCGCCGATCTGATGCAATTAGATTGAAACGCGCTCTAAGCAGAATCTGAAGAAGCGAGGAAACATGTACAACAATATTGTCGCCACGACCGATGGATCGGAATTTGCTGAGCGCGGTCTCGTGCATGCTTTCCAGCTGGCCAAGGCCGTTGGCGCAAAGGTCACGGTCGTGACGGTCACCGCGCCCTATTCCGTTTCCGGCCTGCCGGGCGGCTGGACCGACAGTCCCGCTTTCATCGAACGTTTCGAACAGGAATGGAAAGATTTCGCCGAGACGACGCTGACGCGGGCACGTGAACTGGCAGCGGAAACCAGTACGGAAATCCACACGCTGCATGTGGTTGCCCAGCACCCGGCAACGGCCATTATCGATTCTGCTACGGAACTTGGCAGTGATCTCATCGTCATGGCTTCAAACGGGCGGCGCGGCTTCAAGGGCCTGCTGCTTGGCAGCCAGACCTATGAAGTCGTCACGCGCAGCACCGTTCCGGTGCTCGTCGTTCGATAGGCCCAATCTGATAGAAAATCGCGGCGGTCAGCTTGTCTGGTGACCGCTGGCGCTTTCGACATCAACGCGGAAGAAAACCGGCTCCAGCTTGCGCGTGCCGCCGTCCTTGGTGACTGTCTTCGTATAGGCCGGTTCCCACCATGTCGGTTCTGCGGACATGATGTTGACGATGGCCGCCTTTTCGTCTTCCCGGGCGATTTCGCGATAACGACCGTGCAGCACCACGGTTTTCCATTCGGTACGCGATACAATGTGGTCGAAGAGGATGCAGACAGCATCGTTCTTGCGCATGGCTGCTGTCTTCTGCCCGTCGGTTGTGAAGGAATAGAGCGACCCGCCATTAAACCGGAAGCTCATCGGCACGATAACGGGGCGGTCGTCCAGAATATAAGCCAGCCGCCCCACATGCGAATTCTGAATCATCTCCCGAAGATCGTAGTCCGACATTTCCTTGATCATCATGGCGCGTCGTCTCCTGAAAAAGCTCTCTCAATACTCCTAACACATAGGGCAGCGAGATTGCCTTGACAGCGATCAATGGCGCGAAAGCAATTTGCGTCAGATGAACAGGCGGCCCTCAGCGATCTTGACCGCTGTTCCGCCGATGCGCGCCCCCGTGAGCTTCTGCCCGTTGACGTCGAGTTCAAGACGGATAAGCGACGGACGCCCCATTTCCATGCCCTGCTCGACCCACCATTGCGAACTACCGTCGACCGGCTTGTCGTTCTGCTGGATCATCCCGGCAAAGGCAGCGGCGGCTGAACCGGTCGCCGGATCTTCATAGACATTGGCGCCGGTCACGAACATGCGCGCATGATAATTGCTGTTGAAGAGGATCGTCTCGCGGCAATAGACATAGATCGGCAGCGGGCGACCATCGACATGCGGTAGACTTTCGGTCACATAAACCGGATCAATCGACACCTTGGCCGCAGCGATGAGATTGTGAACCGGCACGAGCAGATAGGGCGTCCCCGCACTCCAGATGCCGGGCACGTGATTCTCGAAACCGATCTCATGGGTTCCAAGCCCGATGGCAGCAGCGGCTTCTTCCTTCTCGACCCGCACGTCGATCTTCTCCGGCAGGCGCGGCAGATCGAACTCGGCAAAAGCACTATTGTCGCCCAGAATGACGCCGCAGCGCACAATGCCAACCTTTTCTTCCAGCGCGACAAGCCGATCAGCCTCGTCGCCCGTATTGCGGCGACGCGCTAGCGAAACGGCTGCGCCCACCGTTGGATGACCGGCGAAAGGCAGTTCGTAGTCGGGGGTAAAAATCCGCACCGCAGCCTCATGGGCGGGATTGGCAGGCGGAAAAATGAAGACCGTCTCGGAGAGATTGAACTCGCGGGCGATGGCCTGCATGCGGGCGTCATTCAGCCCTTCGCAGTCATGGACGACGGCCAACGGATTTCCAGCCAGAGCTTTCTCGGCGAAAACGTCGAAAACCTCATAAAAACGGCCGGAAACAGCGGCTTCACTCATCCCTCATTCTCCCCTCGACACTTTTCCGGAAATCTTCCAGAACCAGTATCTTCAACAATTATATTCAAGCATCACATTTATAGAATTCAGTGCGAGCATAGCCAATTTATCGGCTCTGTCATCAGCAAGTCGGGCATATTTGTTCAATGGCTGAAATGCCAGTCGGCAAAAGCACGAACATAAGACGGCGTTGCATCACCCATCATGCCCGCACCCGTAATAGGAATGATCTCGGCCAGCTCCGGTTCCGCCTGCGAAGCCACGAAATTTTCGATCCCGGAAACCAGCTCCCGCGACGGCGCATCAAACCGGTAACGACGGAACAAAGCAATGCTGCGATTGCCGGTGACCAGATTGAGCTGCGCCTCGCCTTCTGCGTCGGCAAGATCAAGCCCGGTTTCCTCCTGCACCTCGCGCTGCATGTTGGCGACATAATCCACGCGCGCCTCGACAATGTCGTTATCGTCGATTGATCCTGCCGGGAAATAGATGCGACCACCGCCAGCATTTTGCAGACCCATGCGCGCCGCGATCAGGTGGCCCTCGCCTGAAACGATGACGCCCACGCCAAAGATGTGCCACGGACGGATCGGCTCCGGATCGTTACGCCAATGCATCAGCGTCGCAAAGCTGCTGCGCTTGAACCCTGCCTGCAAGACACCATCGGCCAGTATCGCCTCCGGTGCCAGATAGATTTCACCGTCGAACAGGGCTGGTTTTGCAGCCTGTTCACGCTTCCAGTTGAGCGCAATCGTCTGTTCATGCTGCCGGGTATATTCCAGCGGCCCCGGAACGACACGGACATCGACGTCATCGATGACATGAACCGTATTTTCCCGCACATGTTCCATAAGAATTTGGTCCTGCTTCTCAGACAATGTTCAAGGTCACGGCAACCGGGCAATGATCGCTGGCTTTGGGCCGGTCCCAGCCCGTGCGCGGATAGCGTTCCACCTGCTGGTCCGGTGGAAACACCGTGCGCCATGGCTGGCCGCGCCGAACGATCTGCGGCACCGCGCTTTCATTCTTCAAAGCAAAGGATGGTGACGCCAGGATGTAATCAAGCTGACAAAGATGTCGCTCCTGTGGTCCGCGTGTGTGATAGAGCGTCCAGCGATCCATGACCGGGCGGCGCTCCACGAGGTTGACGGCAAAGCCATCACCGAGCAGTACGTCGAGCGCGCTTTCCTCTTCCTCGACCGGCGTAAATTCATAGCCGTTCCATTCATCGCCGCCGATGAGGATGCGCTCGCGATAATCGTTGAAATCGCCACAGATCAGCCAACGCCGATCTGCGGCCTTGGCCGGTCCAAACTTGTCTTCGATGATGCGGCGGATCGCCCGGGCCTCGGCGCGACGTACCGGCAGGGACGCCGTGCGCCCGTCAAAGCCATTGCGCGCACCGGTCATGGATTTGAGATGCGTCACGAAAAGCGACACCGGCTTGCCCGCAATGCGCAAATCCACATTCAGGCAATCCCGCTTGAAAATGCGGTCGTGCGGTTCAATGCCAAGTTCGGCAAGAACAGGCTCGTAGAGTCCAAAATCATTATAGGTCAGATGCGCGTGGCTGGTGACCTCGCCCACCTCGATGGGCTGGCCGTCGCGGGTCGTATCCCGGATCATGACGGCCACGTCGATGCCCCGGCTGTCATTGCCGTCGATCAGATATTTGTGCCGGTAGCCATGGCCGATCATCTTGAAAAGATAGCCATATTCAAAGGCATTGAGCGCGGCCAGATTATCGACTTCCTGCAAACACAAAATGTCAGCGCGGGTTTCGGCGATTGCCAGCGCCGTCATCTGCCTTGTATCGTCGGCATGGGCGACAGCACGCGCCTGTTCCAGCAGACGGTATTGCGCCTCGTCACCGATTTCGAACAATTGCAGGCTGCGGTCCTGATGCAATTCATTGCGGAAGCCGGAAAAATCGAACCGGCGCATCAGATTCTCGACATTGAATGTGGCTATCGTAAACATGTGCGAGCAATCTCGCCACTTGCATCGCGATTGGCAAGGACTTCTTGGCCGCGCCGAGATTTTTCCCCCAAGCGGATGATTTTGGAAGATAAAACACCCATATTGGGTGTATGGCGATAGCGAATGCCCGCACGCCATGCACGAAAGGCAAAGGTCGGAATGCTCAAGAAAGCCCTATGCGCAGCCATGATTTCCAGCCTGTTTGCCGTCGGCTTCGCCGCGCCGACCATGGCTGTCGAATTGCGCAAGACCCCTTATCTGCCTTCCTCGCAACCAGCCAGACCACCGATCGTCAATCCGAATTCGAATACCAATCGCCCCGGCCCGAATTCACCGGGATGCTACGGCTCGGTCACCTGCCGCAACAGCGAAAGCTATATCTCCGGCCAAGGCGTGTTGCGCTACAAGAACGGCGAACCGCTGGAAGTGCGCCCATCCACCCGTCCGCAGGTTCAGCGCTTCGGACCGAGCGTCAATCACATGCAGTGGTGCTCAAATCGCTATCGGAGCTATCGCAGCTCCGATGACACCTATCAGCCGCTCGCCGGACCGCGCACCAGCTGCAACTCGCCATTTCAATAAACGACGAACCAACGAAAAAGGCCGGGTTGAACCCGGCCTTTTCAATTCTCTTCCGATGATCAAGCAGCAGCAGACTTGCTGTGCGTGCGGATCAGGCGGCCAAGCCGCATGATGCCTTCGTCGATCATTTCGTCATTGGCGCAGGAATAGCTGAGACGCAGCGTGTTTGCGCCGCTGGCATCGGCAAAGAATGCCTTGCCCGGAACGAAAGCGACCTTCTCTGTCTCGATGGACGATGCAAGCAGCTGCGCGCCATCCATGCCTTCCGGCACCGTGACCCAGATGAACATGCCGCCTTCAGGCTTGGTCCAGCTGGTGCCTTCCGGCATATATTTGGCAAGGGCTTCCAGCATGCGATCACGGCGATGCTTGTAGACCTTGGCGATCTTGGCAACCTGCGCATCGAAGCCGTGCGTCGCGACATGATAGATCGCGATCTGGTTGATGGTCGAAGAATGAAGGTCAGCCGCCTGCTTCATAAGCACGAGCTTGCGGATAACATCCTTCGAGGCAACCACGTAGCCAACGCGCAGACCCGGTGCGAGTGTCTTGGAGAACGAGCCGCAATAAATGGTGCGGGTCTTTTCGATGTCACCGCCATTGCGGGCGATGTCGAGCGAAAGGATCGGCGGGATGGCTTCGCCATTGTAGCGCAGATATTGATAGGCTGCGTCTTCAATGATCGGGATATTCAGCTCGTCGGCCTGCGCTAGCAGCTTTTCACGGCCAGCCAGATCGACAGTTTCGCCGGTCGGATTCGAGAAATCGGCCGACAGATAGCTGAACTTCACCTTGCCGCCAGCCTTTTCAGCTGCCTGCGCATAGGATGCGGGCGTGCGGTTGCCGGTGATCGACAGCGTGTCATAGGTCGGCTCATAGGCATTGAATGCCTGCAAAGCGCCCAGATAAGTCGGCGCAGTCACAAGCGCGGTATCATTGGGCGAAATGAACAGCTTGCCGAGATAATCGAGCGCCTGCTGCGAACCGGAGGTGATGAAAACATTGTCCTCAGTGCAGGGAATGCCAATCTTGGCCAGTTCGCCAACGAGCCATGTGCGCAGCGGCTTGTAGCCTTCGGATACCGAATATTGCAGTGCGGCATTTGCCTCAGCGCCCGTCAGCGTTTCCTTATAGGCAGCCTGAAAGGCTTCATGCGGAAACAGCGCCGGATCGGGAATGCCACCGGCAAACGAAATAATGTCCGGACGTTCCAGAAGCTTCAGAAGTTCACGGATTTCCGATGCGCGCATGCGTTTGGAGCGCGTTGCAAAAACATTTTCCCAGTCCAACACGGGAAATCTCCTCAATTAGACTTAACCATCCATCTGATGGAATTCGTACTAGCCAGATCTCCTCAAACCCTAGCTAATAGGGGGAAGCTCTAGCGCAATTTTAAACCAACGAGAACAGCTTTTCCCATGCTTCTATGGAATAAAGCTATTCGAAATTCTTTTAGCCTTCGACGTGCATGAAACGGAAAGCTGGCGCTGTGTTTTGGTTCTTTTCGTTCGCGGCTTAATCGCGATCAATCCAACCATCCAGCGTCAAGTAATGAAGGGGCGTTTGAAACGCCCCCTCTTTTTGCTCGGCATGGAAGCTCTCAAATCAGATGAGATTCTGGTTCTGGTCCGTCGAAAATGGTGTTTACTGAGAACCGGAGCGGAATGTACTTAAAGGTACATGAGCACCGGAAGCGGAAGAAAATGCCATTTGCAGACAGCCAGAACCTGAATATCGCTGATTTTTAGTTGCGAGCCTTATCCACCAGCTTGTTCGCTGCAATCCACGGCATCATGGCGCGGAGCTTTTCGCCAACTTCTTCGATCTGATGCGCATCGTTGTTGCGGCGGATGCCCTTGAAGCGAGCAGCACCTGCACGATATTCCTGCATCCAATCGGAAGTGAACTTGCCGGTCTGAATGTCCTTCAGAACGCGCTTCATTTCTTCCTTGGTTTCGGCAGTGATGATGCGCGGACCGGTGACGTATTCGCCCCATTCAGCGGTGTTCGAGATCGAGTAGTTCATGTTGGCGATGCCGCCTTCGTAGATCAGGTCCACGATCAGCTTCATTTCGTGCAGGCACTCGAAGTAAGCCATTTCCGGTGCGTAGCCGGCTTCAACCAGAACTTCGAAACCGGTGCGGATCAGTTCGACCACGCCGCCGCAGAGAACAGCCTGCTCACCGAACAGATCGGTTTCGCACTCTTCCTTGAAGGTGGTTTCGATGACGCCCGAACGACCGCCGCCAACACCCGAAGCGTAGGACAGAGCGAGGTCATGGGCATTGCCGGAAGCATCCTGATGGATGGCGATCAGGCAAGGCACGCCGCCGCCCTTCTGGTACTCGCCGCGAACCGTATGGCCTGGGCCCTTCGGTGCGATCATGACAACGTCGACCGACTTCTTCGGCTCGATGAGGCCGAAATGAACATTGAGGCCGTGTGCGAAAGCAATCGCAGCGCCGTCGCGCAGGTTGCTGTGGATGTGGTCGCGGTAGATGTCAGCCTGCAGCTCATCCGGGGTCGCCATCATCATCAGGTCGGCCCATTTGGCCGCATCGGCAACGCTCATCACCTGAAAGCCGTCAGCTTCAGCCTTCTTGATGGTTGCGGAACCTTCGCGAAGGGCGACGCGCACGTTGGCAGCACCGGAATCCTTCAGGTTCAGCGCATGGGCGCGGCCCTGGCTGCCGTAGCCGACGATAACCACATTCTTGGACTTGATCAGGTTAACGTCTGCATCCCGGTCGTAATAAACGCGCATTTCCTATTCCCTTCGTTTCCAGTTTATTCTCTGGCCTTCTTGCGTCAGCCGATCTGATTAGGCTCCATACAGAGCGAAAAACTGCTTGGTGGCGCGCCGGGCGTCCCGGATGACCACGTCGTCAGTCAGTTCCAGCCGGTCGCCCAACAGCAACCGGATTTGCATGTCCCGGACGACAAGCCCGAAGAACGTGCGAAATGCTTCATCGATATCGTCGAAAGCAAGCAGCTTCGCTTCCATCCCCATTTCAAGGATCGGCTTCAGGCGCTTGGCCATGGCCACCGGTCCATTGGAGAGAACGATATCGCCCAGCGCCGACTTGCCCGATGCCGCATGGCTGACCGCCAGACGGTTAAGCGCGATCGACGTGCGCCCCGAAAGCACCAGCAACCAGTCGCGGGCGAAGTGCTCCAGACTTGAGAAAAGCGATTCCGCGTCCAGCTTCTCGCGCGCCAGCGGCACAACGCGAACCTTGGAGGCCTGCCAGCGAACCATCGCCGTCAGAAGACCGTCACGGTCGCCAAACCATTTATAGAGGCTTTCCTTGGAACAGTTGGCGGCACGCGCAATGCTCGCCGTTGTCAAAGCGCGGTCTCCGCCTTCGACAAGAAGGCGCAACGCCTGCTCCAGAACATCGTTCTGACGCGGCGAAAGAGCCTGCTGCTTTTGAGCCTGCAATTCGTCGCTACCATCAGTCACGGGTCACTTCCTCCTCTTGTACCGTACGGTACGGTTCCCATTCTATTAGACCTTGCCACATGGACGGTCAAGCGAGATTTTTGAAAAATTCGGATGGTAAAGGCGTGTACTAAAGATGTCTGTGCCGATAGCGCGATTGAACCATGCGACTGCGTAAAAATAGTAGGAAAAACAAAAAATTAGGGCGCCATCCGGAATCAAATTCTCAGATGACGCCCTCATAGACAGACGGTGATTAAAGCGAATTCCAGATCAGATATTCACCTGCGTGCCGATTTCGACCACGCGCCCGGTTGGAATCTGGAAATATTCGGTCGCGTCCGATGCCGTGCGCGCCAGCAGAATAAACAGCTTGTCCTGCCACAAAGGCATGCCGGAATGCACCGACGCCTTGAGCGAACGTCGCGACAGGAAGAAAGACGTCGTCATGATGTCGAACTTCCAGCCGAGCTTGCGGCAAAGGCCAAGCGCGCGCGGAATATTCGGCTGCTGCATATAGCCGAATTTGAGCGTCACCTGCATGAAGCGCTCGTTATATTGCGAGACGCGGGCGCGGTCCGCGCTTGAGACCCACGGCTTCGACGCTGTGACAACAGTCAAAATGACATTGTTCTGATGCAGAACCTTGTAATGCTTCAGACTGTGCATCAGCGCGGTGGGCGCACTTTTCGGATCGCCCGTCAAAAAGACCGCTGTTCCCGGCACGATCGTCGGCGGACGTTTGGCCATCTGCTCGACGATGAGATCGAGCGGAACTTCGCCCTTGCGCGTCTTGAGGAAGAGATGCCGCGTGCCCCGCACCCAGGTCCACATGATGATGACGAGCACGGCAGCGATGCCGATCGAAGCCCAGCCGCCTTCATGCACTTTGATGATGTTGGCGCTGAAGAACATGATGTCGATCAGCAGGAAGCCCAGCATCAAAGGCAGGGCGCGGCCCACGGGCCACTTCCAGATCCGCGTCATGACGATATAGAGCAGCACGGTCGTCACCAGCATATTGCCGGTAACCGCAATGCCGTAAGCTGCGGCCAGATTGGTCGACTTCTCGAAGCCCAGCACCAGAATGACCACGGCAAGGCCGAGCAGCAGATTGACGCGCGGAATATAGATCTGCCCGTGCAGCTTTTCAGACGTATGCTGAATCTCTAGGCGCGGCAGAATGTTGAGCTGCACCGCCTGTCTCGCGACCGAATAAGCGCCAGTGATGACCGCCTGACTGGCGATCACCGTTGCCGCCGTCGCCAACAGCACCATCGGTAACAAGGCGAAATCCGGTAACATCTGGAAGAACGGCAATGCAGCCGCTTCACCATGCGACAGGATGAAGGCAGCCTGTCCGAAATAATTGAGCACGAGACACGGAAACACGATCCACAGCCAGGCACGCACAATCGGCTTGCGCCCGAAATGACCCAGATCGGCATAAAGCGCTTCCGCACCCGTCATGGCCAGGAAAACAGCGCCAACCGTGATGAAGGCGATGCCCGGGCTGATGATAAGAAAATGCAGGGCATAATAGGGATTGAGCGCGGCGATCACAGTCGGATCGTCGAAAATATGCCAGAGGCCCGACGCACCAAGCGCCAGGAACCAGATTGCCATGATCGGGCCGAACACGATAGCCACCCTGCCGGTGCCAAGCTTTTGCACCGAAAACAGGGTCACAAGAATGACCACCGTGATGGGCACCACGAAGGGTGTGAGACTGGGCGCGACAATTTCCAGACCTTCCATGGCGGAAAGCACGGAAATGGCGGGCGTAATCACCGCATCGCCGAAGAACAACGCAGCACCGACAATGCCGACGCCGAGAATGAGATTTGGACGTCCCTTCAGCGCACCGCGCACCAGCGCCATCAGCGAGAGGATACCACCTTCGCCGTTGTTATCCGCACGCAGCACGAACAGGACATATTTGATTGTGACGACCAGTGTCAGCGCCCAAAAGATCAGCGACACGACACCAAGAATATCGGAGCGAGGCAAACTGCCGTCGGAAGCCGCCGCATGCAGCGCTTCGCGAAAAGCATAGATCGGGCTGGTACCGATATCGCCATAAACGACACCGAGAGCGCCCAACACCAGCGTCTTCATGCTGTCATTGTGATGATCGTTCTCTTCGGCGGCAAACCCGCCTTCGAAACCCGCGGCGCCACCAACAAGCGGAGCGGCAGCGGCGTCCTGCGGGGCGGGTTGCGGTTGCGCGTTCTGGCCGTTCAGCTCATCGCTCATTTGCAAACACCTCGCACCGTCCTGAAGTCATTCTGGCTGGAAATCATTTTATGTGGAGTCCACTCACAGGAACGCCCGCAAAAGATTGCGGTTTGCAACAACCGTGCCGCACCTTTGCCCCAATCAGGTTCAATCATGATCACCGGACCGAACGGCGGAAACGCACCGCTCCGATGAGGCCCGCAAGGCGAAACTCGCCGGGGCGCACCGATGTGAAATGCGGACTTCGGAAAACTGTATCAATGCTTCCCTCATACGTTCCTGCGCGCCCCCGACGCGGAGAGAACCAGCCGCGGACGCCTATAGCTTGTTGAGCTTTGGCACAAATGCGCTTTTTGCAAAGCTCGCAGAGAAGCTATGCGCATGACGCATTGAATGCACCAATTACCCAGCCAAAGCAGCGATGAAACGTGCCACTGTCGCCGACATACCATACGTCAAAGCGTCCGCCGTCAATCCATGTCCGATGGAAACTTCTTTCAATTGTGGCATGCGCTTGACCAGTGCGGGAAGATTTTCAATTGTCAGATCGTGACCGGCATTGATTTCAAGGCCGAGTGCTGTCGCGGCTTCAGCGGCTTTGCCTATCCGGTCCAGCTCACGCGCTGCCGCTGCCGGGTCGTCATAAGTCCCGCCGTAAGGCCCGGTGTAGAATTCAAGCCGGTCGGCACCAAGAGCCTTGGCCTTGTCATAACCCAGCGGATCGGGATCGGCGAACAGCGAAACGCGCATACCGCCCTTCTTCAGCCGCGCCACGATGGGCGCAAGATAATCGGCCTTGGACAGGAAATCCCAGCCATGGTCGGAAGTGGCCTGTGTCGGATCGTCCGGCACCAGCGTCACCTGCTCCGGCTGGTGCTTTTCAACCAGCTCAAGGAAAGCTTCGCTCGGAAAGCCTTCAATGTTGAATTCGGCCTGCGGAAATTCATCGTCGATCAATGCGCGAATATCGCCAAGATCGGAAAAACGGATGTGGCGCTGGTCCGGGCGCGGATGCACCGTCAAACCCGCAGCCCCTGCCGCAAGTGCTATCCGTCCAAGACCGGTGACGCTCGGCCAAGGCAGATCGCGACGATTACGCAGCATGGCAATGGCATTGAGATTGACAGATAATTTCGCAGGCATGGAGGCATTTCTCCCGTTATCGGTTTTCGCTTTATATCGCCCGTCGCAGGAAAGTGTGAGTGTTTTCCCGTCGCACCCGATCACCCATCCCCAAATGTTGCCGTTTCCCGCCTTTCGAGCATGGAGCAAGCTTCTCCACGGCAAAATTGGAACAACAATCCGCAACCTTTCGATGGGTCCAGACGTTTGAATCCTGTCCCGCCAGGGCTCGCTTTGACGATTGATGATAGAAAGACGCTTGGAGACCGATGATGCGCAATGAGGACATCCCCGTCGTCCGCCGCATTCCCACAGACCGGAATGATGTATTCGCCTTTGCCATTGAAGGGCATCTGGACGATTCATCGCTGGAGAATCTTTACGGCCTGCTTGACGCAGCCTATGAGCAGTTTGACGAGATTGATCTTCTGATCCGTCTCACCGGCTATGAAGGCGTGGACTGGACGGCAGCCTTTTCCGAAAGCATGCTGTCGATGCGTTCAAAATCACTCAAGCATCTGCGGCGCTATGCGATTGTCGGCGGGCCATTATGGATTCAGGCCAGCATCACCCTGATGCAGCCCTTTCTCTCCATCGAAATGCGTTCTTTCGAAACCGATGAAGAAGAAGACGCATGGGAGTGGCTAAGCGCCAAACCAATTGAAAGCTGATTATTTTACAATCGTCAGGCGTTCAGCCGCACGGGTAATGGCCGTATAAAGCCAGCGCTCGCGCGTATCGCGAAAAGCAAAGCTCTCATCAAACAGTACAACATCGTCCCACTGCGAACCCTGCGCCTTATGCACCGTCAGCGCATAGCCATAGTCGAAATCGTCGTAGCGCTTCTTGGTCTGCCAGGGAATTTCGCTATCCGGGTCCTCGAATTGCGCCTTCAAAAGCTTGATCTTCGCGACACCGCGATCATCGTCTTCCGGCGCAACCAGCAGATTGATGCCAGGCTTCACGGTTTCCTTGGATGAGGTCATGACCTTCCAGAGCGACCCGTTGAGCAAGCCCTTGGCCGGATCGTTGCGCAGACAAACGAGCTTGTCGCCCGCTTGCGGATAATCCGCCGTAAAGCCCTTCAACTCACGCAGACGCTGATTGTAGCGACGCCGCGTGCGATTGGTGCCGACAAGCACCTGATCCGCTTTCAGCACCATCTCCTGATTGACTTCGTTCTTGCTGATGACCTTCGCTGCGCCGTGATCGCCATAAGGCAATTCGCGCCCTTCCCGGACATCGAGTGCCATGCGGATGATCGGATTGTCCTGCGCCTGCCGGTGAATCTCGGTAAGCAGATAGTTCGGTTCATGTTCGGTGAAAAAACCGCCGCCCGAAATCGGTGGCAACTGGCCGGGATCGCCCAGCACAAGGATCGGCGTTCCGAAGCTCATGAGATCGCGCCCAAGCGCCTCGTCCACCATCGAACATTCATCGACCACGATCATCGCCGCCTTGGCGACCGGGCTTTGCCGGTTGAGCGAGAATGTCGGGGCGATAGACGTCTTGCCGGTTGTCTCGTCCTCGATGGCTTCCTCGCCACGCGGACGATAGATCAGCGAATGCAGCGTGCGCGCATTGCTCGCGCCCTTGGAACGCAGAACCTGCGCCGCCTTGCCGGTAAAGGCGGCGAACTGCACGTCGCCATCGACATGTTCCGCGAAATAGCGCGCAAGTGTCGTCTTGCCTGTTCCGGCATAGCCGAACAGTCTGAAAATGGGACTACGACCGTCTTTCAGCCATTGTCCCACGGCCTTGAGCGCCTGATCCTGTTCCGGTGAAAACTGCATGGCTCTTTCAGACAGGATTCGCGACCTGAAAACAAGATCAAACCGTGATCAAACAGCCGTATTCAGAAGAGCAGTATAGCGGGAGAGGTCGACATTGCCGCCGCTGATGATCACGCCCACGCGCTTTCCGCGCAATTGATCCGCAATCTGGCGGGCACCGGCGAAGGCCAGACAGCCGGTCGGTTCCACCACCAGCTTCATCTGCCGGGCAAAGAACTTCATGCCATCAACGAGCGCCTGATCGCTGACCGTCAGCACATCCGTCACCTTTTCGCGGATGATGGCAAAGGTCAGATCGCCCGGTGCTTGCGTCTGCGCGCCATCGGCCAGCGTCTGCGGCGTATCGATGCGCACAATCTTGCCCGCACGCAGGGACTGCTGGACGTCGTTGCCCGCTTCCGGCTCAACACCATAAACCTCGCAATCGGGCGAAAGCGCCTTGGCGGCCAGAGCCGATCCGGCAATCAATCCGCCACCGCCGACACAAACGAAAAGCGCGTCGAGCGGACCCACTTCCTCGATCAGCTCCTTGGTCGCCGTGCCCTGCCCGGCAATGATATGCGGGTGGTTATAGGGCGGGATCAGGGTCAGACCGCCCTCCTCCGCCAGACGGTTCGTCAAGGCATCGCGGTCATCCTTATAGCGATTGAACGTGATAACATTGGCACCATAGCCGCGCGTTGCTTCGAGCTTCGACTGCGGCGCATCTTCCGGCATCAATATGGTGGCGGAAATGCCAAGCAGCTTTGCCGATAAGGCCACGGCCTGGGCATGGTTGCCCGACGAAAACGCGATCACGCCGCGCTTCTTCTGCTCGTCACTGAAACGCGACAGGGCATTGAATGCACCACGAAACTTGAACGCGCCGATCCGCTGCAGACTTTCCACCTTGAAAAAGAACTCTGCGCCTGTCTCGTCATTCAGCGCAGTGGAAGTCAGAACCGGCGTATGAAACGCGTGACCTTCGATCTGGCTCGCTGCGGATGCAACATCGTCATAGGTGGGAAGTGCCGACATGCTCATGCTCCTGATTGAATTACCTTAACATCGGCCAAAGGCTTGCGATAAGCAGCAAGGCCATAGCCATGTTGAACCATTTGAGGCGCACCGGATCGTCCAGCCAGTTGCGCAGCAACATGCCAAAGCCTGCCCATACCGACACGCTTGGCAGATTGACTAGCGCGAAAGCGACACTCACCAGCGACACCGCGAGATAGTAATTGTCATGCGTGGCATAGGTGGCGATGCCGGTGACAGCCATTACCCACGCCTTGGGATTGACCCACTGAAAGGCTGCGGCCTGCATGAACGTCATCGGCTTGTCGTCACGATTGCCCTTTGCCTCGCCGATGGAACGCGATGTCGCGATTTTCCATGCGAGATAGAGCATATATGCGCCCCCAGCGAATTTCAGGCTGGTGTAGAAGGCCGGCACAGTTTCAAGCAACATGCCCAATCCGAACCCGACCGCCAGAAGCAGGCCGAAAAAGCCGACGCCAATACCCAGCATATGCGGGATCGTGCGGCGAAAACCGAAGTTCACCCCCGACGCCAGAAGCATCAGATTGTTCGGACCCGGCGTTATGGAAGAAACGAAAGCGAAGGCGATCAGCGCCAGAAATATTTCGACAGACATATGATGAACCCGATTTACCCGCACAAATTAGCTCAATAAAAAACCGGCACAATCGAAACATTGTGCCGGTTTTAAGCCTTATTGTATCGATCCTCTGCCCTTGGCAGAAAAACTATACTTACATGCCTTCAGGACCGCGGTTCATTGCCGCCACGCCAGTGCGGCAGATTTCGACAAGGCCGAGCGGCTTCATGATCGAGATGAACTGGTCGATCTTGGCGGTTTTGCCGGTGATCTCCAGAATGAAGTGATCCGTCGTCGCGTCGACCACCTTGGCCTTGAACGCATCGGCAAGACGCAGAGTTTCGGCGCGGGCTTCACCCTTGCCAGCCACCTTAACCAGCGCCAGCTCGCGCTCGATCGGACGATCATGCCCAAGTTCGCTCGCACGATGGCTCAGATCCACCACGCGGTGCACCGGAACGATGCGCGCCAGCTGGTGACGGATCTGGTCAAGCACATGCGGCGTGCCACGCGTCACGATGGTGATGCGCGACAGATGCTTCTCGTGCTCGGTTTCCGAAACCGTCAGGCTTTCGATGTTGTAACCGCGACCGGAGAAAAGTCCGATCACACGGGCAAGAACACCCGGCTCGTTATCGACGAGGACCGCAAGCGTGTGGGTTTCCGGGGTCTGGGTTTCGGCAGCGATGAAGTAAGCCGATCCGGAAGCTAGGTTCTGTGCATTCATAATTAAATCCTCCGGATCAGACGAGCGCGCGGCCCTTGGCGTCGATGGCATTGGCAACGGCTTCGTCCGTAGCTTCGTCAGGCAACAGCATTTCGTTATGCGCCTTGCCGGACGGGATCATCGGGAAACAGTTCGCCAGATTGGCAACGCGGCAGTCGAAGATGACCGGCTTGTCGATGTCGATCATTTCCTGAATGGCGCTATCCAGATCGCCCGGCTTTTCGCAACGGATGCCATGCGCGCCATAGGCTTCCGCCAGTTTGACGAAATCCGGCATCGCTTCCGTATAGGAATGCGACAGACGATTGCCATGCAGCAATTGCTGCCACTGGCGGACCATGCCCATATACTGGTTGTTCAGGATGAATATCTTGATCGGCGCATTATGCTGGATAGCCGCCGACATTTCCTGAATGCACATCTGGATCGATGCATCACCAGCAATGTCGATAACCAGCGCATCCGGATGTGCGATCTGCACACCGAGCGCGGCAGGCAGGCCATAACCCATAGTGCCCAGACCGCCCGAGGTCAGCCAGCGGTTCGGTTCTTCAAAACCGTAGAACTGCGCAGCCCACATCTGGTGCTGACCAACTTCCGTGGTGATGTAGGTCTTGCGATCCTTGGTCAGTTCATACAGCCGCTCAATAGCATATTGCGGCATGATGACGTCTTTGTTCGGCGTATAGGCCAGCGAATTGCGGGCGCGCCAACGGTCAATCTGCTCCCACCAGGCCGCGATGGTCTTCTTTTCCGGCTTTTTGTCGGAAGCGCGGAACTGGCGAACGATATCTTCCAAAACATGCGCAACATCGCCGATAATCGGCACATCCACGCGGACATTCTTGTTGATCGACGACGGATCAATATCGATGTGAATCTTCTTCGAATTCGGCGAGAAGGCATTGAGGCGGCCAGTAATACGGTCATCGAAGCGCGCGCCGACGCACAGCATGACGTCGCAATCATGCATGGTCATATTGGCTTCGTAGGTGCCGTGCATGCCCAGCATGCCGAGCCAATTCTTGCCGGAAGCCGGATAAGCGCCGAGGCCCATCAGGGTAGAGGTGATCGGGAAATTGCCGAGTTCAACCAGCTCGCGCAGCAGACGGGAAGCTGCCGGGCCGGAATTGATCACGCCACCGCCGGAATAGATGACGGGCTTCTTCGCCGTGGCGAGCAGACGAACAGCGTCGGCAATCGCCTGCGCATTGCCGTCGAGAACCGGACGGTACGTGGTACGCGGCGTGGTCTGCGGCGGCGTATAGATGCCCTTTGCAAACTGGATGTCCTTCGGAATATCGACCAGAACCGGGCCGGGACGACCCGTGGATGCGACATGGAAGGCTTCATGCAGAACGCGCGACAGGTCGTTGACGTCCTTCACCAGCCAGTTGTGCTTGGTGCAGGGACGCGTGATGCCAACGGTATCGGCTTCCTGAAAAGCATCGGAGCCAATCAAGGAGGTTGGGACCTGACCGGAAATGCAGACGAGCGGGATGGAATCCATCAGCGCATCCTGAAGCGGCGTAACCGCATTGGTTGCGCCGGGACCGGAGGTCACCAGCAACACACCAACCTTGCCCGTGGAGCGGGCATAGCCTTCGGCGGCATGGCCTGCGCCCTGCTCGTGACGCACGAGAATGTGCTGAATTTTGTCCTGCTGGAACAGTTCGTCATAGATCGGAAGCACTGCGCCGCCCGGATAGCCGAAAATGCTTTCCACGCCCTGATCAATCATGGCCTGGATAACCATTTCCGCGCCGGTCATCTCGCGCGGATGGCTTGTTTCCTGTGATCCTGCGGCGGTTGCTTCCGCCTCTTGTTTACCTGCAGTCATCGTTCTCTTCCCGTCTAGTCGATATTTCGGTGTTAGATTTAGCCGCATCGGGCTTTTTTGGATAATAAAAAAGGCCCCCGAGGGAGCCTGTCTTTCGCGCATGGGAGCTTTCGCCGGATGGTTACACCATCCTGCCCATGCGCGCCCGTACCACAAGAATAATAAACGTGTTCATGGGGCGGGACACTAATCGCCTGAAAACGAGCCGTCAACGCATAAATACGGGCCCTGCGATATTTTCTTAAGATTCACCCCACCCTTTCGATAACTTTATTTCAACCCGGATTTGTTAGTTTCGTTCAACACTCTTTTGAAAGTTAGCGAAATGAACATGGGCGGGGATATTGACGGCAATGCCGAGATGAAAGACCGCGGCTTTGTACAGCGCAACCGCACGGAAGGCCATGTCATCCAGTGCGACGGCGAGCGCGCGATCATCGCGGCTCTGTCCGGCCCCTCTTCCACGGCTTCCGATGACTACTGGACTGTAGGCCAGCTCATCTCGATACAGTCCGGCGGCAACCGTCTGGTCGGCCTCGTCCATAATGTCACCGTGCCCGATAATGCCTGGGCACGCGGCGGCGACAACATCGTCCACGTCCATGTCGAATTTCTCGGAGAAGTCCGCGGCGAACCGGATGGCGCTATGTCGTTTAGCGGCGGTATTTCCAGATATCCTTATCCCGGTGCCATCGCCCACCGCATCCGCGCCACCGACCTGTCTGCTGTCTATGCCCAGATGGGGCAGACAAGCGTCCCCATCGGCGCGCTGACGCAGGATACCTCCGTTCCCGCCTATGTTTCGGTGGAAGACCTCATCTCGCGCCATTTTGCCGTTGTCGGCACCACGGGCGTGGGCAAATCCAGCGCCGTCATGCTGCTGCTGCGCCGCATCGTCTTGCAGCGGCCCGATCTGCGCATCCTCATCCTCGATCCGCACAATGAATTTGCTGGCGCATTTCCGGATCTTGCCATCGCGGTGGACCAGACCAATATCGAATTGCCGTTCTGGATGTTGCGGTTGGACGAGTTTGCGGATGTCATCTTTCGTGGTCGCCCCCCCGAGCCAACCGAATACGACATATTGCGCGACCTTGTGCAGCTTGCCCGCGAAAAGACCAATGACAGCGAGACCGGCGGCCGCCAGACCTTGCGGCGCAAATTATCGGACAGAACGGTCAGCGTCGATACGCCGATTGCCTATCGCCTGCGCGATCTCCTGACCCTGATCGAAGACAGGATCGGCCTTCTCGACAGCAAGGCCGAGCGCCCCTATCTGCGCAACCTGAAAGCGCGGCTGGAATCCATCGCCAGCGATCCGCGCTTTCGCTTCATGTTTGCTGTTACCGGCGGCCCGGAAACCATGCGTCAGGCCATCGCCCGCATTTTCCGCATTCCGCACAATGGCAAGCCGATTTGCACCTTCCAGCTCGCAGGCCTGCCATCCGAGGTGGTCAATGCGGTTGCGTCGGTTCTGTGCCGCCTCTCCTTCGACATTGCCATGTCGAGCGAAGGCAGCCTGCAAACCCTTGTCATCTGCGAGGAAGCGCACCGTTATATTCCCGCCGACAAGGATGCCGGTTTCTGGCCGACACGACAGGCCATTGCCCGCATCGCCAAGGAAGGGCGCAAATATGGCTCCTATCTCGGCGTGATCAGCCAGCGCCCCGGCGAGCTGGACGCCACCATTCTCTCGCAGTGCAACTCCATCTTCGCGATGCGCCTCGGCAATGAGCGCGATCAGGAAATCATCAAGGGCGCATTGCGCGGCGGCGCCCGCAGTATGGCAGGATTTCTCTCGTCAATTGCCAACCGTGAAGCCATCGCCTTTGGCGAAGCGTTCTCAACGCCGATGCGACTGACCTTCGAAACAGTCCCACCGCATCAATTGCCGGGACGCCGCAAAGCCGAAAACCCCACCGCATCCTGGCAGGTCGACGACAAGATCGCGCTGGACCGCATCGTGGATCGGCTTCGCTCCTTTGAAAATAATGCGCAAACCGGCGTTCCTGAAAAACCGTCCGAAGACAGCGATCTATTGGAGAAGCCTTCGACAATCAGCAGGCTGGAAACCGTCACGGCGGCAGCACTTGCACCGGAGCGACCAGCGCCAGTCGTGTCTCATAACAGCGAGACAGCCCAAAGCATGAAAAAGCTTGGCGATCTGGTGCGCAATTTCCGTAAGGATTTTGAGGGCTGATACACGGCCCCCAGCGACACAGCATCAAGCGCAGACGCGGTTGCGCCCCATATTCTTGGCGGCATAGAGCATCTTGTCGGCGCGGCGATAAAGGTCCTTCGACGTTTCGCGCCTGTCCCATACGGCAAGCCCGATACTGACGGTCACCGTCAGCTTCACATCGCCAAGATCTATTTCCAGCCCCGCAATGGCCTTGCGGATACGATTGGCGAGCTTGATCATCAGCTCCGCATCCATATTCGGAGCCAGCACGGCGAATTCTTCGCCGCCGAGACGCGCAACCACATCGTGATATCGGGTATAATCGCGCAGGCAGCGCGCGACTTCCTGCAACACCACGTCGCCAATATCGTGTCCATGGGTGTCGTTGACGGACTTGAAGTGGTCCAGATCAATAATCATCAGGCCGACCGGTCGCTGGATACGATCGAACTGAACCAGATATTCCCTCAGCGCTTCATCGAAATAGCGCCGGTTCTGCATGCCAGTGAGGCTGTCGGTCAGGGCCGCATGTTCGAGCGTTTGCGACCGTTCGGACAAATCCTGCGTGATGATCTGCAACTTGCCGCGATCCAGCGCCTCGGTGCGTATCTGCGGATAGATCAGCAAAAGCCCGCAAACGATGGAAGCGATCAGAACCCAGATCGCCGCGTGATTGAGCCGTCCGAGAACGGCCACCAGTTCGGCAGCGGACGCATCGAGAGGGCTAGCTGCAAGCAAGCCCAAATCCACATGCACGCGATAAAGCAATATGCCTATCCCGCACATCAAAATAATCAGAATGAAAAATGCCCGCTCCGATTTATGAAACCGCATATTTCGCGCCCGCCTCTCTTTTCGGAGATTGCCAGCGAGTTATTTCAGTGTCGTTAATTGAAGTAGTGCTTCATCAGAATTACTTAAAAAATTCCAGCTTTTATCAAGCTGATTGCGAAACCAGGTCGACTGGCGCTTGGCATATTGCCGCGTTGCAATCACCGAACGTTCGATGGCTTCGTCTTCACTCATCGTAGCTTCGAGGAAAGCGCTGATCTCCCGAACGCCAATGGCCTTCATGGCGGGCAGCGTCGGATCGAGCTGCAAGGCCAACAGTGCCTTCACCTCATCGATAGCGCCATTGTTCCACATCAGGGCAAAGCGCCGCGCAATGCGCTCAGAAAGCCAGCCCCGTTCTGGCAAAAGCACAACCTTGCGTGCCGACTGGTCATCCACCAGCACACGCCCCTTGGTTTGCTGCCACGCGCTCAAGGATTTTCCGGTGCTCTCGATTACCTCCAGCGCCCGCACGATGCGCTGGCTGTCGGTTGGTTGAAGCGTTGCGGCCATCTGCGGGTCACGCTCGAACAGTGCCCGATGCAGCGCTTCTGCGCCTTCCGCCTCCATACGTGCGCGCCAATGGTTGCGCACATCCGGCGATACTTCCGGCATTTGCGACAGACCGCCCAGCAGAGCACGGAAATATAGCCCCGTGCCGCCGACGAAAATCGGTGTCCGTCCTATCAACTCCGGCTGCGCCAGAAGTGCCGCCACATCGGCGAACCATTTGCCGGTGGAATAGGACACGGACGGCGCGACATGGCCGTAGAGATGATGCTCGGCTGAAGCCAGATCATCTGCCCCCGGACGCGCCGTCAGCAGATCGAGCACGTCATAAACCTGCATGGAATCGGTGTTTACGATGAAACCGCCGGTCTCCCTTGCCATATGAACAGCAAGTGCCGACTTGCCGCTGGCCGTTGGGCCAGCTATCAGGATGGCATTCTTGATCGCCTCCTCACTCATCGCAGGAATCGCTCCCTCATGTCTGCATCCGCTTCGCTCATTGCCACTTTGATCGCCAACCCGGCCAAGGCCGCTCTTGTTCCATCGCTCGGGATTAAAGCGTCAGCGGCAGTGAATGCAACAGGACTTTATTGGCTTGCAGACGGTATTGCCTGCGATATCCCCCTGCCAAGCGGCCTGAGCGCCGATGACGCCGACGCTGCGCTGCGCGCGGCACTCGATAGCGCACCGGTTGATGTCGTTGTGCAAGAGCAGGATCGCCGCCGCAAGAAAATCCTGATTGCCGACATGGATTCGACCATGATTCAGCAGGAGTGCATCGACGAACTCGCCGAAGAAGCAGGCTTGCGCGAGCATGTGGCCGCAATTACCGCCCGCGCCATGAATGGCGAAATCGCCTTTGAACCGGCCCTGCGTGAACGCGTTGCCCTTCTGAAAGGCTTGCCCCTTCAGGTTATAGACAAGGTGATCGCCACCCGCATCACGCTCACACCCGGCGGACCGGAACTGGTGCGCACCATGCGCAAGCACGGCGCTTATACCGCGCTTGTCTCGGGCGGCTTCACATCCTTCACCCACCGCATTGCCGAAATGATCGGCTTCAACGAAGACCGCGCCAATCTTCTTCTGGATGATGGCGCCAAGCTGACAGGCGTTGTCGCGGAGCCGATTCTCGGTCGCGAAGCCAAGGTGGAACGGCTGGAAGAAATTGCTGATCGTCTGGGTCTTTCACCCGATGACGCAATCGCGGTGGGCGATGGCGCCAACGATCTCGGCATGATCCAGCTCGCGGGAACGGGCGTGGCGCTCCATGCCAAACCGGCGGTGGCAGCGCAAGCCAAGGTGCGCATCGACCATGGCGACCTGACTGCACTTCTCTACATTCAGGGTTACAGGAAAACGGACTTCGTCGAATGATGATTCTGGAAACGCCAAGGCTTGTCATTCGGAATTGGGAGGATCGCGACCGCGATCTCTTTCACACGATCAATTCCGATGAAGAGGTCATGCATTTCTTCCCGTTCCGGCGTAACCGCCAAGAATCGGACGAGTTTTTCGACCGGTTGCGCACGATGATCTCGGAAACCGGCCTTGGTTTCTACGCACTCGAAGAGAAGGCAAGCGGCGAATGCATCGGCTTCGCCGGGCTATTGCGCACCAATCTTGAACCGCATTTTCCGGATGGAACAGTGGAAATAGGCTGGCGACTTGCCCGTCCCTTCTGGGGCAAGGGCTTTGTGACCGAAGCTGGCAAAGCCCTTCTGGCCTATGCCTTCGGGCCGCTGGGCTTGTCTGAGGTTGTATCCTTCGCCGTGGAGGCTAATGACCGCTCCACGAGCGTCATGCAGCGCATCGGCATGGTGCGCGATGCCTCAAGCGATTTCAATCATCCGCGCGTACCGGACGAAACACATCACCTGAAACGCCTCGTCGTTTATCGCGCTTACGCCACCTGACCGGCGCACCAGCCGGAAGACCACGCCCACTGGAAATTATACCCGCCGAGCCAGCCGGTAACATCGACCACTTCGCCGATGAAATAGAGACCCGGCACGGACTTGGCCTCCATGGTGCGCGAATCGAGATCACGAGTATCGACACCGCCCAGCGTTACTTCTGCCGTGCGATAGCCTTCCGAACCGGCAGGCTTGATGCGCCAGTCATTGACGACAGCTTCCACGCGGCGGAACAGCTTGTCGGACATATCGGCGAGATGCCCGCTGGCGCCGTTTTCCTCGGCGATGGTCTGCGCAAGCTTCTTCGGCAGATGCAGGCCAAGCGCGGTCTGCAAGGCCTGCTTGCCATTCTGCGTGCGCTGTGCGCGCAAGGCTTCGAACAGGTCCGTACCGGGCAACATGCTGATGCGGATTTCATCGCCCTCTTTCCAATAGGACGATATCTGCAAAATGGACGGGCCGCTAATGCCGCGATGCGTGAACAGCATGGCCTCGGTAAAGCTCGTCTTGCCACATGACACCACCGCATCAACAGCGATACCGGCCAACGGCTTCAGACGTTCCAGCGTATTCGGCTCAAAGGTAAGCGGGACCAGTGCCGGGCGCGTCTCAACCAGCCGCAACCCGAATTGTTCGGCAAGGTCATAGCCGAAGCCCGTTGCGCCCATTTTCGGAATGGATTTGCCACCGCAGGCGACGACCACAGAACGGCATCTGACCGTCGTGCGAACACCGCCTTCCATCAGCCGCAGTTCAAACCCGTCGCCGGTCTTGGCCACATTCTCGACACCGCAGGAGAGTTTCAGCCGCGCGCTGTGACGCTTCATCTCGCCGAGCAGCATATCGATGATCTGCGTTGCCGAGCCGTCGCAGAACAGCTGCCCCAGCGTCTTTTCATGATAAGCAATGCGATGCCGCTCGACCAATGCGATGAAATCGCGCTGCGTATAGCGGCTTAAGGCCGAGATGCAGAAATGCGGATTGCGCGACAGATAGTTCTTCGGGCTGGCATGGATATTGGTGAAGTTGCACCGGCCGCCGCCGGAGATGCGGATTTTGTCACCCGCCGACTTGGCATGATCGACAACCAGCACCGAGCGTCCGCGCTTGGCCGCTTCGATGGCGCACATCATTCCGGCTGCGCCCGCGCCTATCACGACAATATCGACAGTTTCCAACTCGCACACCACTCCATGAAGCGTTTTGGCGCTTCAATCCTGAATCTCATTCTCAGCACTTGCCGCTATTTGATTCAAATCGCAAATGAAAACGGCGCGGCGGATGATCCGCAGCGCCGCTCCAATTCCATCTTACAGAAGTCTCAGTCGATCCGAACAGTCACGAAACGCAACTCGCCGGAACGCGACGCCAGCATGAGCAGCGCGTTCTTGCGCCCTTCCCGCCGCAGTGCGTCGATGCGCTTCTTCACATCCTCGGGCGCTTTGACGGTGACCTGATTGATATCAACGATGACATCGCCCGTCTCGACCCGCTTGTCACCCGCAGCCGAACCTGGAGCCACATAAAGGATGGCAACACCGTGCACGTCTTCGGCAATGCCGAATTCGCCGCGCACATCGTCATTGAGTTCGGAAAGCTTCATGCCAAGCACGGTCGGACCCGTGGCTTCGCTCTTCTGCTCTTTCTTCGGCTTTGCTGGCGCTTCCTGTCCGTCTTCGCCCTCTGTTCCATCCGGAACCGGCGCCTGATCTTCGGTTGCAGCATCCGTGCTCTTGTCATCTTCGACAAGGCGGCCAAGCTTCACTTTAACGGTTTGCTCCGCGCCATCGCGAACAACCTTGATTTCCACTTCCTTGCCAACTGGGCTTTCGGCAACAAGGCGTGGCAGATCGCGCGCGGTATCCACCGGCTTGCCTTCATAGCCGATGACAACATCACCGGCCTTCAGCGCCGTGTTGTCCACGCCGGAATTCTCGATCAGTCCGGCAATCAGAGCGCCTTTCGGATCCTTCAGGCCAAGACTATCCGCAATATCCTGCGTCACCGGCTGGATGCGCACACCGAGCCAGCCGCGCTTGACCTCACCGAATTCCTTCAGCTGATCGATCACGCCAACAGCCATTTCAGCCGGAATGGCAAAACCGATGCCGATAGAGCCGCCCGAGGGCGAAATGATCGCCGTGTTGATCCCGATTACCTGACCGTTCATGTCGAACAGCGGGCCGCCCGAATTACCGCGATTGATGGCGGCATCTGTCTGGATGAAGTCATCATAGGGGCCGGAATTGATGTCGCGCTTGCGCGCCGAAATGATACCAGCCGTTACCGTTCCGCCCAATCCGAACGGGTTGCCGATCGCCAGAACCCAATCGCCAATGCGCGCCTTTTCTGAATTGCCGAACTGCACGGCCTTCAACTTGTGCTTGGTGGGATCGACTTTCAGGACAGCCAGATCGGTCTTGATATCCTTGCCGACCAGCTCGGCCTTCAGCTTGGTGCCGTCGTTGAAATTGACTTCAATCTCGTCAGCATCCGCAATGACGTGATTGTTGGTGACGATGAATCCCTTTTCGGCATCGATGACGAAGCCCGATCCAAGCGACTGCACCTTGCGGGATTCGTCGCTCTGCTCACCGTCCTTGTTGTTGAAGAAATCCTTGAAATATTCCTGGAACGGCGAGCCTTCCGGCACCTTCGGCATGGGTACGGGGCCATCGCCCTCGCCGCCATCGTCCTTTACGGTCTGCGAGGTGGAGATATTCACCACCGCATCCAGAAGGCCTTCTGCAAGATCGGCAACAGAACCTGGACCCTGAATGCCTTTCACAGGTGCGTCCTGAGCAAAGGCTGGCGGTGTTGCGACCGTTAGCGTTCCGGTGACAGCCAGCGCGCCCATTGCCACGGTTGCGAATAGGGTGCGAGCGAACCCCGCCTTCGGTACGATTGCCATAAAGCTCTGCTCCGATCCTGAATATCTACGCAAATAACCTAAAGGTTAGATCGCCGCAAATTAAGGCCTGTTTACGGCCCCGTATAGACGAAGGGCCATAAATAACGGAACGGAGGGGGCTTATCCCCTGACAAGCCAGACGATGCCGACGCCGATGGCCAGCGCCGCGATACCGGCAATGCGCAATGCGCTTTCCGGCGCTTCACTCGCTTCGCGTGCGAGTTTCTTGGCGAAAAAAGGAAAGCCGCCGTAGAGCAGCCCCTCGATAACGAAGAGAAGTCCTACGGCGGCTAGAAAATCGCTCATCAGAGCTGTTCCCGTGCTTTACTGGGAAGGCGTTGCCAGCTTGCCGCCAGCATCACGGAAGAACTTGAAGAACTCCGAATCCGGCGAGAGAACCAGCGTCGTATCCGGGGTTTCGAGCGCTTCACGATAAGCGGCCATCGAACGATAGAAGGCGAAGAAGCCCGGATCCTTCGATGCAGAGGCTGCGTAGATTTCACTGCGCTGCGCATCGCCCTCACCGCGAAGGATTTCCGATTCCTTGCGCGCTTCGGCAATGGTTTCCACCACCTGACGGTCGGCCACGGCGCGAATACGCTGGGCGGCTTCACGGCCACGGGCACGCAGACGCTCGGCTTCCGCCAGACGTTCCGCCTTCATGCGCTCATAGGTCTGCTGCGAGACTTCAGCCGTCAGATCCGTGCGACGGATACGAACGTCCTGAATGGTCAGACCAAGCGATGTTGCATCGGGACGAAGCTGATCGCGCACTTCACGCATCATGTCGCCACGCTCTTCCGAAAGAGCGGCTTCAAAGCCGCGCTGACCGTAGACACCACGCAGCGCTGCATCCAGACGGGTGCGCAGACGCTGTTCGGCAAGGAGCGTGCTGCCCGAAACCGTTTCACGGAACTTGCGGGCATCGGTGATGCGATAGACGAGGAACGCGTCGACGTCATAGAACTTACCGCCCGAAACCTGAACGCGGATATCGTCCAGATCGAAACGCAGCAGACGGTCATCGATCATCTGCACCGTATCGGCGTCAAGGAAGCCGAATGGCAGCTTGAAATAGATGCCCGGCTCGGTCTTCACACTGACGATCTGACCGAAACGAAGAACGATTGCCTGCTGGCGCTCCGAAACGATGAACGTCGCGGAATAGAGCAGGAAGGCGAGGATAGCGATAATACCCGCAATGATCGGAAGTCTGTTCTGAGCCATTACTGGGTACCTCCGCCGGTCGAGGGAGTCGTGGTCACATTAGCGCCCGGAGTAGCGCCCGTTGCGCCTGCGCGCGGTTGCTGGCGCATCAGTTCGTTCAGCGGCAGATAGGGCACGACGTCCTTTCCGGGTTCCACAATGACTTTCTTGGTGCTCTTCAGCACCTGTTCCATGGTTTCGAGGAAGAGACGGTTGCGGGTCACTTCCGGCGCTTTCTCATACTGGCCGAGAACCGAGCTGAAACGCTGCGCTTCACCTTCGGCGTCCTGAACAACGCGGTTCTTATAGGCTGCTGCCTCTTCGCGAACCTGAGCCGCTTCACCGCGGGCCTGACCGAGCTTCTGGTTGGAATACTGGTTCGATTCCTCGATGAAACGGTCTTCGTCCTGTTCAGCGCGCTGCACTTCATCAAAGGCATCAGCCACTTCACGCGGCGGCGACGCATCTTCGATCGACACGGCGTTGATCTGGATACCGGCCTGATAGCTGTCGAGCGTCTGCTGCACGATATTGCGAACGCTCTGCGCGATCTCGGCACGATTATCGCGGAAAACGTCCTGTGCCGGACGGCGACCGACGATTTCACGCATCGCGCTTTCAGACACCTGCTGCACCATCGCATCGGGGCTGTCGACATTGAACAGATAGGCGCGCGGATCGGAGACGCGGTAAAGAACCGAGAACTGGACGTTTACGATGTTCTGGTCGCCAGTCAGCATGAGACCCTGCGTCGCCGTACGGGAACCCTGAGCGCCGATATTGATCTGCTTTTCGACGATCTGCGCCTTTTCATAGGTTTCAATCGGCCACCAATGGAAGTGCAGGCCCGGCTCGGAAACTTCATCCTTCGGCTTGCCGAAACGAAGTTCAACCGCCAGCTCATCAGGCTGCACCGTATAGACGGACTGGAAAACCCAGAAGCCAAGCAAGGCCGCGCCGATCAACAGATAGATCGGGCGATTGCCGCCGCTGCGACCACCGCTACCGGGGAATACCTGCTTCAGGCGGTCCTGGCCTTTGCGCAAAATATCTTCGAGATCAGGTGGCGTGTTCTGTCCGCCGCCGCGCGGGCCCTTTGGGCCCTGTCCCCAGGGGCCGTTATTATTGTTGTTATTATTATTGTTATCACCGCCGCCGCCACCCCATGGGCCGCCGCCGCCATTCTGATTGCTCCAGGGCATCCTCACCTCTAAGCTTCTGTTTCCCGCATCTCCGGCAAAAAACGCGTCAGCGCTTCTAACGGAGATGCTCCCGGAAGACGGGAAAGCAAGGCGCAAACCCCCGTCATCAACTAATGTTACCGTTTTATAGGCATCGGGAGGCGCGCTTTCAACGGAAGCGCAATAAAATTCCTATGTTATGCTTTACGCATCACGCTTTTCGTAAACCATATAACGGGTCGGATGGCTGTCTTTTTCCCCGGCTGGCACGTCTTCCGACGACACCAGACGCCATGCATCCGGCTTAATTTCCGGGAAATGCGTATCCCCGTCGATTTCCGCCAGAACGCGTGTCAGATGCACCCGGCCCGTCAGCGGCAAGGCCTGCGCATAAATCTTGCCGCCGCCAATGATGCAGACTTCGCCAACGCCAAGCTTTTCCGCAAGCCTGCGCCCAAGCGCAATGCCCTCTTCCAGCGAACCGACGATGTGGGCTCCCTCGGCTTGAAAATTCGCATCGCGGGTCACGACAATATTGGGTCGTCCCGGCAAAGGCCGCCCGATCGATTCCCAGGTACGACGTCCCATGATAACCGGCTTGCCCAGCGTCAGCGCCTTGAAACGCTTCAGATCGGTTGAGAGCCGCCATGGCATGTCGTTGTCACGTCCGATCACGCCATTCTCGGCTGCGGCCACGATAATCGAAACGACGGGCTTGTCCGTGCTCACGCTGTTACTCATACGGCAATCGGCGCCTTGATCGTCGGATCGGCTTCATAGCCTTCCAGCACAAAATCCTCGAAGCGGAAGGAAAACAGGTCCTTCACATCCGGGTTGATACGCATGACCGGCAGTTTTTTCGGCGTGCGGGTCAGTTGCAGACGAGCCTGTTCGAAATGGTTGGAATAGATATGCGCATCGCCCAGCGTGTGGATGAATTCGCCGGGCTTGAGACCCGCCACCTGCGCGATCATCATGGTCAAAAGCGCATAGGAGGCGATGTTGAACGGCACGCCGAGGAAAATATCCGCCGAGCGTTGATAAAGCTGGCAGGACAGCTTGCCATCCGCGACATAGAACTGGAACAGGCAATGGCATGGTGGCAGAGCCATTTCATCGACCAGCGCCGGGTTCCAGGCCGAAACGATCAGGCGGCGGGAATTCGGATTGCCATGCAGCATCTTCATGAGATTGGCGATCTGGTCGATATGGCGACCGTCAGGCGCTGGCCAGGAGCGCCACTGATAGCCGTAGACCGGGCCGAGATCACCCTTTTCGTCTGCCCATTCATCCCAGATCGAAACGCCGTTTTCCTTGAGATAGGCAATATTGGTGTCGCCCTTCAGGAACCACAACAGTTCATAGATGATGGAGCGCAGATGCAGCTTCTTGGTGGTCAGGACCGGAAAGCCCTCCTCCAGATTAAAGCGCATCTGATAGCCGAAAACCGAGCGCGTGCCCGTTCCCGTGCGGTCGCCGCGATCGGTGCCATTATCGAGCACATACTGGAGAAGATCGAGATAGGTGCGCATGGGATGTTCCCAGATGGGGTTTTCGGGATCGATTCGGTTCACCCCTACTATAAGGAAAAACCCCGGCGCAGGGCACCGGGGTTCGAATTCCACAGGCAATATGCACCGATCAGAGATCGCCGAGTTTGCCGAGTTGCTTGGCAACCAGATAGTAGAAGGTCACGCGGTGCTTGTTGCGGTCGCCCTTCATGACTTCCGCGACGTGGTTCACCACTTCTTCAGCCTTGGCCGCGTCGGTGACGCCGAGCTTCTTGCCAACCCAGCTGTCGCGCACACGCTTCATTTCTTCCGGATCGGTCGCCGAAACGAGCGAGGAGTCGCGATTGCGAAGCGCAATGCCCAGATGCTTGACGATCTTCTCGACAACCGCCTCATCGGCAGCAGCATCATAGCGACGGACATCTGCGAGGTATTCACTCATATATCGGCTCTCCTTCAGTATGGGCACACCGCCCAATATCAACTGCAAATCCCGATCGACCGGAAGAAAACCCCAGCCTTTCCAATATATATGCAGCCAAGATTGACCAGTGCGAGCAAGCTGTCAACGACATTTTAGGGAAGCAACACACAACAATGATCTTTTGTCCTGCAAAGAACAAAATACGATCTCACATATTCTCCACGCAACACTTATTCATAATGAATAGCGTCATTCTGATTAATTTTTTAAATTTACTTACAGTTTCACAACGCGTTTTATTATGTTTGGACCTTTGTAAATTCTCACGGCGCTGCAATTTTCCCTCATTCTACCCGAGCACTTCCGGCATCCGTTGATGTCTTGCAGAAAATATTGCGGGCTATACTCAAGGCGACAGCTCCGAAGGACTGTAGCGATGCGGATATTTCCTGTGTCATGCCCAGTGTGAAGGCAAGCATCGAGGGATTGGGGCCGTGGAGCGCGGGCGCGCTTAAGGAAAATGAGACGATCAACATCTCATCTTTCCGACGGCAACGAAAGGGCCGCTTTATTCGGGCTTCAGAAGATTCGGGAGCAGATTTGCCCCTGACAAATGTAACCGCCCCTCTTCCAATATGGATCGACCACGCCTATATACGTCTCGCTGGCGCAAGCCAGCTATGGTGATAAACGGACGGTGTAATAAACCCATTGGACCCGGGGGCGGTACCCGGCGCCTCCACCAGAACACAGGCTGTATCGTTAGTCTGTGCTGTGGCGGGGGCGAAATAGGATCGACAAGGGTGTAAAGATCGCTCTTTTACTCGGCATGATACCACCGTTATCGGGTCAATTGAGTAGTTGCAAATGACAACAAAGCTCAGGGTTATGCTCTCGCTGCCTAATGGCGGTGCGGGAAACCCACTCTAAAGCCCTTAGGGTTAGCACCTTAAGGCGGGGTTCGGAGGCACCTGGCAACAGAAGCCTCCACTTTCCCTTACAAACCAGACTCTCTTTAAATCAGGCTGCTGCCGCTTCTGTTTCGACGTCACTCGCCTTGCGAGAGAGGACGATCTGCGTCAACACGAATGCGGTCAGAGCACAGCCAGCGATACCGCCGACCATAGGCACAGCCGTTCCATCGAAGAACGAGCCCGTTATGCCGATTGCCAGACCGCCAATCACGAAATGCAGCGTGCCCATCAGCGCTGAAGCGGTACCGGCAATCGCGCCGTAATCTTCCAGCGCCAGAACCGCCGTGGTCGGAATCACCAGTCCAAGGAAGCCATAGCCGACGAACAGGAAGGCTGCGATCAGCCACAGCGACTGGTGCCCCATCAGCACGGCTGCGAACATGGCAAGCATGGCGGCTGCGAAACCGGATACGGCAACGCGCATCACACGGCGCAGGCCGAAGCGAGCGCCAAGCAAGCCATTCAGCTGCGAAACGCCGAAGAACGACACCGCATTGGCCGAGAAAGCCAGCGCATACTGGTTCGGGGTCAAGCCGTAATGGTCAATCAGCACGAAGGACGAATTGGCCAGATAGACGAAGAACGACGCGATGCCGAAGCCGCCGACGAAAACCAGTCCAAGGAAATAGCGGTCCTTGAGCAAGCGGCCATAGCCACGCAGAGCGCTGCCGATACTGCTTTCAAGCCGCGCTTCACGCGTTCGCGTTTCCTGCTGGGCGGTGGCAAGCAGCACGATGCCGATAAGCGCAGCGACCAGAACGGCCCAGAACACACCACGCCATCCAAAGAAGCTGATGATGACCGAGCCTGTAAGCGGTGCCAGAATCGGCGAAATCGAGAAGACCAGCATCAGGAGCGACATGAGCCGCGCGGCTTCGACGCCAGTGTGCAAATCACGCACCACGGCGCGTGGAATCACCATGCCTGCCGCCGCACCAAGCCCTTGCAGGAAGCGGAACAGCACCAGCACATCGATATTGGTCGCCAGCGCAGAACCAACACTGCCAATAGCGAAGAGAATCAGGCCGCCGTAAAGCGGGATTTTGCGCCCGACCATGTCCGACAAAGGACCGCAGAAAAGCTGGGCAATCGCCAAAGCAATAAAAAAGGCAAGCAGACTCATCTGTACAGCACCGGTCTCCGCATGGAGATCGGCAGCAATGGTCGGCAAGGCAGGCAGATACATGTCGATCGCGAAGGGGCCAACTGCGGACAGAAGACCGAGAACAATCGCATTGCGCACAAGACTCGAAGCCATGGGAGACGCGCTTTCATCAATGTTTCGTGAGGTGCCCACACCGGTTTCGGATCGCCAACTTCGCTTGGGAGGATGGATCGCTGGGCTCGCAAAACCGGTACAGGACTGATAACTACATGGAACTACAACACCTTTTCAGATTCGGTCCGGGATATGCGCCCAAAAACGGGCAAACCTGACCTCTGAAATAATTGTCACAGTCTATTGTCTAGACGAAATGCCAAAAGGAATTTGACATTGATGTCAAATTAGACACCATTGTCCAAAACGTCAAGTCATCTTATGTTGGGCTTATGAAACCTACTGACATAATCGAAATGGCCGCCCCGCCGGTGAAGCGTAGCACCACCGGAAAAGGGCTGAATGCCGCGGCTGGCTCTGCCGCAATGAAGCCGGGACAGTGCATGAAACGCGATTTCATCCTGTGTTCTGCGGCGCGCGTTTTCTCGCGCGACGGGTTTCAGGGCGCCAGCATCGATCTTATTGCAAACGAGGCAGGCGTTTCGCGCCAGACCATCTACAACCACTATCGCGACAAGGAAGCCTTGCTGGCCGCCGTGGTGGAAGACGCTTTGGACCGCATGAATGCGAGCCTGTTTGCCGTGCTTTCCACTTTTCCACAGACCGGTGACAACCTTGAGCAGGACCTGACAGATTTCGCGATCCGCATGAGCCGAAACTGCGTTTACGATCCATCGGGCGCGTTTCTGCGCAAACTCGTGCAGTCCAGTTCACCCGATCTGTCCTTCGCGGGTTATATCTGCAAGACCAAAGGCCCAGCGCAGGCCATTCCAGCCGTTGCCGCATGCCTTTCCCGCCTCGCGCTCGCCGGGCATTTACGTCTCGACGATCCCGATCTGGCGGCACTGCATTTCATGGCGTTGATCAACGCCGACACACAGTTGCATGCGTTGCACGGATGCGCCATCGATGATGATATCATCGAACGCAGCGCCATCAATGGTGTCAGAACATTCCTGCTGGCATTTGGTGTGACTGAATCGTTGCCGGAAGCGACCCCTCACCCCTGACAGATCGAGCAGCGCTGCCTCACTTTCGCGATATATATCATCGTTTCCTGCGAGAACGAACTTGACATCTGCCTGCGAATCCGTGGGATAAGAAACCCATGGTACAGGATTTGATCCGTTACGACATTCTCGCTCAGGAAGCCCTTCGTGGCGTCATCCGCAAGGTTCTTGCGGAGGTGGCCAAGGCTGGCCTGCCGGGCAATCATCATTTCTTTATCACGTTCCTCACCGGGGCGCCGGGCGTGCGTATTTCCTCGCGCCTGAAAGAGAAATATCCCGAGCAGATGACAATCGTGTTGCAGCACCAGTTCTGGGACATGAATGTTACGGATCAGCTCTTTGAAGTCGGCCTGTCTTTCGGCGATATTCCTGAAAAACTGGTCATTCCGTTCTCGGCAGTACGCGGCTTCTACGATCCGTCCGTCAATTTCGAGCTTGAGTTCGATGTCGCCGCAGTTCAGCCGACCAGCGACAATGACGAAGAGAACAATATCGCGCCAATCGAGATGATGCCGGTCGAATCCGCGCCCGAAAAGCCGGAAAAGCCAAAGGCAAAGTCGCGCAAGTCTTCCGCTGAAAAGCAGGCAGCTGCCGCGAAGGACAATGCTGAAGGCGAAGATACGCCCAAGCCATCTGCCGACGTGGTCTCTCTCGACGCCTTCCGCAAGAAGTAAAATTTCTCTCCCAACTCTGCTTGCAATCCTGAAAACACTGACTGCGCCGCAAGCATAATGCTGCGGCGCAGAAGCCGTTTGTACAAAGCTATGGTCGAACGACGCACTATTTCATAGTATATCGATGGCTAGACTACGCGTTTTGACTTCGATCAAGGCAACCGAAGTTGAAAATGCTATAGTGGCAGACAACACGGTAATTTAAGTGGAGGCGGGAATTTCATGGTCCGTTTGTTAGCGCAGGCAGTTCTCTGGTTAAGCGGCGTTATCGCTGCGTTCTTCATGGCGAGTGATGCGCCAAACTTTCCTCTTTGGCAGTTGACGGTTGGCCTTTTGCTGCTCGTAGCCGTTTCGGTCGCCATCTGGTGGTTCACCAATCCCAAGGAACCCCGACAGTAAGCCAAGCCGACAGCTTGCAGGTCATCGGAGCACCGCGTTATAAATGGGCGTTGAAAAGCACTGAGCGCGCATCCCGAAAAGTGTGAAACGGTTTTTGGAATAGATGCGCGTTAAAACAAAGGACTAGAGCGCAGATCTGATTCAATCAGATTGAAACACGCTCTAAAGCATCCGAGACATCGACATGAGCGACATCGTCAATCTGCGGCAGTTCAAGAAAAAGAAAGCGCGTGATGCCAAGGAAAAGCAGGCGGATCAAAACCGCGTACTTTTCGGGCGCACCAAGACTGAAAAAGACTTCGCACGCGAAGAGACCCGCAAGAGCGAGCGCTTTCTGGATATGAACCGCCTGGAGCGTAAAGACGATACGGATGGCGACCGTTGAGCACCGGCGGCCTGCGCAAACATTCCGTTAGCATTCGCGGCCATGCAACCAGCTATACGCTGGAAGACGAGTTCTTCGAAATTCTCAACCAAATCGCCGAAACACGCGGCCAGTCGATTGCAGCACTGGTCGCAGAGGTGGACAGCAAGCGTGAGCGCACCACCAATCTCTCATCGGCGCTGCGGCTTCACGTGTTGAACTGGCTCAAATCACAGATACCACCAGCCTGCTAAAATCAGGGCTGCTGAGCGGGCGCGGTCGGTGTGGGCTCCAGTGTTTTCAGAAATTCATTGAGCGACTGACCACCTTCCGGGCTGGTCAACGGTGCAGTTGCACCATTTGTTGCTCCGCCTTCCGGATTGGCTGGCTGGGGCTGTTGCGACTCCAGCCGCTTCTTCTCCTCGGCTTGTTTTTCCGCCGCGACGCGGGCTGCCGCTTCCGTGCGGCGGCGTGTCTCGTCTTCCTGCTGGGCACGTGCGCGTTCCGCGGCATCGGCTTCCAGAACGCCAAGCTGACGGCGCAGACGCTGCTTTTCCATCAGGCTGGCCTGCATGGCCTCGACACGCTCCTGTTCACGCTCCAGTGCACGCTGGGTCAGGAACTGCACAAGCGGCTGACGGTCAAGCCGCACTTCGGGCCGGTCATAAGCTCCGCCGATGGTGAAAGCCACCTGCGGCGAAAGGCCGGTCTGGGCGCCCTCGTCGCCCTGGAATGTAAACGTTCCGCTGCCGCCAACGCCAAACGTCGACAGATCGAATTGCAGGTCGCTCAACAAAGCCGCATTGCCATCGGACAGATTGGCCGCTGTCATGCGCGCAGTACCGCCCGCCACCGTGAATTCGAAGCGTGCATCGCCCGGCGTAAAGCGTGCATCCGGCGCAACTGCCTTATCCGCAATGGCGGCAAATCGCTTCGCATCCAGTTTCTCGTCGCCGGCAGGCTGATCGCCAATGTCATCAGCGGCTGCGACCATGGCGGGCAGTGCTGCACCGTCCAGACCAGCCACCGCGAATTTCTCGACATCCACAGTCGCCGTTCCCGCCAGCGAACTGACCAGCGCGGCAGCGTTTTCGCCACTGCCATTCAGCGTCACCGCTGCCTTGACGACACCGCCCAAAGGCGCTGAACCATCTTCCAGATGGTAGAAATTGGCGAGATCGGCACCGCTCCATTTGAGATCGGTCGAAAGCAGCGCATTCTTGTCGCTGTTGCGCAGCGACAGATTGCCAGCGAGATAGCCCCCGGCCCAATTTCCGGTCAGCTCCGTCAGGCTCAGACTGTCGATTGTCTTTTGCAGGCGTGTCGAAAATTCTGTCGCCGTACCAAAGCCCTGCATATGCGCCTGAGCAACATTGAGCTTCACGTCAATCAGCAGCGGCAATGATGGACGAACCGCAAAAGCCCCGCGTGGCCATATGGATTTTTCTGTCGGTTTGGCCGGTTCGAATGCATCCTGACCGAGCATGATCGCCGCCAGACTATCGACCTCAAGCGAAGCGAGCTTCGCCTCACCCTTCAGCTGCGGCAGCCCGCTATCGGCAAAATTAGCCTCCAGCCGCGCCGAGACATCTTCGCCGCCCAATTGACCGGCAAGGTTCGGAAAGCGCAGAATGCCCTTGGCAAACTGGAAATCGCTGGAAAGATTGGCAGATAGGCCCGCACCATACCCCGGCAATGCATAGCCTGCCGTCGCGATGAACGGTTGCAGGTCGGCGGATTTGACCTGCGCCTTGCCGCTTGCGGCAATATCGCTGCCGATCAGCGAAATTACCCCGTCAGCCGAAGCTGTACCGTCAGGCGCTGTCAGCTTGAGAAGCGTCCGCATCCCGGCGCTCGGCGCGCCCTGCATGGTCAGATCGGCGGTCAACTCACCGGCAAGCCCCAATGGCAATGACGGCAATCCGATCAAGGCCAGAACGGCCTCTCCCTGATCGGATTCGGCTGTACCGTTGAGCTGCATCTGCAAGGGGTCAGCGTCCGTCTCGCCGCCGCTGGCAGTTCCTGACAGATCGAGCTTCATTCCGCCGGTCTTGCCGGTAACGCTGAACGAAAACTCGCCGCTGCCGGGTGAAGTCTTGCCCTTCGTATCAGCCGGGCGGGCGCTTTTACCCTTTGCTGCACCATTCTTCGCGGGATTGGCTTGCGTTTCCGGCCTGACTGGCGCGACCGCATTGGCGATCACGTTGATCTCGCTGTCATCAAACAGGCCGGGGAAGTTCGCCGCGCGCGCCGACAGGGCGCGGAACAGCGGCAGCTGCGGATAACGATTGGCCATCAGGGAGATGAAGCGCGACAGATCTCCAGACAGGATCGTCGCGTCCAGCTTTCCCGATGGTGAATTAGCGAATGGCTCATAAGCGCCGGTTGCCGTCAGCGTCGCGTCAGCGACATCATTGATCATCAACCGGTCGAAATCGAAACGTCCGTCATGAAGGCGCATGGCCAGATCGACGCTGGCCGCTTCCATATCCTTGAAACGAACAGGCCCGGCCTTGAAGCTGACATTGAGCGTCTGTGCATCCAGAAGCGCCAGCCCCTCACCGCCGGAGAAGAAGGAAACGAAAGCCTGCAAGGCGTCGCTTTCCACCGCACCGCCTTGAAGATTGACGTCGATAGTCGGCTGCGCCGCGCCATTGACCTGTCGCAGGAGCGACCCTTTGAGCGACGTCTTGCCCAGACCAATTTCAAGATCGTCAATGCGTTGCATGCCGTCGCGCAGATCAACCTTGCCGGAAAAACCCGCCCCGTCGAGCGTGCGGATCGATTCATCCACTGTCTCATTCAACCATGTGGCAAGACCGGACGGCTGGCGGGATGCTACCAGCATCTCGCCCTGGAAACCGAAATCATCGCCAACGGACAGCTTGCCCTTGGCCTCGACTTTGGTGCGCCCGGGCAGATCGGCGGCGAACTGACGAATATTCCAGTCCCCGCCATCGGGTTCGGCATTGATCGTCACCGACCGAATGGTGGTTCCACCCGCAACAACCGCTGGCAGACGGAGGTCGATGCGGCCCGGTATGGTCGGGATCGGCAATTGCTCCAGAACCCGGCGTACAATGGCGATGCGGTCCGTCAGCGGCATGACGGACGTAACCTGCTGGTCTTCCGCCGTCTCGCTTGGCCCCCAGAAAATCTGCTGCCCATCGGCGCTGATTTCAAAGCGCGGTACATTGCCGTAATCGATCAGAGCCTTGCCATTGACGACATAAGGATTGTCGGCTGGCCCCTGCTCCATGCGAAACTCGCTCGCATCGAAGCGATTGGTATCGGCGGTGAACTTTCCGGTCAGGCGCAGACCGCTGAAAAACGGCTTGTCCGCAGATGCGTCTTTCTGGCTTTTGCCATTCTGGGCCACCATATCGGAAGAGCGGAGCGAAAAATCGCCCGCATAATTCAACCGGCCATCCTTCAGGACGATATCGCCATCCGTCTCGAATGCGGCAGGAATGGCTTCCGGCGAAATACGCGCCCGCAAGCGCAGCGAACCGTCGGGCTTGGCCTCACCGCTCGTCAGATCGACCGCCAGCCTGCGGCCTTCAAGGTTGAAACTGCTTTGCGCCTGCCACGGTCCGGCTAGACTGTTGGCCGACAAAACGGCATTCAAGCCGGTCGCCTCGTGAATGCGTCCGCTCGCCACGTCATGCAGCGTGATTGAGCCGTCGTTGATCGAGAGCCGTTCGACCTTGATCTGCGATGGATTGAGCGGCGTGGACGGACGAATGGCCCAATCGACCTTGCCATCCTTGTCCAGCGAGATCGAAACGCGTGGACGCTCGACGCGCATGTCGAAAATAAGCACCTGACCGCGCAGGAAAGGCATCAGCTCCGCATCCATCGAGAACCGGTCGAGCGTCATGACCGGATGTGTTGCATCGGCCCCGACGCGAACATCGGAAAAGGTCACGGATGGGAAAGGCAGCAGTCGCGCATTTACATCGCCCGCCACCTTGACCGGACGTCCCAGAATACGGCTTGCCTCGCGCTCGAAATCGGCCCGATAGCCGCTCCAGTCGACAAAAGGCGGCACCACCAGCGCGGCTGTCAAAAGCAGCACCAGAAGCCCGCCGACAATGACGAATATGCGGCCCAAGAAGCAGCTCCGGTCAGTCAGGTGAATTCGGTTACGCGCAACACAACGGGTGAATCACGCCATATTTACCAACGCAACATAGTGCATCATCGCACAAAGTGCGAAGCGGTTTTCAGGATTGCGCGCCAACAAAAAACAGCATCGGTTCGGCGACAACAAGGCAAGCTGCCGCCCAACGGATCTAAATATGCGCGCTCATTGAATCGCCGTCTGAACCAAGCGGTGCAGACAGCTGATTTGACTCACGAAATCAGGATTTTACCGGGGTTCATGATATTGAGCGGATCGAGCGCTTTTTTGATCATGCGCATATAATCGGTCGCTTCACCAAGCTCCTTGGCCAGATATTTCATCTTGCCCTGGCCGATACCATGTTCGCCTGTGCACGTGCCTTCCATGGCCAGTGCCCGCATCACGAGCCGGTCCATGAAAGCTTCTGCCCGTTCCATTTCTTCCGGGTCTTCCGTATTGAGCAGCAGCTGCAGATGGAAATTGCCATCACCGACATGACCGACGATAGGCGCGATGATCTTGCTCTCTGCGAGGTCGCGTTCCGTCTCGGTGATGCAATCGGCCAGACGTGAAATCGGCACGCAGAGATCAGTCGAGACGCCCTTGGAGCCGGGACGCAACTGGCACGAGGCGAAATAGGCGTCATGGCGCGCGCGCCAAAGACGGTCACGCTCCTCGGCATCCTGCGTCCAGTGGAACGGTCCGCCGTCATGTCCCGCAGCAATTTCGCCGAAAATCTCGGCCTGTTCAGCAACACCGGCATCCGTGCCGTGGAACTCTACGAACAGATAAGGCTGCGCTTCGTAAGGAAGCTTCGAATAACGGATCAGCGCTTCCATCTGGAGCTTGTTGACCAGCTCGATACGCGCCACAGGAACACCCATCTGGATCGTATCGATCACCGCGCGACAGGCCGACTCCACATCCGGGAACGGGCAGATGCCACCGGAAATCGCCTGCGGAATGCCCTGAAGCTTCAAGGTCAGTTCCGTGATGATGCCAAGCGTGCCTTCCGCGCCGATCAGCAGGCGGGTGAGATCGTAACCGGCGGCGGTCTTCTTCACACGCTTGGAGGTTTCGATCAGGCGACCGTCCGGCATGACGGCTTTCAGCGCCAGAACATTCTCGCGCATGGTGCCATAGCGAACCGCATTGGTGCCTGAAGCGCGGGTCGAGGCCATGCCGCCGAGCGTTGCATTTGCACCCGGATCAATGGGGAAGAACAGGCCGGTATCGCGCAGATATTCGTTCAGCTCGCGGCGCGTCACGCCCGGCTCGATAACGCAATCGAGATCTTCGGCATGAACGGCCAGAATGCGGTTCATATGCGTCAGATCGAGCGATACACCGCCTGCCGCCGCATTCACCTGACCTTCGAGCGAAGACCCTGCACCGAAAGCCACCAGCGGCACGCGATGTTCGGCGCAAATGCGCACCACATCCTGCACGTCCTGCGTGTTTTCGGCGAACACCACAATATCCGGCGCTTGCGTCGGCACATAGCTGGTCGTGTGGCCGTGCTGCTCGCGAATGGCCTGACCGGTCTGCGCCCGCTCGCCAAAACGCTGCTTGAGGATACCGACAGCAGCGGCGATACCCTCTTCATTGCGTGGAAGCGCGATCACATGCTCAAGCGACATTGTTCATTCTCCGAATTTCAAAACCTTGGAGCGCGTTTCGATCTGATTGAGCCAGATCGGCGCTCTAACCCATATTTTAACGCGCATCTTTTCCGAAAACCGTTTCACAGTTTTCGGGAGGCGCTCTAATTAGCAGGAAGCGCGAGCGCCGCAGGGTCCTGCCCCAGCTGCAAGGCGATTGCACGCACGACGAGATTGTGGTCCTCGCGCTGCGGCAAACCGGAAACGATGGCCGCGCCGATCACACCAGCACCCGCAACGCGGATCGGAAATCCGCCGCCTGCAAGTGCGTAATCATTTACATCCAGCGCCTTGTGCGGCGCAAACATCCGGTCTTCACGATTTTGTTCCAGAACGAGACGATAGGTCGAAGCATGAAAACGGCGCACGACATTGAACTTGCGGCGCAGCCATTCCGTATTATCCGCTGTGGTGCCGACAGTGGCCGCGAAGAACAGGCGACGATCCCACAGAGAAATATCAATGCCGATACCGAGCTTTTCCTTCACGGCAATATCGCGAATTCTCTGGCCCAGCGCAAAGGCCTCGTTCTCGTCGAATGACGAAAAAATCAGTGCATGTTCCTGACGGATGATCTGCTTGATGTCATCGCTTTGCGCCACGTCTATCGCTCCTTGGAAACTCATATGCGTTTCTTGTGCCCCTTCATTCGCATGTTTGCAACAACGGATATCCACCGATGTTCATCGGCAAACTTGATTGATGGTACACAAGGCGCTAGTGGAACCTTATGGCTCAGAACCCCAATATCGATGTGCCTTTGAAGGGCGACCAAATTCCCCCGTTTGTGGAAACAGCCGTGTTCAAGCGCGACGTGTTTTCCGAAACGCGCGCGGGCTATTTTGCGAACGATCCCGACACGCGCATTATCCGCCGTGTGGTGAGTGCCGCGCCCTGGTGGTCGAGCCCGCTGGCGTGGATTCTTGCCCGGCGCGAAATTCGCGGTTTGAAGACCGTGCGCGGCATCGAAGGCGTTCCGCAGCTGATCGCAACTGACCGCGACGGCCTTTATCGTTCATGGACCGAAGGCACGCCGCTGCATCTTGCGCGCCCCTCCGATCCGAAATGGTATCGCACCGCGCACCGGGTTTTGCGCGATATGCGTCGTCTTGGCGTTACGCATAACGATCTTGCCAAGCCACAGAACTGGCTGATGACACCAGAAGGCGAAGCAGCCGTCATCGACTTCCAGCTTGCCAGCGTCCATCGCCGTCGCGGCGCGCTTTATCGTCTGATGGCCTATGAAGACTTCCGCCACCTCATCAAGCAGAAGCGGGCTTTTGCCAAGGATTTGATGACGCCGACGGAAAAGCGCATTCTGGCCCGCCGTTCGCTGCCGTCACGCATCTGGCTGGCCACCGGCAAGAAGGTCTACAACTTCATCACCCGCGGCATTTTCAGCTGGTCGGATGGCGAAGGTACGGGCGACCGCATCGACAATGAAGGTCCGGCAATTCTGGCTGCACTCAAGTCTGATCCGCGCGTCAAGGACGTGGCGCTGGCGCTTTATTCGCTGCCAGCCAAGGGCGTCGGTCTCTATGCTTTTGTTGAAACGCTGGATGCGGACGAGAAAAGCCTGCGGGCACGCCTGAAAAGCCAAAAGCTGGAGCTGATCCAGCCGGTCGCTCATCTGCCGCGCCGTGAAGACGGCACCGTTCGCGATGATATTCTGCGACTGATCGCCATGAACCAGATGACGGAGCTGGACGATCTATTGCAGCGCGAGCCGGAACTGCGCGGCCTTGTGGAAGCGCTGGCCGCCCATCGCCTGAACTTTACGGATCGGCGTGTTACTCAATTAGAGTAGTCAAATAGACAAGCCCGTCCGGGTCTTTGTTTTTTGTGAGCGAATCATTACATTCGGGGTCAGATGTCCGATTTTCCCGACGATATGCCGTTTTTCGGCGATGATGCACCGGCTGGCCGCGCGCCAGCTACCGGCGGTATTGCTGCGCGCGCCATGGCCGCACGCAACCAGCAGCGCGGCGAGCCCGATTACCTGAAAGGGCTGAACCCGGAACAGCGGCAAGCTGTACTGACGACCGAAGGCCCGGTTCTGGTGCTTGCGGGTGCAGGCACTGGCAAGACCCGCGTTCTGACCACCCGCATCGCCCACATCATCACCACCGGCCTTGCCTATCCCAGCCAGATTCTCGCCGTGACCTTTACCAACAAGGCCGCGCGCGAAATGAAAGAGCGTATCGGCCATCTGGTCGGCGGCGCGGTGGAAGGCATGCCATGGCTCGGCACGTTCCACTCCATCGGTGTGAAATTGCTGCGCCGTCATGCAGAACTGGTCAATCTCACATCCGATTTCACCATTCTCGATACCGACGATGTGATCCGGCTGATCAAGCAGCTCATTCAGGCGGAAGGTCTGGATGACAAGCGCTGGCCTGCCCGCACCTTCGCCAATATGATCGATGGCTGGAAGAACAAGGGCTTTGGCCCCTCCGACATTCCGGAAGGAGATGCACGCTCGTTCGGCAATGGCAAGGGCCGCGAATTGTATCAGGCCTATCAGGAACGCCTGCGCACGCTGAACGCCTGCGACTTCGGCGATCTTCTGCTGCACCCGATCCGCATCTTCCGCAACCACCCCGATATCCTGCGCGAATATCATGCCAAGTTCCGCTATATTCTGGTGGACGAGTATCAGGACACCAACACCGCGCAATATCTCTGGCTGCGTCTGCTCGCACAAAGACCGCAAGCCAAAGGCACCGCTCCTGCCCCAATTTCGGCAGACGGCCAGCAGGCACGAACCGGCGCGAGCGAAAACAAAGTGAACCTGTGTTGCGTCGGCGATGACGACCAGTCGATCTACGGCTGGCGCGGAGCGGAAGTGGACAACATCTTGCGCTTCGACAAGGATTTTCCCGGCGCAGTTGTCATCAAACTTGAGCGAAACTATCGCTCGACAGCACATATTCTCGGCACTGCCGCTCATCTGATTGCCCATAATGAGGGCCGTCTCGGCAAGACGCTTTTCACCGAAGCGCCGAATCCCGATGATCCGCGCGTGAAAGTGCATGCGGCCTGGGATTCGGAAGAAGAAGCCCGTGCCGTTGGCGAAGCGATTGAACAGGCGCAGCGTCAGGGCCATCTCTTGAACAACATGGCGATCCTCGTGCGCGCCTCCTTCCAGATGCGCGAATTCGAAGATCGTTTCGTGACGCTTGGTCTCAACTACCGTGTTATCGGCGGCCCGCGCTTCTATGAACGCCTCGAAATCCGCGATGCGCTGGCCTATATGCGCGTTGTCGCGCAGCCTGCCGATGATCTGGCGCTGGAGCGTATTATCAATACGCCGAAGCGCGGTCTCGGCGAAGCTGCCATCCGTCAGGTGCATGATTACGCTCGCGCCCGCGACATTTCGATGTTCTCTGCTGCCTGCGATCTGATCGAAACGGAAGAGCTGAAGCCAAAGCCACGCTCGGCCCTGCGCGAAGTCGTGGAGAACTTCCTCCGCTGGCAGTCGCTGCTCGACAATACGCCGCATACGGAGCTTGCCGAGACAATTCTCGACGAATCCGGCTACACCGCGATGTGGCAGAACGATAAATCGGCGGAAGCGCCGGGACGGCTGGAAAACCTCAAGGAACTGATCCGTTCCATGGAGGATTATGAAAGCCTGCGCGGCTTCCTGGAGCATATCGCTCTGGTGATGGATGCCGAACAGAATGAAGACATGGATGCCGTCAACATCATGACGCTGCATTCGGCCAAGGGTCTGGAATTCGAAACCGTATTCCTGCCCGGCTGGGAAGAAGGTCTGTTCCCCCACCAGCGCGCGCTTGATGAAGGCGGACGCTCCGGGCTGGAGGAAGAACGCCGCCTCGCCTATGTCGGCGTCACTCGCGCCAAGAAGAACCTGCATATCTGGTTCGTGTCCAACCGTCGCATCCACGGCATGTGGCAATCGACCATTCCGTCGCGTTTTCTGGAAGAACTGCCGGAAGCGCATGTCGAAGTCGCCGAGCTGGAAGGCAATTACGGCGGCTATGGCGGGGGTTACGGCCAGTCCCGCTTCGACCGGGCCGATCCTTTCCAGAATAGCTATTCGACGCCAGGCTGGCAGCGCGCGCAGCAGAATCGCTCAGAAGCCACGCGCAACAATTGGGGTTCACGCTCCGGCAGCCGTGTGGAACGCGTTGGCTATGGCGAAACGGATTCCGGCTTCGGTGCCGGGCGCGGCTCGGTCAAGGGCCGCACGATCGAAGGCGAACTGGTCGCGAAGTCGGTTGCCGACAAGCCCTCGGCTTTCAAGGTTGGCGACCGCGTGTTCCACCTGAAATTCGGCAATGGCAAAGTCGCCGCCATCGACGGCAACAAGCTGACCATCGACTTCGACAAAGCAGGACAAAAGCGCGTTCTCGACGGCTTTGTCCAGCCTGCCTGACACGCGACAAAAGCGAGCCGGGTTATTCCGGCTTGCCCTTTTCCCAAGTCACATCACCCCTGAACAGCGGCACGGTCGAGAGCGAAGTCTTGGCCGAGCCGTCCTGCACCTGACTGGCGTGGGCGAGATAGAGCAGCGTATTGTTCTGCTTGTCGTAAATGCGGGTGATGACCAGCTTCTTCCAGATCAGGCTGGTGCGCTCTGAAAAGACCCGTTCACCCTTCTGGCTCAGCTCAATATCGCCGATTGAAACCGGTCCGGTCTGCTCGCAGGAAATGGACGCATTGGAAGGATCTTCAAACCACTTCCCCTTTTGCAACCGGTCGATCATGCTGCGCGAGAAGGATGCAAGATGACAGGTCACACCTTTGACCTTCGGATCGGGCACCGCGTCAATGACGATATCATTGCCGACCCAGTCCACGCCAACCTTGCCAACCTGCTCGGCAGTGGCCGGCAGGACCGAAACGGCAAGAAGAGCGAAAGCGGCGAAAGTCTGCTTCATCATGTTCTCCCTGAAAACCTGTGAGGAGAAGTGGCGCGGCTGGCCTGTCTTTGCAAGAGCTTACTGAAAAACACCCGCCGCCGAACCGCCTATTCCCATTTGTCGAGGAAGTCGCCAATCGCCATGGTTTGAATATCGGGCACAGCCTCAAACAGCTTTTCCACCGGCCAGTCCCACCAGTTGAGTTTCAGCAGCCGTTCGATAATGGCGTCATCGAAGCGCTTGCGAATGAGTTTGGCCGGGACGCCGCCAACCACCGTATAGGGCGCGACATCCCTCGTCACGACAGCATTGGCGCCGATCACCGCACCATGGCCAACCGTCACGCCCGGCGTGATGACTGCGCCATGCCCGATCCAGACATCATTGCCGATCACCACCCGCTTTGCCTGACGGCGCGCGCGAAACTCGCCATCAACACCCAGATAACGGAAATATTCGTTGGGACGATAGCTCAGCTTATGCGTGGTCAGCCGTTCCATCGGGTGTTCCAGCGCATTGATCCGCACATTGGCCGCGATGGAGCAGAACTTGCCGATCTCGGCATAAATGCCCTCACCATTTCGCTCGAAATAGGTGAAATCGCCGACCATCACATCGCGCAGGATAACCCGCTCGCCAATATCGGCATAGCGCCCCAGCTTGGAGGATTTGAGCTGCGCCGTCGAATGAATGCGCGGCTCACTATTCTGGAAACGAAGATCGTCGGAATTGGCCATCAAAAGTCTCAAGGTTGCTCAGAGCGCGTTTGTTTTTAAGCACATCTTGTCCGAAAACCGTTTCACGCTTTTCGGGATGTGCTCTAAAGCGACCTAGGCCGCCTGCTGCGAACTCTGTTCGCTCGATAAGTATGCCTTGATAGCATTCGGCAGAACATCGTCAAACTTCGCGATCAATGTCGCATGAATTTGTGCCCTGAACTCTGGCTCAAACCGTTCAAAGCCTTGCACGCAACCAAAGGGGGCCGAACCGTTTCTGATCTTATCCAGCTCATCACCCCAGTGCTTGGCCTGCACAAAATCGAGATAGGCCAGCTCCCGCACGCCATGGACCGGCGTGTGATGCTGCGCGATTTCCAGATGGTTGGCGAGGGAAACCGTGTTGAACTGCTCGATATTGCGATAGCGAAACCCGACCTGACGGTTCAACACATCTGGCTTTGCCGCGAAGAACGAGGCCAGTGTGCTGCGTCTCAGCGGATGCGGATGGTGATGGATGCTTAGAAACCTGTCCTTCACTCCGGCTAAGACAGCGCCCTTCCACTGCGCAAGGCGGAATTTTGGGAACGTATATTCGTATCGCGAAATTTTCCCGAGAAAGCGCCGCAGCTTGTATTTCAAACGGGTATTTTCCGGTCGCACCCAGTCACCATGCAGTCTGGGCCGTCCGTTCTCGTAAAAATCGGACACGTCCAACGGAGCATTCAGGAAGAAATCATCGTTGGAATAGATAAAGTGTTCCGACAGGCCGGGTATGCGCCACACTGCCCCCTCGATTGCTCTCGCATTGAAGGATGGCCGCGCCGCTGGCAGGTCTTTGAAAATATCGTCATGCGAGACAATCTGGATGAAGGATGGATCGCACTTGCCCTCCGCGGCGAAAGCATCGAGCAGCCGCGGTTTCTGATTGTCAGTGATGATGAAAATACGCCGTATGAACGGCGCGAACTGAATGACCGATGCAATATTGTAATAAATCTCGCCATTGTCGAAATAGCGCTCACTGGTCACCGCTTCGAAATGGGTCTTTTCGGAATCTGGCGCAAATCGCTGCCGGGAAGACTTATGCGCGGGGTCCTGACCGTCCACCCACGCGATTACATAATCGATTTCCAAAACGATTCTCTTAAAATATTGCAGTTTTATTACGGAAATATAACAATCCCTTGGGTGAATCCAAACGAAATAGCCGACTTTCTCATTCAACTTTGGTTGTCCGGCAAACAAACGAACCGGCAAAAGTTTCAGAAATTATTGAAAATTAGAAAAAGAACCGTAGATTAGGCCCAGTCTGAAGAGCGACCTACAGGTTCGGCGGATTCGCCCCGGTTCGAGATTAAACCAATCTCGAAAATGTTGCTCTTCGTGATCGCGGAATACGGCTATGATGACGGTTCTGCCCGCACCAGGAAAATAGTTTATAAAGCGGCGCGCGAATGCCGTTCGGATATGCAAGGTCGACTGGACATGAAAAAATTCCTGCCCATCTTCATCATTGCCTTCATCGTCGTGATTGTCGGCGCTGCTGGTTTCAACATGTTTCGTGATCGCGAGGCTGCGAAGGAACCCTTCGGCGGACCGCTTAATCTCGTCACGATGGATGGACAGCCTTTCACCGAAAAAGACTTGCGCGCCACACCGGCTGTCGTGTTTTTTGGCTTCACCCATTGCCCTGATGTCTGCCCCACCACGCTTTACGAACTGGACGGCTGGCTGAACCAGCTTGGCAACGACGGACAGGACCTCAAGGCCTATTTCATCACCGTCGATCCGGAACGCGACACGCAGGACATCATGAAGACCTATGTGGGCAATGTCTCGAAGCGTATTGTCGGCATCACCGGCACGCCGGAAAACATCGCCGACATGGTCAAGTCCTACCACATCTATGCCAAGAAGGTTCCGGGTGAAGACGGCGAATACAGCATGGATCACACCGCATCGGTCTTCCTGCTCGACAAGGGCGGGCGGTTCCGCAGCACCATCGCCTATCAGGAAAACCCGGATACCGCGCTGCAAAAGCTGAAGAACCTCGCCAAGGGCGCTTCTGCCGGCTAATCCTGAACCGATATCTGCTTTCTATGGCAACCGCCCTTTGGCGGGCATGTAAATCCCAAAGATTCGGAGCGCCATTTATGTGTTCGGATGGACGCGCGGCGCTCCGACAGCTAAACAGAAGCTCTTGAACTTTTAGAGAGCTTTTTACCTCATGGCCCAATCACGACTTTTCTTTTCGGCGAACAAGGCGGAAGCCGAGCGCGTTTATAATATTCTCGAACAGGCTTTCGAGGATGACGGCTTTCCAATCGCCATCACCGAAATCGATGAAGACCGGCAGATTTTCGAAGTCTCGGTCTATGTCGAAGACGGTGCTGAAGAGGTCGCGACCCGTGTGGACGAGCTGGTTGGCGCCGACAAATTCGAAACCGAGGAACTGCCGGATATCGATTGGGTCACCCATTCGCTCGAGGGCCTGAAACCGGTTCGCGCCAGACGTTTCTTCGTCCATGGCTCGCATGACCGCGACAAGATCGAGCCGAACGACATTCCGATTGAAATCGATGCAGGTCTGGCCTTCGGCACAGGCCATCACGGCACGACGGCAGGCTGCCTCGAACTGATCGAGGAGGTCGTTGAGACCGAACATCCGACCAATGCGCTTGATCTTGGAACCGGCAGCGCCGTGCTGGCCATCGCCATCGCAAAGCTCGCGCCGATCCCGGTTCTCGCCACCGACATCGACCCCATCGCGGTTACCGTAGCGGCAGAAAACGCCGCCAAGAATGGCGTTGCCGAGCACGTCATTACGGCGACGGCGGAAGGTTTCGACCATTCGATCTTCCGGTCCTATACGCCTTTCGATCTGATCGTGGCGAATATCCTTGCCAATCCGCTGATTGAACTTGCGCCTTCGTTGAAGCAGCATCTGGCCACAAGCGGCTCGATTGTTCTTTCCGGCATTCTGGAAAGCCAGCACGATGCGGTGCTCGCCGCTTATCAGGCACAGGGCCTGACGCATCAAAAGACGCTTCATCGCGAAGGCTGGGTGGCGATCCATCTGAAGTGATGTGATTCCGGAACCAGAACCCAGAAACGGTTATCTTTCATCTGTTGTGAGTTAGACCCATGGCTTTTCAGACCTTTGACGTCACCACCAACCCGGCCAATGGCGCGCCTCGCGTGGCGAAGCTGCGTGAGAAGATGGCAGCGCTCAGCCTTGATGGTTTTCTGGTGCCCCGCGCCGACGAGCATCAGGGCGAATATGTGCCGCCCCATGCGCAGCGCCTTGCATGGCTGACCGGCTTCACCGGTTCGGCAGGTGCAGCCCTCATCCTGAAGAAGTCTGCCTATGTCTTCATCGACGGACGTTACGAATTGCAGGTTCGCGCTCAGACCGACCCGAAGATTTTCTCTTACGAAAGTCTTGTCAGCACGCCGCCTGCTGCATGGCTGGCCGAGAATGGCAAGGGCCTGACCATCGGCTTCGATCCATGGCTGCACACCATTTCCGAAGCCCATGCGCTTCGCGAAGCACTGGAAAAGCAGGGCGGAAAGCTGGTTCCGGTCGAGACCAATCTGGTCGATGCGGTGTGGGATGATCAGCCAGCGGCACCGACCGCCGCCGTGACCATCCAGCCCGCCCGTTTTGCCGGTCATGAGGCCAAGGACAAGATCAAGGAAATGCAGAAGGCCGTTGCGGCAAGCGGTGCTACGGCCACTGTGCTGACCGATCCGTCATCCGTCGCATGGGTGTTCAACATTCGCGGCAAGGATGTTTCCAACACGCCCCTGCCCTTGAGCTTCGCCATCATTCCGGCCAAGGGCGAGCCGGAAATCTTCATCGACGAAGCCAAGCTCGCTATCGAGCCCCGCGCCTATCTCACCCAGCTTGCCAAGCTTTCGACCCCCAGCAATCTGGAAGGCCATCTCAGCGCGCGGGCCGCAAAGGGTGAAGCCATTTTGCTCGATCCTGCGCTTGCGGCCGAAAAGCTACGCCTGATCGTCACCGGTGCAGGCGGCTCCGTGATTGACGGCAAGGACCCTGCCCGCATTCCACGTGCGGTGAAGAACAAGGCCGAGCTTGACGGTTCGCGTGCCGCGCATGAACGCGACGGCGTGGCCATGGTCAATTTCCTGTCCTGGGTTGATGGGCAAAAGCCCGGTACCGTGGATGAAATCGGCGCAGCCCAAAAGCTGGAGGAATCTCGCGCCAATGCCGGACGCGATTTCCAGATGCCGCTGGAAGACGTGTCCTTCGACACGATTTCGGGTGCCGGTCCGAATGGCGCAGTCATCCATTACCGCGTCAACACCGACACCAACCGCACGCTACAGGATGGCGAGCTTTATCTGGTCGATTCCGGCGCACAATATCGCGACGGCACCACCGATATTACCCGCACGGTTCCGGTGGGCAAGATTGCGCCTGAAACCATCAAGGCCTTCACGCTCGTTCTGAAAGGCGTGATCGGCATCAGCACGGCGCGCTTCCCGGCTGGTACGCGTGGGCAGGATATCGATGTGCTCGCGCGTATCGCGCTTTGGAAAAACGGCTTCGATTATGCCCATGGCACCGGCCATGGCGTCGGCGCTTATCTCTCAGTGCATGAAGGACCGCAGCGGATTGCCAAGACGGGTTCGCAAGAGCTGCTGCCGGGCATGATCCTGTCCAACGAACCGGGCTATTACAAGCCAGGCTCGTTTGGCATCCGCATCGAAAATCTGATCATCGTCACCGAACCGGAAGTGCCGGAAGGTGGTGACATTCCGATGATGGGCTTCGAAACGCTAACCTTCTGCCCGATCGACCGTCGTCTGATCGATAAGTCGCTGCTGACGCAGGAAGAGCTGGACTGGCTCAACAATTACCACGCCAGCGTGCGTGCAAAGCTGTCCGGCCATCTGAAGGATGCCGAACGCAAGTGGCTCGAAACGGCAACCGCGCCGCTATAAGTTCAAATTGGAAAGAAATGGCGCAGCGCGATCAACAGCGCTGCGCCTGCAAAAAACATCGTTAGCATGCTGACCCGCAGGGACAGGATGACACAAACGACGAGCACGAGCAGCTCCCGCCAGCCATGATCCGATGCAGGTGCGGCGACAATCGCCGTCAGCACCGCCGCAGGCACGGCATTCAGCGCCGCCTCTACACGAAAATGCAGACGCTCAAAGCGCGACAGTACCAGATGCCCGCCAATACGGGTCAGATAGGTGAAGAACGCGGCGACAATGATGATCCAGGTCGTGGTGTCCATGGGCGTCACGCCTTCACATTCTGTGGCTTGGCAAGAATGGCTGCCAGCACTACGCCACCAGCTGCCCCCAGCGTCACATGCCAGGGCGAACCAACAAATTTATAGGCGGCAATGGCCGAGATCGCGCTGACGACAACCACCGGCCACCAGTGCTTGCGATGACGAAAACTCATCACCATGCCGAGGAAGTAAATCGGCAGCAGGAAATCGACACCAATCGCATAAGGATTGGAAATCAGGTCGCCAAACATGGCGCCAACCCAGGTTTCCAGTATCCAGCAGACATAGGTCATCAGCCCCAGCCCCATATACCAGGAGAAGGTGATCTTCTTGCCTGCCTCGCTGCGAATCTCGACCTCCGCATATTGCGGATCAACCAGCACGAAAAAGGCGACTGCCTTCTGCAAGAATGAGAAGTGACGGATGCGCCGCCCCACCGTCGCCGAATAGAGCACATTGCGGAAATTGACCGCAAAGATGGAGAGAACGATCATCCAGGGAGCAATATTCTGCCCGAACATATCAAGGCCAACCATCTGGCTGGCACCGGCATAGAGCGTTGCGCTCATGAATACCGCTTCACCGACCGAAAGGCCGTGATCGAGAGCAACAGCGCCGAACAGCACCCCGAAAGGTGTGCCCGCCAGCACGATGGGCACGCCGCGTTTCGCGCCGTGCAGAAACTCACTGCTCGCAGAGGCCTTAGCCGGCCTGAAACCCTGGTCCACGGAATCCCCTCCTCCAGACGAGGAGTCATTAGGCAATTCCATGACGCGTTGGAATAGGTGTCCGGCAAAAATCATACAAATAGAGACGCTGCGGTCAGTTTATCTGACGCACGCAACATTTAGGCATCACTCATGCAGATAATTGATACGGCGATCAATCCGGTTGATCTGGAGGCAGCGTACCTTCAATCTTTCTGATCCAGTCGACCAGAGGGCGCGAGCGCTCGACAAAATCGACCAGACGGTCCGCAAGCGCTGCCTGCGTGATGCTCTCCGGATCGATTTCCATCCGCACCGCGAAATGACGATTGCGAATGGCTTCGACAAGATCCGGTTCGGTCACGTTTTCAAAGCCGCGCGGCGTGCGCTTCAGCCGGTCACTATCGCTGATCTGCAAACCATTCTTCTTCAGCTTTGCCACCACGGCGCGATACTCATCCGGCTTCTCCACAATCGCTTTGCGGATGGCCAGCAGGAGCTTCGGTTTCGGTCCCCACCAGGCAACCCCGGCATAGCAATCGCGTACACCCGGCAGCCCGATGCAGACATAAAAACAGCCGCTTTCGTCCCATTTCGTACCCGAGCGTGAAAGCAACGCCGACAGGTGCCGGTTATACGGCGCCTTGTCTTTCGAGAAGCGTGTATCGCGCTTGATACGAAACTGCGACTTCACGCGGTCGCCCTTGAAGCCCAGCCCCGCCTGTTCGAAGCGCGCGCTCAGTTCTTCAATCAGATCGCCAAGCGGCTCTTTCAGGTGCTCTTCAAACAGATCCTTGTTTTCCACAAACCATTCCCGGTTCTGGTGGAAATCGAGCGCCTTCAGAAAAGGAATAGCCTTGTCACCAAAACCCTTGAATGGCGCCATTCGATCATTCCTCCCCGACGAGCGTGAACCATGCGTCTTCATCAATGACTTCAATGCCAAGCTCGGCGGCTTTTGCGAGCTTCGAGCCTGCACCCGGGCCAGCCACTACCAGATCGGTTTTCTTGGAGACGGAACCCGCCGTCTTCGCACCATAGCGCTCCGCCATGGCCTTGGCCTCATCGCGTGACATGCGTTCGAGACTGCCGGTAAACACCACCGTCTTGCCTTCCACCGGCGAGCCGGTGGCGACACGGGCCGCTTCGTCCAGTGGGGTCACTTCCGCCAGAAGCGCGGCCAACACGTCGCGGTTATGCGGCTCGCCGTAGAAATCAACCACCGCTTCGGCAACGATAGAGCCGATGCCTTCAACGGCAAGCATATCCTGCCAGGCTTCATTGCCCTTGTCGGCACGATCCCCGCCTTTTGGTGGCACGGCTTCCAGCGCCGCCTTTTCGAAAGCGGCATAGGACAGATAAGCCCGCGCAAAACGCTTGGCGTTGACTTCGCCGACATGACGGATACCAAGGCCAAACAGGAAACGGCTTAGTGCAATTTCGCGCCGGTCATTGATCGCGTCATAGAGCTTTTTGACCGACGTCGCGCCAAAACCATCAATGTTTTCGAGCTTTTTCAGGGGCGATGCGGCCTGTCGCTTTTGCAGCGTGAAAATATCGGCAGGCGATTTGATTTGCAGACTTTCATCGTCGGCATGGAAGAAGAATTCGACCTGCTTCTCGCCCAGACCTTCAATGTCGAAAGCGTTGCGCGACACAAAATGGCGAATACGCTCGACAGCCTGCGCAGCGCATGTCAGCCCGCCCGTGCAACGATAGACGGCTTCGCCCTCCTCGCGCACTGCATGGCTGCCGCAAACCGGGCATTGATGCGGGAAAGGAAACGGCACCGCATCCGCCGGGCGCTTTTCCAGCACCACATCGACGATCTGCGGAATGACATCGCCAGCGCGCTGCACAATCACTGTATCGCCAATGCGAATGTCGCGCCCTTCGCGGATAGGCTCGCCCTTCTGGCCGATGCCCTTGATATAATCCTCATTATGCAGCGTGGCATTGGTCACCACCACGCCGCCGACGGTGATCGGCTCCAGACGCGCCACGGGCGTCATTGCGCCAGTGCGTCCGACCTGAATATCGATGCCGCGCAGAATAGTGGTTGCCTGTTCCGCCGGGAACTTGTGCGCAATCGCCCAGCGCGGGCTGCGCGAGCGGAAACCGAGCCGTGTCTGAAGATCGAGCCGATCAACCTTATAGACCACGCCGTCGATGTCGTAATCGAGATTGGGACGCTCCAGACCGATGGCCCGGTAATGAGCGATCAGTTCATCAACGCTCGAAAGGCGCTTCATCAGCGGATTGACGGGGAAACCCCAGGCGCGGAACGCCTCGACCATGCCAAGCTGGGTGTCGGCAGGCATATCCGACATTTCGCCCCAGGCATAAGCGAAGAAACGAAGCTTGCGGCTTGCCGTCACCTTGGCGTCAAGCTGGCGCAGCGAACCAGCCGCCGTGTTGCGCGGGTTCACATAGGTCTGCTTGCCATCCGCTTCCATCTGGGCATTGAGCGCCAGAAAGTCGCTCTTGGCCATATAGACCTCGCCGCGCACCTCGACCACCGATGGCGCGCCAGCCGGGAGCCTATGCGGAATCTCGCCGATGGTGCGGATATTGGCGGTTACATTTTCGCCTGTCGTGCCGTCACCACGCGTTGCACCGCTGACCAGCACACCATTTTCATAGCGGATCGACATGGACAGACCGTCGATTTTCGGCTCGGCGGTAAAGGCAATGGAATTGTCCGGCAATTGCCCCAGAAAGCGATAGACGCTGCCGACGAAATCGCGCACGTCCTCATCGGAAAAGGCATTGTCCAGCGACAGCATGGGCCGCGCATGAACGATAGGCGCAAAAGTCGCCAGCAGGGGTGCTGCGCCCACGCGGCGCGAAGGACTGTCATCGCGCACAAGTTTCGGGAAACGCGCCTCTATGGCCTCGTTGCGCCGCTTGAGGGCATCATAATCCGCATCCGAAATCTCCGGCCTGTCATTGGCATGGTAAAGCTCATCGTGATGAGCAATCTCACGCGCCAGTCGCTCCAGTTCGGCAGCGGCTTCAAGGTCGGTCAGTTTTTCAACGAGAATTTCGGACATATGCGACAAGCATCCTGGCTATCTGAATCGAGCAGAAACATATCCAAGAAATGTCATTTAGCCTACAGCCGCCTGACTTTACGAACAGAGGATACTGTCAGATAGCTGTCAGGAGGCCAGAGCGCTGTTTTCCGCCAGCAAACGTTCTGCTGCCGCGCGCGCTTCGTCGGTAATGCTGGCACCGGCGAGCATACGGGCGATTTCTTCCTGCCGCTCATCCACGCCGATAGACCGGATCGATGTCGACATGCGGTCTTCGTTGGTCGCAGACTTTGCGATGAGGAAGTGCGTCGATGCACGGGCCGCCACCTGCGGCGCATGGGTTACGGACAGCACCTGCACTCGCGACGACAGCCGCGCCAGACGCTGGCCGATGGCATCCGCCACGGCACCGCCCACACCCGTATCGATTTCGTCGAAAACCAGCGTCGGCGCAGAACCACGATCCGCCAGCGCCACTTTGAGCGCCAGAAGAAAACGCGACAGCTCGCCACCGGAAGCAACCTTCATCATCGGACCGGCGCGCGTGCCCGGATTGGTGCGGACCCAATATTCCACCGTGTCGATGCCTTCGGCAGCACGCGCCTGCGGGTCCGTGATCATCTCGACGAGGAATTCGGCACGTTCCAGCTTGAGCGCCGGAAGTTCCGCCATAACGGCCGCTTTCAGATGCTCGGCCGTATCCTTGCGTCGGGCGGAAAGCCCCGCCGCCGCCGCGTCATAGGCGGCGCGTGTCTCGGTTGCCTGCGCTTCAAGCTGCACCAGCTTTTCCGCACCTGCATCCAGCTCTGCAAGATCGGCATCCATCTTGTCGCGCAGAGCAGGCAAGCCTTCCACCGCGACCGAATATTTGCGCGCAGCCGCACGCAGCGCGAACAGGCGTTCTTCCACCTGCTCCAGCACACGCGGATCGAAATCGATCTCCCGCATAGCGTGGTCGATGCCATCCTGCGCAATAGCCAGACTGTTCAGTGCTTCATCGATGGCTTTGCAGACTGGCTCAAGCAGATGCGGCGCTTCCGGAATTTTACGTTCCAGACGGCGCACCAGACTTGCCAGCGTCGGCACCGGCGAACCATTGCCCGACAGAAGTTCGCCCGCTTCATTCACATCACCGGCAATCTTTTCGGATTTCATCATCACCGCACGGCGTTCGGCGAGTTCATCTTCCTCGCCGGGCTGCGGATCGAGCTTGGTCAGTTCTTCAACGGAAGAGCGCAGATAATCGCCCTCGCGCTCAGCCGCTTCAACGCGAGCACGGTGACGCGACAATGCGGTTTCAGCATCGCGCCACGCCTTGTGCCGTTCGCGCACCACGATCGTCTCGGCGTCGAGACCACCGAAAGCATCCAGCAATGTGCGGTGAAGGTCGGTATCGATCAGCGCACGATCATCGTGCTGGCCGTGAATTTCCACCAGCCTGCGGCCCAGATCGCGCAACAGTGCAACGCTTGCCGCCTGATCGTTGATGAAAACGCGCGTGCGCCCATCGCCCATCTGGAGACGACGCAGGATAACGTCGCCGTCATCATCAAAACCATTTTCGCGAAGGAAAAGTCGGGCCGGATGACCACCCGGCACATCGAATACCGCCGTCACCTGCCCCTGGTCCGCACCATGGCGAACCAGCGAAGCGTCACCGCGCGCACCCAGCGCCAGCGACAGCGAATCAAGCAGAATGGATTTACCGGCACCGGTCTCGCCCGTCAGCACGGACAAGCCGGTCTTGAACTCGATGTCGAGCCTTTCAATCAGGACAATATCGCGGATCGAGAGGTGCGACAGCATGTCGGGCTCAACTGTTTATGAACCGCCGCCCGTGATGAGCGACGAAGCCTTGGCCAGCCATGAACCGCCGTTTTCGCGTGGCTCAAGACCACCGCTCTGCAGCAGCTTGTAGCTGTCCTTGTACCACTGGCTATCCGGGAAGTTCTTGCCGAGAACCGAAGCGGCCATCTGGGCTTCCGAGGTCAGGCCAAGCGCATAATAGGCTTCGACCAGACGCGCCAGAGCTTCTTCGACCTGACGGGTGTTGGAATATTCCTCGACCACGCCGCGGAAGCGCTTGATGGCGGCCAGATATTCCTTGCGTTCCAGATAGTAACGACCGACCTGCATTTCCTTGCCGGCGAGCTGGTCGCGGGCGAAGCGGATCTTGGCTTTCGCGTCGTCGGTATATTCCGAATCCGGGAAGCGATCGACCACTTCCTGCATCGCGGCAATGGCGCGGCGGCTGGCAGCCTGATCACGCGTCACGTCCGGAATCTGACGGAAATAGGAAAGACCGATGATGTAATAGGCGTAAGCCGATTCGGGCGACGTCGGGTAAAGCGTGTTGTAACGCTTCGCCATGCTGATCGCTTCTTCGTAGTTACCCTTGCGGTAATTGGTGAAGGCAGCCATCACAAGCGCCTTGCGAGCCCATTCCGTATAGGGATGCTGACGGTCGATGGCAGCGAATTTCTTGGAGGCTTCGTCGAGACGACCCGCATCCAGATTGGCCAGACCTTCATTGTAGAGCTTGTCGGCAGGATCGATCGTCTCAACATACTTGGTGAGATCGATATCGTCGTTCTTGCTGGCACAACCGGCGAGCGGGATAAGAACGGCGATAGCGCCAGTCAACAGCGCGGTTTTCGTCACACCCGTGAATTTGAAACTCGTCATGCGGTCTCCGGCCTTCTGGCAGCGTCATTCCTGTTTGAAGCAACGTGCGCGCTTGTAGCATTGCAACCGTGCTTCATCCATCCAAATCATTCAACTTTGGCAAAGATTAAACAGTGCCAAGGCTGTTTTGGCCGTCCATAAACCACATGCAGGCGCAATCGTCTAGCTCTTCAATCGCCAGATTTTGGCCGAAACACTGTCCGGACGGCTCCGTCGCAACGTGTGAACCGAGAAGATTGGTCCCCTCATCGGCCCGCCGCAAAACGACAACCGACTCGCATCGTGATGGTGAACCGGCGAACACGGCTCAATTAAGGCCGTGCTCCGGGATCATCCAAATTATTGTGGACTAAGTGGCGAAGGCTTAAAGAGCCCAGGGTGCAGCAATATTCGGCTTCACCGCAACAAAATCCGAGCTCTTGGCATTGCGGCGCACGCCGGATGCCTCAACGATATCGAAAGCGCTCTTGTCGGCAAGAAGCGCCTTGACCGTTTCTGCATTCAGGCGGTGACCGCTACGATAGGAGCGGAAGCAGCCGATGAACGGCAGACCGGCAAGCGCCAGATCACCCACGGCATCCAGCGTCTTGTGACGCACGAACTCGTCCTTGAAGCGCAGACCACCCGGATTGATGACCGAATTGTCGTCGCCGATAACCAGCGAATTGTCGAGCGACGAACCCAGCGCATGACCGGAGGCCCAAAGACGCTCCACGTCCTTCATGAAGCCAAAGGTGCGAGCCGTGGAAATTTCCTTGCGGAAAACCGCCTCGTCCATGTCGTTCGCAAATTTCTGGCGCCCGATCAGCGGGCATTCGAAATCGATTTCGACTTCAAAACGCGTGCCAGAAAACGGGCGGAATTCGCCCCAGGAACCGCCAGCTTCCACACGAACCGTCTTGAGAATACGGATGAAACGACGCTTGGCTTGCTGCGTAACAATGCCTGCCTCGTCAAGCGCTTCAATGAAGCGCGCCGAGGTGCCATCGAGAATAGGCACTTCCGGGCCATCAACCTCGACGATCAGATTGTCGATGCCGAGTGCAGCCACAGCGGCCATCAGATGCTCGACCGTATCGATCTTCGCTTCTTTCGGTCCAAGCGACGTGCACAGGTCCGTCGCGCCAATTTCCGAAACATGCGCGCGGATCTCGCGTGCACTGCCCTTCAGGTCCGAGCGCTGAAAGACGATGCCCGTATCCGCATCAGCAGGAATAAATGTGGCCGATGCCGGAGCACCGCCGTGTACGCCTACACCGGAGAGGGTCACCGCACGACCAATTGTCTTCTGATAAGCGCTCAAGGCTGTTCCAATCTATTCATAATCCAGAATATACGCGTAAGGCGTAAACAGGCCGCACTTGCTCGCTGGCGTACCCTGCTCCCGCAATCGCACAATCTAATTCGCAAACGCGATTAATCCGTTAGATATGGCAAAATTAGCGGCAGGGAAGACAAAAAGAATCACAACCCCGTGTGAGCCCCGATACAACCGACCACGCTTAAAATAGTAAGCCGGCTCGCCGTGACAAAATCACGCTTTCTTACGCTCTATTACCATAAACCGCGTTTTATTCCAGTATTTGCCCTCAAAAGCAAAAAGCCCGCCTGTTTCAGGCGGGCTTTTTGGGATTTTACATCAGCGTTCGATCAGTTCGACTGGCGGCGCAGGAAGGCCGGAATTTCGAGCTGGTCGTCTTCAGAAGCTGCACGCGGCTGCGGGCGGCCCTGATCGTCAAGCTGGCCACGGCGCGGCGCGTAGATCGAGCCATCCTGCTGCATCGGGCGGCGTTCGGCCGGACGCATGCCAGGTTCACGATGCTGAGCGGGCTCCAGACGCGCTGCAGGCTGCTCTTCTTCACGGCGCGACAGACCATGGGTCAGACGCTTGAGAAGGCTCATCGGGCCACGTGGCTCTTCCTGGGCAGGCTGTGGCTGCTGCGGAGCGCGACGGGCAGCGATTTCAGCCTGTGCAACCGGCGGGAAGTCCGAAACAGCTGGCATACGTGGAGCCGGGCGTGGTGCCGGTTCTGCATGCATCTGCTGCGGCTGCTGGTAAGCCTGTGGCTGAGTGGCCTGAGCCTGAGGCATCGGTGCGCGAGCGACCGGTGCACGTTCGAAAGCTTCCGGTGCAGGAGCCTGGAAAATGCGGCTCTGCGGACGGAAATCAGGCTCTGCGGAAGCAGCAGGTGCGACTGGCGCAGCTGCAATCGGCATATCGACTTCGGCAGACTGGATTGCCTGAGCAATCGGGTCAACCTGACGCGGCTGCTCAACGACCGGAGGACGCAGAGCGCCGTGCGGTGCCATAGGCTTGGCCTGCGAGGTCGGCTGCTTTACTGGCTGGCGAAATTCCAGCGGCGCAGGCGCCGCATCTCCGATCTGCTTGTCGATGCCGGTAGCAACCACGGATACGCGAATGACGCCTTCGAGACCTTCGTCGAAGGTTGCGCCGAGGATGATGTTTGCTTCCGGATCGACTTCTTCACGGATACGCGTTGCAGCTTCGTCGACTTCGAACAGGGTCATGTCGCGACCACCGGTGATCGAGATCAGCAGGCCCTTTGCGCCGCGCATCGAGGTTTCGTCGAGCAGCGGATTGGCAATCGCAGCTTCGGCAGCAGCCATTGCACGGCCTTCGCCGGAAGCTTCGCCGGTGCCCATCATCGCCTTGCCCATTTCGCGCATGACCGAGCGAACGTCAGCAAAGTCGAGGTTGATGAGGCCTTCCTTGACCATCAGGTCGGTGATGCAGGCAACACCCGAATAGAGCACCTGATCAGCCATCGCGAAAGCGTCGGCGAAGGTGGTCTTGTCGTTGGCGATGCGGAAGAGGTTCTGGTTCGGAATGACGATAAGCGTATCGACGTTCTTCTGCAGTTCTTCGATGCCGAGGTCCGCCGTCTTCATGCGACGCGCGCCTTCGAAATGGAAAGGCTTGGTCACAACGCCGACGGTCAGGATACCGCGTTCACGTGCTGCGCGGGCTACGACCGGAGCTGCACCGGTGCCGGTGCCGCCGCCCATACCTGCGGTGACGAAGCACATATGCGTGCCATTGAGGTGATCGACGATTTCGTCGATGCACTCTTCAGCAGCGGCACGACCGACTTCGGGCTGGGAACCTGCGCCCAGACCTTCCGTCACGGCAGCGCCAAGCTGGATGATCCGGTCGGACTTCGACATGGTCAAAGCCTGCGCGTCGGTGTTGGCCACAACGAAATCCACGCCGCGCAGACCGGCATTGATCATGTTGTTGACTGCATTGCCGCCGCCACCGCCGACACCGAATACGGTGATGCGGGGCTTCAGCTCGGTGATGTCCGGCTTTTGCAGATTGATAGTCATTGGTCCTTGTTCCTCTTAAAGCCCGTCACCGCTTTTCGCCGCTGCGGTGCTGATTGGTTGTTACCCAGATGGTCACGTCCCGGAAAATTCGACTGTTCACTCAAAGATCGGTTACTCAGAAACTCTCCCTCAGCCATTGGCTGACACGTTGAATGCGCCCACCCGTACCGGTCATGAGACCGGAGGAAGCTGCTTTTACCGACCGTTCTTCTATCCCGGCCACCTGCGGGTAGATCAGAAGTCCGACGGTCGCGGCAAAAGCTGCCCCCTTAGCCGCCTCAGGCAATCCCGCTATTCCTAGAGGACGCCCGATTCGTACATTTCTTGCAAGGATTCGTCTGGCTGCTTCGGGCATTCCCGGCAATTGGCTTGCGCCACCGGTCAAAACCACACGCTTGCCGACAATGTGTCCGAGGCCTGACTGGTTCAGCCTGTCGCGAACCAGTTCCAGCGTTTCTTCCACTCTTGCACGGATAATCCGCGTCAAAACCGACCGCGGATACTGATTGGGTACATCACGCTCGTCATCGCCAATCGGCGAGACGGAGATGAGATCGCGGTCATCGGCAGCGCTGGACAGCGCCGAGCCGTACATGACCTTCAGGCGTTCGGCGTCTTCCATACGAGTGGAGAAACCGCGCGCCACGTCCATCGTGACGTGATTGCCGCCGATGGCAACCGCATCGGCGTGAATGAATTTGCCTTCGGAGAAGACGGATATCGTCGTCGTGCCGCCGCCCATATCGATGCAGGCTGCGCCCATTTCGGCTTCATCGCCGACCAGAGCCGACAGGCCGCTTGCATAAGGCGTTGCGACGATGGCTTCGACCGACAGATGGCAGCGATTGATGCAAAGCTCGAGATTGCGCAGCGGAGCCGCGTCAGCCGTCAGCACGTGCATATCGACGCCCAGGCTGTCGCCCAGCATGCCCTGCGGGTCGCGCACGCCACGCTCGCCATCGAGCGTATAGCCGATGGGCAGCGAGTGAACGAGGTGACGTTCTGCGGCCAGAGCCTGCTTCGCACCAGCTGCGAGAACACGGCGAATATCGGTCTGCTCGACCTCATGACCGCCGAGATTGACGCTCGCGGTGAAGCTTTCGCTCTTGAGGCGACCAGCCGAAATATTCACGATCAGGCTGTCGACCGTCAGACCGGCCATGCGTTCTGCGGCATCCACTGCGAGACGGATGGACTGTTCGGCGGCATCGAGATCGATGATCACGCCGGACTTTACGCCACGCGAACGCTGATGGCCGATGCCGAGCACTTCCATGCGGTGCGTGCGGCCTGGCAGAAGCGCGCCGCCTTCATGCGGACGCAGCCTTGCGATGACGCAGGACACCTTGCTTGAGCCAACATCCAGAACCGTGAGCAGGCGCACCTTGCGCCCTGCAGTTCCGCCTTGAGATGATCCCTTACCGCCCAGAATACTCATACGCGCTTCCCCGTGCGGGCCAATTCTTTCTTACGCTCCGCCAGGAACTTCTGGCGCTGTTCCATACCGCTTGCCGTCAGCTGAACGGTGATGCGATCATCCAGGCGGAGATCGACCGCCATGATATCGCGAGTCAGAAGATGCTTTTCTTCATCGAGCTTCTGGATCTGCGCCAAAGCCTTCAACGGGTCTTCCGCCGGGAGCATCACGCGCACGCCGTTGTCCAGCAGCAGGTCCCAGCGACGGTCCGCAACGCGGATATAGGCGCGAACCTTGCCAGCCAGCGCCGGATAGTTTGCGACCTCGTCGACAAAGCCCTTGACGACCTTCTGGGCGCCGTCACCGACGACGAGCGGCAGTGTGTTGTAACGACCGGCGCGGAAAGGCACGATGGTGTCGCCTTCGGCATCGATCAGCGACAGTTCCTTGTCGTTCTGCCAGATGGCGAAAGCCTGACGCTCGTGCAGCGCAACCTGAACCGTGCCCGGATAAACCTTGCGCACTTCCGCACTTTCAACCCACGGCAACTGCGCGATGGAGGCGCGCGCTTCTTCAGCGCTCAAGCCCACCAGCGACGTCTCGCCATCAAGGTTAAGCTGACCCAGAATATCGATATCGGAGGTCTCGTGATTGCCGACAACCTTAACATCCTCGATAGCGAAACCGAGCGTCGAGGCCGTGGCCTTCACCACCTCCTGAGAATGATTGCCGATGACCATGCCATAAAGGCCGGTAGCGCCGAGGAAGCCCAGCATGCCGATCGTGCCAGCATGGCGCGGAATGCTGACATTGCCCTGAAACAGACGGGCGGCGAAGCGAAACGGCTTGCGCAGAAAGCGTGGCAGGACGAATGCGACATTCATCGCCGATGCGTCTCGCATCGCGCCCGAGCGCCTATATCCATCATTTTTGCCGTTCAACGCAAACAAGACGCGTCCTCCACCATCCAACTCAACAATTCACCGAAAGAGATACCAGCCGCTTTGGCGATATCAGGCACGAGCGATGTGGGGGTCATTCCCGGTTGGGTGTTAACTTCCAACCAGATAACTTCGCCTTCTTCTGAAAAACGATCATCGAAACGGAAGTCCGACCGGCTTACGCCCCGACACCCGATTGCCCGATGCGCCGTAAGGGCCATTGTTTGTATTTTTTGGTAAATATTTGGTAAAATTTTTGCCGGACACACGTGAGTTGATGCGCCTGCAACATATTTTGAATCATAATCGTAGAACTGATGACCGACCGGAACGATCTCGCAGACGTCCATGGCACGATCACCCATCACGGCGCAGGTCAGTTCACGCCCGGCGATGTAGCTTTCGACCAGAACTTCGTCGCCATATTTCCAGTCGGCAGAGCCGATGATTTGCGGCGGATGGGTCTGGTCTTCCTTGACGATCACGACGCCAAAGCTGGAGCCTTCACGCACCGGCTTGACGACATAAGGCGGCTCCATCGGATGCTCGGAACCGATGTCGAAACGGTTCATCAGACGCGACGGCGCAACAGCCACACCAGCGGCCGCAGCAACCTTCTTGGCGCGATCCTTATCCATGGCGAGCGCCGAAGCGAGAACGCCGGAATGCGTGTAGGGAATCTGGAGATATTCGAGGATGCCCTGAATGGCACCATCCTCACCGAACGGACCATGCAGCGCATTGAAGGCGACATCAGGCTTCAGCTCGGCGAGAACACTTGCGACGTTGCGATCCACATCGATGCGGGTCACGCGGTAACCGCACTCTTCGAGGGTCTTTGAACAGGCCGCGCCAGACGACAGGCTGACAGGACGCTCGGAGGAGAATCCACCCATCAAAACGGCGACGTGTTTTCCCGTCATGTTAAGCATCCCCTCTGCGCAATCCCCTGCGCGGTGAATCAAGAACAGAGTCCGAACAGTCCAGCGGCGCAGGCCGCAGACACCCACGGCAGGAAAATCCTGCCGAATCAAATCACTGTGTGGTTAACCATAAAGAATCAGAGGATTGATTCCGTGACAAGACCCTATCAAAAGGGACGAAGCTTACGCGTCGCTTGCGAAGGCAAAAAAGCCCGGAATTTCAGGCAGAAAATCCGGGCATTTTTTTTATTAAACTTTGCCGAGAAACTCTTCTACGCGCTCGCCGTCGCGGAACAAACCGAGACGCTTGATCTCCCAGTGGAGGCGAATCCCCGAGTTCTCGAAAACTTTTGCGCGAACTGTCTCGCCCAAAGTCTCCAGATCATGCCCGGTCGCGGTGCCGGTATTGATCATAAAATTGCAGTGCATCTCCGACATCTGGGCACCGCCGACGCGCAATCCACGACAGCCAGCCTTGTCGATTTCCTTCCAGGCAGATGTGCCTTCAGGATTCTTGAAAGTTGAACCGCCGGTCTTTTCACGCACAGGCTGCACCGTCTCACGATGATGCTGCACCTCGTCCATGGCGCGCTGAATATCCTCGCGGTCACCCGGAACGCCCTCGAACAGCGCCGAGGTGAATATCAGCTCCGGCGATGCCGAAGAATGGCGATAGGCATAGCCCATATCGGCATTGGAAAGCACATGCAGCTCGCCCTTGCGGTCAAGCGCCCGAACTTCCACGACGCGCTCGCGTGTTTCCACGCCATTGGCGCCCGCATTCATGCGCAACGCCCCGCCAATGCCACCAGGAATGCCGTGGTAGAAATGGAAGCCCGCAAGCCCCGCCTCAAGCGCCGCCGCAGCCACGCGCTTGTCTGGCGTCGCTGTGCCTGCCTTAAGCTGCGTTTCGGAGACGCGCTCCACCTCGCCAAAGCCCTTTGCGGAGAGCCTGACAACAAAGCCAGGCACGCCGCCATCGCGGACGAGTAGATTGGAACCGATACCGGCCACGAGGATTGGAATTTCTTCCGGCACTGCCTTCAGGAAATTCGACAGGTCTTCCTCATCGGCAGGCTGGAACAGAACCTGTGCCGGACCACCGGCACGGAACCAGGTGATCTTGTCCATGCCCGTATCGGGCGTCAGACGCCCGCGCAGGCCCGACAGCTTGCCGTCGAGCTTCTTGAGAAGCGTCTCGCCGCTTTCCATCGGGTGATAGTCCATTACTTCTTACCCTGTTCGGCGAGTTCCTTGGGCAGCGCATAAGCCCATTGCGTGATGTTGCCCGCACCGAGGCAGACCACAAAGTCGCCCGGCTGCGCGATAGAAGCAACGAGTGGAGCCAATGCTTCCGGTCCGCTGGCATAACGCGCATCGCGATGGCCCGCCGTCTTGATGCGGCTGACGAGCGTTTCGGAGTTCACGCCTTCGATAGGGTCTTCACCAGCCGTATAGACCGGCGTAACGATGACGGTGTCAGCATCGTTGAAGCAGGCAGCAAATTCGTCGAACAGGCTGTGCAGGCGCGTATAGCGATGCGGCTGCACAATGGCGATCACGCGACCGCCTGCCTGGCTTGTGGCTTCGCGCGCGGCTTTCAGCACTGCGCGGATTTCCACCGGGTGGTGACCGTAATCGTCAAAGATTTCGACGCCATTCCACGAACCCGTATGGGTGAAGCGGCGCTTCACGCCACCGAATGAGCCGAGGCCGCGACGGATATCGTCGGCGGATATGCCCAGTTCATGCGCGACAGCGATGGCAGCCGTGGCGTTGGATACGTTATGCTGGCCGGGCATCGGCAGGCGCAGATCCTTGATTTCGACCGTCTCGCCCTTGCGCGAACGGATGACGACGTCGAACAGGTTCGCTGCACCTTCCATGCGCTGATTGACGAAGCGCACTTCCGCCTGCGGGTTCTGACCATAGGTGATGATGCGGCGATCTTCGATACGGCTGACAAGCGCCTGCACTTCCGGATGATCGAGGCACATGACGCCAAAACCGTAGAATGGCACATTCTCCACGAACTGCGCGAAAGCAGCGCGCACATTGTCGAAATTGCCGTAATGGTCGAGATGTTCCGGATCGATATTGGTTACAACCGCAATATCGGCGGGCAGCTTGAGGAAGGTGCCGTCGCTTTCGTCGGCTTCCACCACCATCCAGTCGCCGTCACCCATGCGGGCATTGGTGCCATAGGCGTTGATGATGCCGCCATTGATAACGGTCGGATCGAGATGCCCTGCATCAAGCAACGCCGCCACCATCGAGGTGGTGGTCGTCTTGCCATGCGTACCGCCGATGGCGACCGCACGACGGAAGCGCATCAGCTCGGCCAGCATTTCGGCGCGACGCACGATGGGTAGCAGCTTTTCGCGTGCAGCGGCCAGCTCGGGATTGGTCTTCTTGATAGCCGTAGAAACAACGATGACTTCCGCGTCGCCAAGGTTTTCCGCCTTGTGACCGACAAAGACCTCGATGCCCTTCTCGCGCAGACGCTGCACATTGGCGCTGTCCGACTGATCCGAGCCCTGGACCTTGTATCCGAGATTGTGCAGCACCTCGGCGATGCCACTCATGCCGATGCCGCCAATTCCAATGAAATGGACGAGCCCGATGTTCAGCGGCATTTTCATGACCGAGTTCCTTTTTTAAATTCCTGGACAGATTTTCCTGCTGCAATAGCCTCTGCCAGATCGGCAAGCAACCGCGCAGCATCTGGCTTACCGACGCTTTTTGCGGCTTTTGCCTGATTTTCGAGCCTTTCCGGCTCATTCATCGCCGATTGCAGGATTTGCGCAAGGCGTTCGGGGGAAAGATCCGCCTGTCGCACAACCTCGCCGCCGCCAGCGCTGGCGAGTGCAGCAGCATTGGCCGCCTGATCGTGATCGAGCGCATGGGGGAACGGCACCAGAATGGCCGGACGACCGATCACGGTGATTTCCGAAACGGTCGATGCGCCCGAGCGCGAAATTACGAAATGCGCATCCGCCATCCGTGCGGGCATATCGTTGAAGAAGGGAGCCACATCGGCTGGAATGCCAAGCGCCTTGTAAGCCTCGCGCACCGAAGCTTCGTCTTCCTTGCGCGCCTGCTGGGTAATTAGAAGCCGCGCACGTTCCTTTTCCGGCAGAAGAGCGACCGCAGCCGGTATCGCATTCGAGAAGAACTGCGCGCCCTGACTGCCGCCGAAAACCAAAAGACGGAACCGTTCATCAGGCTTTGCGGGCATGTAAGGCGTGGCAGCTGCCGCAAGTACAGGCGGGCGCACCGGATTGCCGGTCGTCACGGTCTTCTCGGAAAAAGCACCGCCTGTTTCCGGCAGAAAGCCGCCTGCAATAGCCTTGACGCGTCCCGCAAGCCCTTTGTTGGCGCGGCCCATGACGGCGTTCTGTTCATGCACCAGCGTTGGAATATGCATGTTGCTCGCGGCATAAAGCGGCGGCAAGGTCGGGTAGCCCCCGAAACCGGCAACCAGCTGTGGTTTCAGGCGGCGGAACAATTTACGTGAATCGAGGTTGCCCTGCCACAGCGACCAGAATGTCTTGAGAAGCGCAAAGGGATTGCGGCCCGCAATGGTCGCGGAACGGATCACATGCACATGGTCTTCCGAGAAGGCGCCCGCAAAACGCTGCGCACGCGCATCCGTCGCCAGATGCACGTCCCAGCCGCGTGATTTCAGCTCATGCGCCAGCGCTTCCGCTGGAAAAAGATGGCCGCCCGTTCCCCCGGCGGCCAATACGATAACACCTTTACCCATCAGCCCCTCACAGCGCAGGAATGCGCTCGCCTCGACTTGAACCCATGTGTCCGACCGTATGCGTCATGCGCGCTTCCGGACGGCGACGGGTGAGCGCCAGCAGGATGCCCATGGTGATGGCAATCGCCACCAGCGACGAGCCGCCATAGGAAATGAACGGCAGCGTCATGCCCTTTGCGGGCATCAGGTGCAGGTTCACCGCCATGTTGATGATCGACTGGAAGCCGAACAGGATCACGATGCCCGACACGGCGAGACGCGTAAACGCATCGCGTTCCTTGAGCGCGATGGAAAGTCCGCGCACCACGATGAAGGCAAACAGGAACATGATGATCATGCACAGGATGATGCCATATTCTTCCGCAGCCACCGAGAAGATGAAGTCGGTGTGGCTATCGGGAATGATGCGCTTGACAGTGCCTTCGCCGGGACCCTGCCCGAACCAGCCGCCACGCAGAATGGCTTCGCGCCCGGCATCGACCTGGAACGTATCACCCTCGCCCGTCATGAAGCGGTTGATACGACCGGCCACGTGGTCGAACACGAAATAGGCACTGAAGCCGCCGCAGATGGCTAGGCCGCCAAGAACCAGAATCCAGAACATTGGCAGGCCAGCGAGGAAGAACATCGCGCCCCATGTGCCGGTGGTCAGCATGGTCTGACCAAGATCGGGCTGCAACACCAGAAGACCAGCAACGGCGCAAAACAGCATCATGGCAAGGAAATAGCCCGGCATGTCGCCGCCGCGTTCGCGCTCGGAGAAAAGCCATGCGCAAACCACCACGAAGGCGGGCTTCATGAACTCGGACGGCTGGATGGAAATACCGGCCAGATTGACCCAGCGGCGCGCACCTTTCACTTCAATACCGAAGAAGAGCGCCGCAACCATCAGCACCATGGAAACGGCAAGCAGGATCAGTGCGAAACGCCTGATCTGCCGCGGTGAAAAGAACGACACGCCCACCATGACGATGACCGCCGGGATCATGAAAACGATCTGACGTTCGACGAAATGGAAACTATCGAGACCAATACGCGACGCCACAGCCGGGCTTGCCGCAAAGGACAGCAGAATGCCAAGCCCCATCAGGGCCAGACAGGCTACGAGAAAGAAGCGGTCTATTGTCCACCACCAGTTGGCGACAGGACCGCGATCGACACGGCTTACCATCAGCTTTCTCCTCCAATTGGCATGATACCGGGAAGTGCCAATACGGCGCTGCGGAAGGCATCGCCGCGTTTTTCAAAATTCTGAAATTGATCGAAGCTGGCGCAGGCTGGCGAGAGCAGCACAACCGGTTCCGGGGCTGCATCATTGCCCGCATCGCGCGCGGCATGATCGACGGCCACGGCCAGCGTATCCGAAATCTCGAACGGCACGCTGTCACCGAGCGTCGCGGCAAACTGCGCCGCCGCCTCGCCGATCAGATAGGCTTTCGCAATGCGCGGGAAGAACCCGCCGAGAGATTCGATCCCGCCCGCTTTCGGCACGCCGCCCGCGATCCAGTAGATGTTATTCGGAAAGGACGAGAGCGCCGGAGCGGTCGCATCGGCATTGGTCGCCTTGGAATCGTTGACGAACAGCACTTTGCCGCGCCGCCCCACCTGCTCCATGCGGTGCGCCAGGCCCGGAAAGCTTTTCAGTCCAGCGCGAATTTCATCGAGCGACAGGCCAACCGCAAGGCAGGCTGCCACAGCTGCAAGCGCGTTCTGCGCATTATGCGCGCCGCGCAGCGAACCGATCCCGGCCAGCGAAGCCAATTCGTCAACCTCGCCTGCTTCAGCATGCATCAGGGTAGAACCGTCGGCAAAATATCCGTTGTCGAGATGCTTTTCCTTCGAAATCCGCGCGACATTGACGCCGTTCGCCGCCAGATTTTCGGCAATCGCCGTGCAGTAAAGATCGTCAACGCCAATAATCGCCGTGCCGCTGGCCGCAACCAGCCGCGCCTTGATGGCCGCATAGTTTTCCATCGTGCCGTGACGGTCGAGATGATCCGGCGTCAGGTTCAGCAGAATTCCGGCAGTCGGGTTCAGCGAAGGCGCCAGATCGATCTGGTAGGACGAGCATTCAACCACATAGAAGCGGTTTGCCGCTGGCGGCTCGAGCGTCAGGATTGCCGTACCGATATTGCCGCCGAGCTGCATGTCACGACCAGACGCCTTGATGATATGGGCGATCAGCGCCGTGGTGGTCGATTTGCCGTTGGTGCCGGTAATGGCGATGAACGGGCAATCAGGTGCGATATGATTGCGCTCGCGCACGAACAGCTCCACATCGCCAATGATCTCGACGCCTGCAGCACGGGCAAGATCGACCGTCCAATGAGGCTTCGGATGGGTCAGCGGAACACCGGGCGAAAGCACGAAAGCAGCGAACTGTGACCAGTCCGCCTGCCTCAGATCGCCCGTTGCAATGCCTGCGCCTTGTGCGCGGGCCACACTGTCGGGATTATCGTCCCAGGCAATGATCTTCGCCCCCCCGGCCACAATGGCCTTGGCCGTGGCGATGCCCGACCCGCCCAATCCGAAGAGGGCGACAGTCTTGTCTTTAAGGGCGGTGATCGGGATCATTCTTCTTGCCTGTCGATACTGGTCTTGTTGTTATCTGAGCTTGAGGGTGGAAAGGCCGATCATCGCGAGAATGATGGCGATGATCCAGAAACGGATCACGACCTGGCTCTCGGTCCAGCCCTTCTTTTCAAAATGGTGGTGGATTGGCGCCATCAGGAAGACGCGCTTGCCGGTCAGCTTGAACGAGCCAACCTGAATGATCACCGAAAGCGCTTCCATCACGAACAGACCGCCGATGATGGCGAGCACGATTTCATGCTTGGTTGCAACGGCCACGGTGCCGAGCATGCCGCCCAGCGCCAGCGAACCCGTATCGCCCATGAAGATAGCGGCAGGCGGCGCATTGAACCACAGGAAGCCAAGGCCTGCACCGATCACCGCACCCAGCACCACGGCGAGTTCACCCGTGCCTGGCACGAAATGGATTTGCAGATAATCTGCGAAGATCGCATTACCGGAAAGATAGGCGATGAAACCGAAGGAAGCGGCGGCAACCATGACCGGCACGATCGCCAGACCGTCGAGACCGTCCGTCAGGTTCACGGCATTGCCCGCGCCGACCATCACGAAGGCTGCGAACGGAATGAAGAACCAGCTCAGATTGATGACAAACTGCTTGGCGAATGGAAAGGTCAGCGAGGAGGAAAAAGGCTCCTGCCCTGCGCGCATGATAACGAAGGCGGCAATCGCTGCGATCAGGAATTCAATGCCCAGACGCGCCTTGCCGGAAAAGCCCTTGTCGGACTGCTTCGTCACTTTCAGATAATCGTCATAGAAACCGATGGCGCCGAAACCCACCGTGACCAGCAGCACAACCCAGACATAGACGCTGGCAAGATTGGCCCACAGCAGGCACGAAATGAGAATGCCGGTCATGATCATCAGACCGCCCATGGTGGGCGTACCGGCTTTCTTGAAATGGGTCTGCGGGCCGTCCGCGCGGATCGGCTGCCCCTTCCCCTGACGGACGCGCAACGAGTTGATGATCGCCGGGCCGAACAGGAACACGATCAGCGCCGACGTAATCATTGCGCCGCCGGTGCGGAAGGTGATGTAGCGGAACACGTTGAGCGGTGTCATGTGTTCTGCGAAGAAGGTGAGAAGCATCAGCATGTGGAGAAAATTCCCTCGACCATCGCCTATTCCGCCGGCTCGACCGGCGGAAACTGGTTAGTGAAAGCCTTGACGATTTTGGAGAAGCCGATTCCCTTGGACGATTTCACCATAATGACATCGCCAGGACGGACCGCCTTTATCACCAGCGGCAGTAATTCTTCGGTGCTCTGCCTGTATTCGGTGTGAATTTCAACCGGCAAGGCGTTTTTAAGCACTGACATTTCAGGGCCGCCGATAAAAAGTGAACTCACTTCGGCATCCACGATGGGCCGTGCGAGGTCGGCATGCAGCTTTCCGGACTGGCGACCAAGTTCAAGCATGTCGCCAAGAACGGCGATACGCCGTCCTTTCGGACCCTCCGGCTTGGACGACTGGAGCAGTGCCAGCGCCGCACGCATGGATGTAGGATTGGCATTGTAGCTTTCGTCGATCAGCGTAAACGCGCCGCCATCGGGATGTTGCAGCACATGCTGCGCACCGCGACCGCCTTCTGCCGAAAGGGTCGCCATGGCCATGGTCACCTTGGCGAGATCAGCACCGACGAGGTCGCAAGCGCCAAGAACCGCCAGCATGTTCTGTACAATGTGACGGCCCGGTATGCTGACCTTCACGACAGCTTCGTGATTGCCAATCTTCACCGTCATGCAGGAGCATGTCGGGTGCAGCTTGACTTCGCGCAGGCGATACTCAGCGCGGACATTTTCGCCAAAGGTCGAAATATGTTCGACGCCAGCTTTCTCCGCCAGTTCTTCCAGCTGCTTGAAACGCTTGTCGTCGCGGTTCAGCAGCGCATAGCCGCCGGGAACGATGCCTTCGAAAATCTCGGCCTTGGCGACCGCGATTTCCTCCAGATTGGCGAAATGACCAAGATGGGCAGGTGCAATCAGCGTGATCAGAGCCACATGCGGGCGCACCATCTTCACCAGCGGACGAATTTCGTCATGATGGTTCATGCCGATTTCGAACACGCCGTAATCGGTATCGGCTGGCATGCGGGCGAGCGTCAGCGGCACACCCCAATGATTGTTGAAGGATGCGACCGAGGCATGAACCTTGCCGACGCCGGACAGCACATGACGCAGCGCTTCCTTGGTCGTCGTCTTGCCGACAGAACCCGTCACTGCAATGATCTGCGCCTTTGAGCGCGCACGCGATGCGATGCCCAGCTTGATCAGCGCTTCAAGCACATCTTCCACGACGATCATCGGCACTTTGAGATTGCCGAATGCAGGCAGACGATGCTCGGCCACCACCAGAAGCCCCGCGCCAGCGGCCATTGCGGCCGTAGCAAAGTCGTGGCCGTCGAAAAGGTCGCCCTTGATCGCGAAAAACGCCTCGCCGGGTTTCAGCGTGCGGCTGTCGATGGAAATGCCGGTGATGCCTTTAGGGAGCTTGCCGAAAGGCCTGCCTCCCATGGCGTCAACCATATCAGCCGATGACCACAGCCAGTCTTTCATCCCTGACGCTCCTCAAGACGGGCGGCCAGTGCGGCTGCGACTTCCGCATGATCGGAGAATGGCAGGGTGATGCTGCCGACAATCTGGCCTTCCTCATGTCCCTTGCCCGCAACCACAAGCGTGTCGCCCGGCATCATCATGGACACAGCCGTGAAGATCGCTTCACGACGATCGCCGATTTCAGTCGCGCCAGTCGCCGCAGCCATGATTTCCGAGCGGATCTGCGCCGGTACTTCCGAACGTGGATTGTCGTCAGTGACGATCACCACATCGGCAAGGCGCGAGGCGATTTCGCCCATGATCGGGCGTTTGCCCTTGTCACGATCGCCGCCACAGCCGAACACGACGATCACGCGACCCGTGGTGAATGGGCGAACCGAAGTCAGAACATTTTCAAGCGCTTCCGGCTTATGCGCATAATCCACATAGGCCGGTGCGCCATCTTCCGTCGCCCCCACCAGATCAAGACGACCCAGCGCGCCCTTCAGGCGTTCCAGTGCGCGCATGGCAGCGGCAGCAGGCACGCCCGTAACCATAGCGAGACCAGCGGCAACCAGTGCGTTCGCCACCTGGAAATCACCGGCCAGCGGCAGCTCGATTTCAAAGATTTCGTCGCCAATGCGCACTTCGACATGCTGGCGGAAACGCTCATGCTCAACGCGCTTCAGATTGATGAAATTGCCCTTGCGGCCAACGGTCTTCACATCACAACCAGCAGCGGTCGCGGCATCGATGGCCTGCTGCGAGAAATGATCGTCGGAGAAGATGATCGCAGGCGCGCCCTTCGGCAGCAGCGTATCGAACAGGCGCATCTTCGCGCCAAGATATTCTTCGATGGTCGAGTGATAATCCATGTGATCGCGACCGAGATTGGTGAAGGCTCCAGCAGACAGCTTCACGCCGTCGAGACGACGCTGATCAAGCCCGTGCGACGAGGCTTCCATCGCGGCATGGGTTACACCCTCGTCGGCCAGTTCAGCCAGAACGCGCTGCAGCTCCACCGGATCGGGTGTCGTCAGCGAATTGTAGTCACTGCGGGTCGGCGAAAACACGCCCGTCGTACCGATATTGGCAGCGGGAAAACCTGCATAAGCCCAGATCTGACGCGTGAAGGAAGCAACGGAAGTTTTGCCGCTGGTGCCCGTGACGGCAACCATGATCTCCGGCTGCTTGCCATAAAACTGTGCCGCAGCTGTTGCCAGCGCATGACGCGGATCGTCCACATGCAGAACCGGAACGCTCGCATTGTCGATGGCTGCATCCTTGGCCGCGATCACGGCGGCTGCACCGCGCTTGATTGCATCCGCAGCAAATGCCGCGCCATCCGCCTTCACGCCTTTCAGCGCAGCGAAGAGGAAACCGCGTTCGACCTTGCGGGAATCCGAGGTCACGCCCGTGATTTCCACCTCACCGTCGGTGCCGGAGGCCAGTTCCGTAAAAAGAGCGATTTCCTTCAGTTTCATGGCAATCAAATCCAAATTTCGTTGCGTACCCAAGCTATGCTGCACGAATCAGTCGTATTCGTTGGAAACCATTGCTGGCGGCAATTCCTGTTTTAAATCAGGCCCGCCACTCATATTGCTAACAGTTGCCGGTTGCGCATCCAGTTCGAAGTCAGGCTTGACGCCCAGGAAGGATGCCGAGCGGCTGATGATTTCATAGACCATCGGCGCAGCATTGAAGCCCGCGGTCGCGCCGAATTTGCCCTGTTCCGGCTTCGGCTCATCGATGATGGTCAGCACGACATAGGCCGGATCTTCGATCGGGAATGAGGCAAGGAAGGCGTTAAAGCGCGAATCCTTCGAATAGCGACCGTGAACTACCTTTTCAGCCGTACCCGTCTTTCCGCCGACGCGATAGCCCGGAACCGCCGCGCGCTTGCCCGAACCGCCCGGAGCGGTGGCATTGAGACGGTAGAGATAACGCATATCAGCAGAAACTTGTGGATGAACGACCTGCTTCTCTCCGAGCGCAACCGTTTCAGCCTGAGAACGCATCAGGAAGGTCGGGTTGAACAGCTTTCCGCCATTCATAAGTGCTGCCGCACCCACAGCCGTCTGAAGCGGGGTCGTCATCATGCCGTGACCAAACGAGATGGTCATCGAATGAACCTTCTTCCAGACGCGCGGCTCGACCGGACGCGCCACTTCCGGCAGTTCCGTCTGCATGCGGTCGAGAAGACCCATCTTCTTGAGGAAGGCGCGATGGCCTTCGATGCCAACGGCATCGGCTTCGCGACCGGAGCCGATATTCGACGAGAAGATGAACACTTCCGGCAGCGTCAGCCAGCGGCCCTTGCCGTGGAAGTCGCGGATGCTCTGGCGACCGAACACCAGCGGACGTGTTGCATCGAGCTTCGACTGCAAGGTGAACTTGCCGGAATCGAGCGCCATCGCCGTGGTGAAGGTCTTGATGGTCGAGCCCATTTCGTAGGTGCCCGCCGACATACGGTTGAGGCGGTCCTTGTCGAGGGCATTAACCGGGTTGTTCGGATCAAAATCCGGCACCGAGGCCATGGCGATCACTTCGCCGGTCTTGATGTTGAGAACGACGGCACCGGCGGCAATGGCGCGATAGCGCTCCATGGCCTTGACCAGAACGTCGCGCATGATGTGCTGCACGCGAATATCGATGGACAGGCGCACCGGCTCAAGCGACTGACCGGTCGCAAGACCGGCAAGACGAAGATCGGTCAGACCCTGGCTGTCGATATATTTTTCCATACCGGCAATGCCCTGGTTATCGACATTGACCAGACCGAGGATGTGCGATGCGGTCGGGCCGCCCGGATAGAAGCGGCGCTTTTCGGTGCGGAAGCCGATGCCCGGCACACCGAGCGCCATGATCTGGCTCTGCTGCTTCGGCGTCAGGCCGCGCTTGATCCAGACGAAGCCCGCACCGCTCTTGAGGCGCTTATAGGTCGCTTCCCAATCCAGATCGGGCAGCACCGTGGACAGCATTTCGATGGTTTCATCCGGATCAACGATCTTGCGCGGTTCGGCATAAAGCGAAGCGGTGTTAATGTCGGTCGCGAGAATTTCACCGTTGCGATCCAGAATATCCGGACGCGAGGCGAGCTGATGCACCGCCGGGCCGGAAGCGTCTTCATCCTCACCGCCGATCATGCCGAAATAGACGAGCTTGCCGCCAATCACGCCATAGATGCCAACGAAACAGGCAATCGCCATCCACAAACGGTTGCGAGCACGATTGCCGTGCTTTTTACGGGACCCGACAAAAGCCATGTTGCCAGCCAGCTTTTCATCGCCGACCGGCTCCAGACCGTCCATCGCATTTTTGTTCTTCTTCTTCGAGAGACCGAGTTTCAGCCGCATGATCAGTGCTTTGCCCCGCTCTTCTTCTTGATGCTGCCGGTGGTGATCTTGTCCTGTTCGAGGACACCGCTTGCGACCAGTTCATCCGTGCCGGAAATGATTTTCTGAATGTCGTCCAGCGGACGTTCCGGAATATCGGCAGCACTCAGGATAAGCTGCTCGGCCACGATCGGCTGCAGGTTGAGTTCTTTTTCATAGACGCCGGTCAGGCTTTGCAGGCGGCCCGGCTGTGTCATCAGCGCCCAGTCTGCCCGCAACAGCGTAATCGTATCGCGCTCGGAATTGATCTGGCGCGTCAGCTTGGCGATGACCGCGACCTGTTTTTCGGCGTCATACTTGATGGTGTAGGTGACAGCTGCTGCCACCAACATCGCCGCAATCATGATGAGATCAAAAGTACGCAGCACTCGTTCAACTCCGGCTCAGTTCATGCGTTTCAGGCAATTTGGGCAGCCCGAACAGCGAAAGATCATCTTCAAGCGGCGGATTTACAGTCCGCAGTCCGGCGCGCAGCTTCGCCGAGCGCGCACGTGGATTGCTGGCTTCTTCCTCCGCCGTCGGCCCAACAGCACCTTTGACGGCGGGCGTAAAACTCGGATGACGCACATGCGTTTCGGGCATGTGTCGCGAACCCGCGCTACCGCCTGCGCGATCCGCGAAATAACGTTTTACCATGCGGTCTTCGAGCGAGTGGAATGTCACCACCACCAGCCGTCCGCCGGGCTTCAAAACCTGTTCTGCTGCCAAAAGCGCGCGGGCCAGTTCGCCCAGCTCGTCATTCACATAGATGCGCAGCGCCTGAAACACGCGTGTCGCGGGATGAATAGGCACTTTGGGATTACGCCCGACCAGCGATTCAATCGCATTGGCGAGATCAAGCGTGCGGCTGAAAGGCTGCGCCTCGCGACGCTTCTCGATCATCCGTGCGATGCGCCCTGCATGACGCTCCTCGCCGAGGAAATTGAAGATGCGCGCCAGATCGCCCATTTTCAGACGATTGACGACATCGGCAGCACTGGGCCCCTTGCTGGACATGCGCATGTCGAGCGGCCCATCCTTCTGGAAGGAGAAGCCGCGCTCGGCTTCATCGATCTGCATCGACGAAACACCGATATCGAGCACAACGCCATCCACTTTGCTGCCTGCTCCCTTCACTTGCGCTACAGCTGAATCCAGCGCCGAAAACCGGCTTTCCACCAGATGCAGACGCCCCGGAAACTGCTTTTCCATGGCGCGCCCGGCTTCGATGGCCGTTGGATCGCGGTCTATCGCGATCACTTCGGCGCCTTCATCCAATATGCGACGGGTGTAGCCGCCTGCCCCGAAGGTGCCATCGACGATAACTTCGCCGGGCCGAGGCTTGAGAGCGTCAATCACCTCGGAAATCAACACCGGAACGTGACGGACTTCAGCCCCTTCGGCTTGAGATTTGTCTCCGCCGAGGCTCGCCATCATTCCGTTCCTTTCCCGGGAGTTGCCCCCGCTATCCTGTGTTATGTCTGTGGATTCCGGCCTTTTCCCGTCATGGCGACGATCAGGCGGATTCGTTCGTCAGTTATCGGATATTAAGCTTAATGAAGCGTTATCCTTTACGTGAGCGCACAGGAATATTGAGGGGAGTAAGGGAGTAAGGGAGTAAGGGAGTAAGGGAGTAAGGGAGTAAGGGAGTAAGGGAGTAAGGGAGTAAGGGAGTAAGGGAGTAAGGGAGTAAGGGAAGAGGATCGCGGGCGCTTGTTCAGCGCAAACGATTTTTTCAGAGGCTCCGAGTTCCCACCCTATTCCCCTATTCCCCTATTCCCCTATTCCCTTATCGCCCTCCACACTATTGACGCATCACCCGTCTGCCATTATTAAATGCAAATAGTTTGCAAGTGCATATTGGTAATAAAGGTCTTTATAATGACACCCCATGGTGCGGGCCCGTCCGAAGGTCACGACGTCACCTTTGAAGGCTGGCGGCGGGATCGAGGCGAAGCCTCTATGTCCGATGTTCATCGCTCCGTGGCGGTCAACCGCTCCGGTTCGCGCTTTCGCAGGGCCATGGCCTTTGTCGGCCCCGGCTATCTTGTCGCTGTCGGCTATATGGACCCCGGCAATTGGGCGACCTCGCTCGCTGGCGGTTCCCGCTTCGGCTATGCGCTGCTGTCGGTCGTGCTTCTGTCCAATCTGATGGCTGTTTTGTTGCAGGCGCTGTGCACACGGCTTGCAATCGCCACCGGGCGCGATCTGGCACAAGCCTGCCGCGACGCCTATCCACGCTTACTGGCCTGGCCGCTATGGCTTCTGGCGGAACTCGCAATCTGCGCTACCGATCTTGCCGAAGTTATCGGCACGGCCATCGGCCTCAATCTTCTGTTCGGCATTCCGCTTGAAATCGGTGTCATTATCACCGCCGCCGACGTGCTTCTGGTGCTCTATCTGCAAAACAAGGGCTTCCGCCGCGTCGAGGCGCTCATTATGACGCTTCTGGCCGTCATCGCGCTCTGCTTCCTGGTTCAGATCCTGATGGCGCAGCCGAAATGGAACGAGGTCATTCTCGGATTTGCGCCAACGGTCGAGATCATCCGCAACCCGGACATGCTTTATATAGCGCTCGGCATTATCGGCGCGACGGTCATGCCACATAATCTCTATCTGCATTCCGGCATCGTGCAGACGCGTGACTATGGGCACACCACCGCTGAAAAGCGCGAGGCCATTCGCTACTCGACGCTCGATTCCACCATCGCACTGACCTTCGCACTGCTGGTCAATGCGTCGATCCTGATCCTCGCCGCGGCAAGCTTCAACGCGACCGGCAATACCGGCGTGGAAGATCTCGACAAGGCCCATGCCCTGCTCAACCCGCTGCTCGGATCATCGCTTGCGCCGACGCTTTTCGCCATCGCGCTTCTGTGCTGCGGCCTGAATTCGACCATCACCGCCACCATGGCGGGCCAGATCGTCATGGAAGGCTTTATCCGCATCCGGCTGAAACCGTGGTTGCGCCGCGCCATCACGCGCTTTGTGGCCATTGTTCCCGCCGCTGTTGTCACAATCATGTACGGTTCGCAGGGCACGACAGAACTCCTGATCCTGTCGCAGGTGGTGCTGAGCCTGCAATTGCCCTTCGCGGTGATACCGCTGGTCATGTTCACCGCCGAAAAGAAGAAGATGGGATCGCTGGTCGCCCCGCGCTGGGTCACCTTTCTGGCAGCCATCACCGCCGTCATCATTGTCGTGCTGAACCTGAAGCTCATCTATGATTTCTTCAGCGGTGTCCCGATCTGATCCATCTGGAGCGCATCCCGAAAAGTGTGAAACGGTTTTCGGAAAAGATGCGCGTTAAAATAAAGGACTAGCGCAGCGCCTCCCAAGCAACCGCGCCGCACAAAGAAAAGCCCGGCTCAAAGCCGGGCTTTTTCTCATCTCGAATTAGTGTCAGCCGGTCTGTAAGCCGGGTTCTGTATGGCCGGGCTTTCGCCCGACGTGGCAGCCATTCATCTGGGACGGATGTCGCCACCCGCCTCTTGCAACCCACCCGGACGACTGATCCGGAAACCGATTGCCGGTCCTTGCGAACCGGCGCGCCGTCCCTATTCGGTCTTGCTCCCGGTGGGGTTTACCGTGCCGTCTCCATTGCTGCAGACGCGGTGGGCTCTTACCCCACCCTTTCACCCTTACCTCGTCATCCCTGTCGTTGCGTTTCGCTCAAAGCGTCTGAACAACGATACGGAAGACGAGGCGGTTTACTTTCTGTGGCACTATCCCTGGGGTCGCCCCCGCCGGGCGTTACCCGGCACCGTCTTTCCATGGAGCCCGGACTTTCCTCACCTGCCGCCTTTCGGCATATGACAAGTGCGGCTGCCCGACCGACTGACATCGCGTATAAATTCGCTTCTGTCCGAAAAAGCAACAAAAAAGCCGGTAGCAAAACCGCTACCGGCTTTTCGTTCACATCAAACGGCTTGAAACTCTACGCAACCGCCGACGTAAATTCTGGAGCGAACTCCGAAAGCGAAGCTTAAAGCCCGGCCATATATGCCTTCACCGAGCTGCAATATTTTGCAGAGATCGGGTTCATGCGCGTTGCGCCATGACCGGCATTGTATTTCAGGATCGTGCCGCAGGTGCTGCCGCCGCCGAGCTTCTGTGCCATGGCAAGATACTTCATGCCGTACTGAATGTTCGTGGCAGGTTCATAAAGGCCCTTGGCCGAGCCGGAGTAACCCATGGCACGTGCCGTCGAGAGCTTGATCTGCATCAGGCCGATTTCGCCTGCTGCGCCGCGCACATTCGGCTGGAAATTGCTTTCGTGGCGCACGACCGCATGAGCGAGCGAGGACGACACGCCATAGGTGGAAGCGTAGCGATTGATGATCTGCGAATAGCCGCCGCCCTTGGTCGAACGGCTGGAACCGCCAGACTTGGAACCCTTGCCCATAGGCGCGGCACGGTTGGTGATGACCGACACCCTTTTAACCGAAGTCTTTGCCTTATCGGCTTCAGCAACTTTGTTCTGCTGACGCGCCTTGAGAAGAGCTGCGAGGTTGGTTGGTTCACTTGCAGGGGCGCTAAGCGCCGGATTCAGGCCAAACGAACTCATCGCGCCAACAAGGGCGCTAACAATAACAAATTTTACTTTCATAACCTACCGTCTTGGAACGTTTCTTATGGGGGAGCGCCCGTCTTGGGGGGAGACGATCCCGTTTATCCAGGTCCCGTTCGGTATAGGCTCTCAAGGCCCATTTCCGCCGGGATTAATCGATGATCTGACGGGGAAATGCAGCCGAAGATTGGTTGCAAAAGTAAAATCGTCTTACAGGTTGTAACAAAACTGATTCAAACGGGCGCTTTTAGACAATCCGCCGGGCAAGTGAGGTCGAAAAAGTGATTCGGCTAAATTTTTGAAAATTTGAACGAATTTCTAATTAAATTGCGAAAATCGTTCCGTTAACGCCGCTTGCTCAGGCGGTAACATTTTGTCGGGAAAAAATCAGTCTGTAGAGGGTATCTATGGTAGAAACATCGGCCACACCGTCTACATTTTGTGTCCGAAAGTGACGCTGAAATGCCTTAACCACGATTTCCGTGGCTTCATCAAAGATACCGGTAATCTCAATTCCATAGCCATAGAGCGCCAGCATGGACTGCAAGGCCTCCACCGGTTGCCCCTGCTCGCCCCGCGCCAGAAAGCGTCCGCCGCGGATCGGCGTCGGTTCGATGAAGTGGCCAATACCTGCTTCGTACAGACGTTTCCACGGAAAGTTATGGCCCGGATCAGTCTTGCGCGCCGGTGCGATGTCCGAATGCGCCAGCACGTTTTCCGGAAGGATGGCATAGCGCTCGCATATATTACGGCAAAGGCCGATAACCGCATCAATCTGCTCGTCCTTGAACAGCGGATAGTCTTCCAGATTGCCCGGATTGACGATTTCAATGCCGATGGAAGCCGAATTGATGTCGGTCTCGCCCTTCCAGAAGCTCTTGCCTGCATGCCAGGCACGGGCCTTTTCCGATACCATCTGTGCCACCTGCCCGTCCTCGTGAACGAGATAGTGTGCCGAGACCTGCATCTCCGGTGATTTGAGAATGTCGACAGCCTCCTGCGCGGTCGCCAGCCCCGTATAATGCAGGATCAGATAGACGGGCGTCTTGCCGTCGCGACGCGGACCGAAATTCGGCGACGGATCGAGCGCAGCGCCCGCAAAATCGGCCTGTTCCAGCGCCAGTTCCGCCAATTCCTGATCCTGAGCGTTGTCCTGCGTGTCGGTTGCGCCGCTGGTTTCCTGCATTACGCAGCCTCCAAATGCTTTTCTATGCTTGCCCAGGCAGCGTTTATGGCAGCAAGACGCGCATTGGCAATAGTGATGAATTCCAGCGGTAGACCTTCCGCGACCAGCCGGTCGGGGTGGTGCTGCTTGACCAGGGTTCGATAGCGGCTGCGCGCATCGTCGAACGAGACACCGCGCTCAAGGCCGAGAATGGCGTAAGGATCACCCTCGCCGCGCTGCACATGCCGTATCGCGATACGGTCGAAGGCAACCTCGTCAAAACCGAATATGCCTGCAACCTCGGTCAGAAACGCCATTTCCTTCTCATGGACATAGCCATCAGCCTTGGCGATATGAAACAGCCCGTCGAGAATATCTTCCAGAAGATGACACTCACTCTGCCCTTCCTGACAGAGACCGGCCAGTTGGCGGGCATAGCTTTCAAAGCCTGCCACATCCTGCTTGGCGAGATCGTAAAGCCGCGCCACATGAGCAGTTTCTTCCTGCGGCACCGCAAATATATCCTGAAAGGCGCGTATCTCGTCCTGCGTCACGACACCGTCGGCTTTCGCCATTTTGGCGGACAGGGCGATCATGGCAATCGAAAAGGCAACCCGCCTGCGCGTATCGGCATCGCCTTCAAAAACGGTGCGCACAGCCTCGATAACGCCTGTAATGGCGTTCGACGTCACTGACGCCACAAACTCACCGATGCGAACCCAAATCGACATGGTTCTGTTCTACAAAATTCCGTCGCTGCTGAAAACCGCCCGCATGAAGCGCAGTCGAAAAAACAATTATTTATATGCTCTTATCACCGGTCTGTGATGAGAAATGCGCCGGACCGAAAGATTATTGCGCTGATTACGCTTCAACCATCAAACCGGAACACTGATCCAGTTCAGTTGGATTGCACCGCGTTCTGGCGCTCAGTGAAAGAGCGCTGCGCCGTTGCGGCAGCCGCTTCTCCCGCGGCCTGAGCCTGTTCTTCATTCTGTCCGACCGCCTTTGCAGCGGAAACGGCATTGGTACGCGCACGTTCAATGGCAGCGGCCTGTTCCTCAGGCATATTCACACCGGCATTGTCACGCAAGGCCTTGACGAGATCCGGACCTTTTTTGTCCGATGCGCCTTCCGCCGGTGTGGCAGGCTGCGAAACAGCACTTCCGTCCTGCGCCGGAGCAGCGGCCTTCTCGTCATTGCCCTTGCCGCAAGCAGCAAGCGCAACCAGAACAATGGCGGCAACGAAGAACAAGGTGTTACGGTTCATGATCAAAGCCATAGCCGAAGACAGCCTGCGTTTAAACACGGAAATCGCTTGCGCGCCGTCTTTCCCGTAAAATGCCGCGGGATCATTCATTCAATGCAATTCCTTCTGGGACAAATGGCGATCCAGTTTCCCGGATCGCCATTCCTATGACATTTATCATACGGGACTATGACAGCTCACCGGCTGCAACTTGCCCGCACTTGCTTGGTGCTAAATAACAAGCCCGCTTAATTAGCAGGTGCGCTACCTGTACCGCCTGTACCCGTTCCCGGAGTAGCCGGAGCAGGCGTTGCAGGCGTGGTCGTCGTATCATGGTTCGAAGGTGCGGCAGGCGCAGCCGGTGCCGGTGCGGGAGCGTTGCTGGCGCCGTCATCCTTCTTCTCATTGCAGGCGGCAAGGCCCAGAAGCGACACGGCGGCAACAGACGTAATCAGAAACTTCTTCATATTGTCTCTCCTTCCTAGCGTGGGTCTGCTCGTTGCGAGCTTATCCCTGTTGAGCATGGCGCAATATGCGCAGAACACCCCTCTGCTCTCTTCGTAGCTTTCTTCGTGTTCGGCCGGCTCCTTACCGGTCGACCACTTTTGCGGTTGGATCAGGCACAGAAGTCCTGTCGATACCCACCGTCACAGAAGAAAACGGCAGCGACGAGGAAAGGTTCTCTCAAATAGTCTTACTGCCCGTAATAAAACGCCAAGATTGCAGGTACTTACTCGCGCATTTCGCTGTCAGAAAGCGGTCATTAATCCGTCAATCCCCTGTCATGCCCCGGTGTTTAACTTTTTGAAACCAAGCGCGGGATTCGTCCCAAAGGGGAATTTTATGGCCGAACAATCAGCTGACGGTACCATTCTGAAGCGTGCAGTAACCCAGAACCATGCGCTGTCCCGCGCTGGCTTTTCGGAAAGATTGTTCGCCTGGCTCTTCAAGGGGCTGGTCTATCCGCAGATCTGGGAAGACCCCGATGTGGACATGACGGCGCTCGCCATTCAGCCCGGTCATCGCATCGTCACCATCGCGTCCGGCGGCTGTAACGCCTTGTCCTATCTCACCGCCGATCCGGCCCGCGTCGAAGCCGTGGACCTCAACGAGGCCCATGTCGCCTTCAACCGGCTGAAACTCGCGGCGCTCAAGAACCTGCCCGATTACAGCGCCTTCTACCGCTTCTATGGCAAGGCAGACGACAAGACCAATCTTGCCGCCTACAAGCGCTTCGTGCGTCCGCATCTCGATGCCGAAAGCCGCGCTTACTGGGAAAAGCGCAAATGGAACGGTCGCCAGCGCATTTCGATCTTCTGGCGCGACCTCTACCGTCACGGCCTGCTGGGTGTGTTCATCGGCATGGGGCATCGCGTGGCGCGCCTCTACGGCATCGACCCGCGCGATATCCTCAAGTCGCGCACTATGGAAGAACAGCGCAGCTTCTTCGACACGGCGCTCGCGCCATTGTTCGAAAAGCGCATGGTGCGCTGGGCAACAGCGCGCAAATCTTCGCTGTTCGGCCTTGGCATCCCGCCCCAGCAATATGACGCACTCGCTACCGCCGGAAATGGCAATATGGCCGAAGTGCTGCGCAGCCGCCTCGAGAAACTCGCCTGCGGCTTTCCGCTGACGGAAAACTACTTCGCCTGGCAGGCTTTCGGGCGCGGCTATAGCGGCGATGAGGAAACCGGCCCGCTGCCGCCTTATCTGTCACGCGCCAATTTCGAAACGGTGCGCACCCGCGCCGACCGCATGACCGTCCAGAACGCCAATTACACCGACTTTCTGGCTGCCAAGCCTGCTGCATCGGTGGATCGCTATATCCTTCTCGACGCGCAGGACTGGATGAACGACAGCCAGCTGAATGCCGTCTGGACCGAAATCACACGTACTGCCGCGCCGGGCGCTCGCGTGATTTTCCGTACCGCCGCCGAACCGAGCCTGCTGCCGGGTCGCGTTGAGCCGGAGATCCTCGACCGCTGGGAATATCGCGCCGAAGAATCCCGCGCTTTGCACGACCGCGACCGCTCGTCGATCTATGGCGGCTTTCACCTCTATGTCCTGAAGGACGCCTGACATGTTGCAAAGCCCGGAAGGAAGCCGTGCGAGCGCACAGGGCAATGGCCAGGGTGCAAGCCATGCGCGTTTGATGGACAAGGTGTACCGCCATCAGCGCCATTTCTATGATGCGACCCGCAAATATTACCTTCTGGGTCGCGACCAGATGATCGCGACACTCCATGTGCCGGATGGCGGCAGCGTTCTGGAAATCGGCTGCGGCACCGGTCGCAACCTCGTCAAAACGGCGCAGCACTACCCCGATGCGAAACTTTACGGCATCGATATTTCAGCAGAAATGCTGGATACGGCCCGCAGCGCCGCCAGACGTGCTGGAATCGAAAGCCGTACTGAGCTTGAACTCGCAGATGCAGCGCAGTTCGATCCCGAGCAGCTTTTCCGTCAAACCGGCTTCGACCGCATCTTCATTTCTTACGCCATATCAATGATCCCGCAATGGCAATCGGTCATTCGCGAAAGCATCCGGCATCTCGGACCGGAGGGCGAACTGCATGTCGTCGATTTCGGCGATCAAGGCCGCCTGCCCGGATGGTTCAAACGTAGCCTCTACACATGGCTCGACTGGTTCCATGTGACGCCGCGTCAGGACATGTTAGCCGTATGTGAGCGGCTTGCAGCCGAGCGCGGCCTGTCGGTGGAACGCCGCGTGCTTTATCGCGGCTTTGCGTGGATCGCCGTTATTCGCGCTTCTGCTTAAAATTAGGAGCAAGAACAGCACTGGGCTGATGACGACCGGTCGCGGATCGCGTAACCGTTGTAGGGACTGATTCGCGACACCGGAAACCCTGCATGAAACGTCTCATGAGCCGTCTGGCCAGCCGCAATTTTCTTGGCTCCTGCTTTGCCTCCTGCATGGGCGTCGTTCTGCTTTCAGCCTGTACGACAGTGGATTACGATTTTTCTGATGTGAAAAAGCACGGCACGGTCGCCCGCATTCCGCCGCCATCGGGATCAGTGAAGGCGCCACGCTTTGGCGACCGCGATCCGCATGACTGGACAGGCAAGACGCCGTGGCACTATCCGATCCACGGCACCGACGTTTCAAAATACCAGGTCAACACCGACTGGAGCGCCGTGCGCGCCAGCGGCATCTCCTTTGCCTTCATCAAGGCGACCGAGGGCGGCGACCGTGTGGACGACCGTTTTACCGAGCATTGGAATGGCACACGCGAGGCGGGCATTCCCCGCAGCGCCTATCATTTCTATTATTTCTGCCGTCCGGCCATCGAACAGGCCCGCTGGTATATCCAGAATGTGCCGCGCGATCCTTCCGCGCTGCCGCCGGTTCTCGATATGGAATGGAACCCGCAATCGCCAACCTGCAAATTGCGGCCCAATGCGGCGGTTGTGCGCAAGGAAATGCGTATCTTCCTTGCGGCGCTTGAAAAGCATTATGGCAAGCGCCCGATCATCTACACGACCGTCGATTTCTTCGACGACAATGATCTGCGCCAGATACCGGATTATCCGTTCTGGCTGCGCTCGGTCGCCGGTCATCCGGATGAGAAATACGGCCCGCATCCGTGGACGTTCTGGCAATATACAGGCACGGGCGTCATTCCGGGCATCAAGGGCGATGCAGACATCAATGTCTTCGCGGGCGACGCCGCCACGTGGAAAAAGTGGCTGGAAAGCAACAAGGCCCGTTAAGACGGGCCTGTTTGACCTCACACATCAAGTTTTGCTTCATTTCCATGGCTTGTTGGGGCAATAGCTTTAGCAATCCTTGGAAGGGACCTGTTGCTCCCTGCAAAACGAGTGTGAGTTACCGATGAAGTTTGTTGCTTCCATCATGACAGCCGCCCTGCTCGCTTCGACCGCGGTGTCGAATGCGCAGACTGCCAATACCTCTCCGGCGCCTGCGGCTCCGACCGAAACTGCCGTCAACGCACCCAAGCCGGAATGCGAAACCGATCTTGGCCAGTGGATCGAAAATCTGGCCAAGGAAGCGCGTGAAGCCGGTGTCGGCGAAAAGGGTATCAGCGAGCTGCACAAAGCATCGCTTGAGCAGAAGGTGCTCGACCGGGATCGCAAGCAGACTGTCTTCAACCTGACCTTCACCGAATTTTCCAAGCGCCTCATCTCTGAAGCGCGCCTGAAAAAAGGCCAGGAAAATCTGGTCAAACATGCCGATGTCTTCAAGAAAGTTGAAGAAACCTACGGCGTACCGGGTCCGGTTCTCGCCGCCTTCTGGGGCCTTGAAACGGATTACGGCGCAATTCAGGGAGATTTCGACACGCTGAACGCGCTCGTCACCCTTTCCTATGACTGCCGCCGTCCGGATCTCTTCCGTCCGCAGCTGATCGCACTGCTCAAGCTGTTCGACACGGGCGTTGTCGATGCCAGCACGACCGGTGCTTGGGCCGGCGAAATCGGCATGATGCAGCTGCTGCCCAAGGATTATCTGGAGCGCGGCGTCGATGGCGACGGCGATGGCAAGGTCGATCTGAAGAACAGCGTTCCCGACGCCATGATGACCGCCGGTCGCATGATTTCCGAACTGGGCTGGAAACGCGGCCAACCGTGGCTGGAAGAAGTGCGCATCACCAAGGATCTGCCTTGGGAAGAAGCCATCCGCACCAATCGCAAGCCGCATTCCTGGTGGGCTGAGCAGGGTGTGACCGGCCTGAATGGTCCACTCGGACCGGATGACGGCGATGCCTCTCTGCTGCTGCCGCTTGGCCGCAAGGGCCCGGCCTTCCTGTCCTATTCGAATTTCGACGTCTTCGTCGAATGGAACAAATCCATCGTCTACGCGACGACCGCCGCCTATTTTGCGACGCGCCTTGCCGGTGCGCCTGCATTCGATCCCGGCAATCCAATTCCGGGTCTGACGCAGGAGCAAATGAAGGAACTGCAAACGAAACTTCAGGCACGCGGCTATGATATGGGCGCGAAGATCGACGGCGTTTACGGTCTCCTGACCCGCGATGCCGTGCGCGCCGAACAGATGCGGCTTGGCATGCCGGCCGATTCCTGGCCCACCCAGGAGCTTCTGGACAAGCTCTAAGCACATCATAAGGCGCGGGATCATCCCCGCGCCTTTTCCTATTCTGCTCTCACCACGAATGCCTGTTTCATGCTCACTACCCTGCTCGTTGTCCTGCCCGTATTTGCGCTCATTTTTTCCGGATGGGGCGCGTTCAAGCTGAAAATACTGGGACCACACGCCATTGCAGAGCTGAACCGCTTCGTGGTCTATCTGGCGCTACCTGCACTTCTGTTCGACATCATGGCCAATACGCATGGCAGCGAACTCTGGCAGCCGGGCTTCATCGCTGTCTTTCTGCTGAGCAGCGCCATCGCCTTCGTCCTGCCCTTTCTGGTGCGGTTGCGCGGAAAGCTGCCGCTTGCCGATACCGCACTCGACGGCCTCAATGCCGCCTATCCCAATACGGGCTATATGGGCATTCCGCTGTCGATGATCGCTTTCGGCTCCGGCGTTCTGGCCGCAACCACCATCTCGATCATCATCACCGTTTGCGTCACTTTCGCCTTTGCGATCGTGCTGATTGAAATCGGCCTGCAAACCGAGAAAAAGCCGTTTCATCTCGTCTGGAAAGTCGTCCGGTCCCTCATCCGCAATCCACTGCTGTTTGCACCAGCACTTGGAGCGATCTTCTCTTTCCTCGGGTTGACGATCCCCGCCCCTGCCGAAACTTTTCTGAAAATGCTCGGTGGCGCAGCATCGCCTTGCGCGCTTGTAGCGCTTGGCCTGTTCCTCGCGCAGTCGCGCAAGGTCGAGCGCGAAAGCGTCAACGCCATTGCCTTCCTCGTTTCAGTCAAGCTGATCGTCCAGCCGCTCGCCACATGGCTGCTTGCCGTCTATGTCTTCGGACTGCCGCCGCTTATGGCGGAAAGCGCCGCCCTTCTCGCCGCCTTGCCGACGGGCACCGGCCCTTTCATGCTCGCCGAACATTATCGGCGTGAGGCGGCCATCACCTCCAATGTCATTCTCTATTCGACGGTCATTTCCGTGGTGACTCTGTCGGCGTTTCTCGCCCTGATCCGCTGACGAAAAGTGGGGTATCGCTGCAAACAGCCTGTGGAAATTGTGGCGATTACCCCGTAAATCCTGTCAGTTCTGTGTCTTTTTCATGAAATGTGAACAGATTTTTCAGGTCAGAAATTTCAATAACTTAGGTGGTAAACAGAAGGTTTTTTTCACAATCACGCCAAGTTGCAGCACGAAATCTTCTTTTGTTCTCGGCTTTTTGCGCTTAGATTCCAATCTCTACCAGCGCGTGCCGGACGCTTGTCTGGCGCATATGAAGGAGACAGACCGATGGGACTGACACGATCTTTGAATGTCCTCATGATCTGTGCAGCATTTGCATTTGTTGCAGCGTTGATAGCAGGCGTCATACCGTAAAGCAGGCGCATCAGACGATTACGGCGACACAGGTTTCGAGGATAGACCGGTCTCGCAAGAAACAGAAAGCCCGCCGAAACGGCGGGCTTTTTTCTTGGTCATGCAAGGATTTTACGCAGGCTCCAAGGCCGCTTCGGTCTTCGGGCGAATACCGATCATATGGCAGATCGCATAAGGCAGATCAGCGCGGTTCATCGTATAGAAATGGAAATCCTGCACGCCGCGCTCGATCAGGTCCATGACCTGTTCGGCGGCAATGGCCGCAGCCACCAGCTGATGCGTCTGCGGGTCGTTTTCCAGCCCGTCGAAGCGCTCTGCCAGCCAGGCCGGAATATGCGTCGCGGAACGAGCGCAGAAATTCTTGACCTGCTTGAAATTATGCACCGGCAAAACGCCCGGAACGATGGGGATATAAATCCCCGCCCGGCGCACGCGCTCGACATAACGCTCATAAAGATCGTTTTCGAAGAAGAACTGCGTGATGGCGCGAGTTGCGCCAGCGTCCACCTTGCGCTTCAGCATGTCGATATCGGTTGCGAAATCGGGGCTTTCCGGATGCTTTTCCGGATAGGCCGAAACCGAAATATCAAAATCTGAAATCTGGCGCAGACCGCCGACCAGATCAGCGCCATTCAGATAACCGCCGCTTGTCGGCACATATTTTTCGCCAATACCCGCAGCCGGATCACCGCGCAGGGCCACGAAACGGTTGACGCCGAGATCGGCGAACTCGCGCACCACACGGTCGACTTCCTCGCGCGTTGCATCCACACAGGTCAGATGCGCCGCAGGCTGGATATCGGTTTCCTTCAGAATGCGTGCAACGGTGCGGATTGTACGCTCACGCGTCGAGCCGCCCGCACCATAGGTGACGGACACGAATTCCGGTTGCAAAGGCGCCAGCCGTGTGACCGTTTCCCAGAGGCGCTGTTCCATCTCTTCCGATTTGGGCGGAAAGAATTCGAATGATACCCGGGTGGTCTGGCCGACATCCGGTCGGCGGGAAAGACCATAAAAACCCATCACACTGTCTCCGTCATGCTTGATTCATTCGTTGCCGGATCGGCAATGAGAAGGCGCGGATCGCGCGCAAGCCAAAGCTTGACGGTCAGTCCCTCATCGCCGCTTGCACCCTTCGGGGCAGTCTCATTGTTTTTACGCATGATCTTGTCCGAAAAGTCTGACAACTTTTCGGGATCATGCTTGAGTTCCAGCGTCTTTTCAGGCTCAAGGCCAGCTTCCTTCATCCAGCCCAGCATCTGCTCGTCGCTGAAGCCGAGGCGCAAATGCGCATGGTCTTCGCGTAAGAATTCGAGCGTATGCGGCGCAAAATCGACGATCAGTAAACGACCATTCGGGCGCAGCGCCCGCGCGCCTTCGCGGATCGCCGAAAGCGGATCGTCCAGAAAGTGTAGCACCTGATGGATCGTCACCAGATCGAAGCTCTCGCGTTCGACCGGCAGGGCATAAACATCGCCCTGGCGCACCTGCGCATTGCCGATGGCCGCAAGATCGAGATTGGCACGGGCGACGGCCAGCATGTCGCGATTGATGTCGATGCCAAGACCGCGTGCATAAAGCGGTGCGAAAAGCTCCAGCAAGCGCCCGGTGCCGGTTCCGACATCGAGCATGGCTTGAAACGGCTTTTCGCCGACGATTTTCTTGAGTGCGGTTTCAACCGCATTCTCCGAAACATGCAGTTTGCGGATTTCGCCCCAGCTACCCGCATTGGCGCTGAAATAGGCCGCTGCCTTTTCCTGACGGCTGGACTTGACCTGTGAAAGCCGCTCCAGATCGCGCTCGACAAGAGCATCGGAGCGGTCGAGACGCGCCAGCAAGCCGCGCGCCAGATCACTGCAAATCGCATTATCCGCCAACCGGAAATAGGCCCATGCCCCTTCCTGATAGCGGTCGATGAGGTCTGCTTCGCCCAATAGCTTGAGATGGCGTGACACGCGCGGCTGCGACTGGCCGAGAATGGTCGTCAGATCGGAAACCGTCAGGTCACCCCGCGCCAGAAGCGCCAGAATGCGCAGCCGGCTTGGCTCTGCCACCGCCTTCAACACATCCACCATCTGATCGAGTTGCAATTGCAAACCGGCCATATCTTCAGCTCTTCCGTTGGGTGCGCAACCCACGCTGCGCTTAAAAACATATAAAGATATGTTTATATGGAAAGACATTCCTATGCAAGCGCTTTTCATGGCAGAATGAATCGAGCTGGGGATTCGTTCACAGCGAATGGAGAAAAGGAAAGCGCCATGCGTGCGAGCACTATGCGTCAAAAGGCAATCGCCAAATCGCTCACATTGCTGCTTCCGGCGGTTCCCTATTCAGATTCCGAGCCGATCAGAGCGGCGGCTCTCGCCCCGCATATGAAGACGCTGCCGCCATCCACGGCGGTATGGCTTGCCACTGTGGCGCATGTGCGCCATGCCCATACCGATTACGACACGTTGCGCGATGACGGATACGACAAGGATTCCGCCCGCTTCTTCGTGCTGGATGCAATCAATTCAAAGCTGACGGAATGGCGCGCAACACGGCTTTTGTCGCCGGAAGACGACGAAGCGGTGGAGATGTGAAAACGCCGCCCGGAGGCGGCGTTTTGATTGTTTTCGGTGTTGGTCTGCTTAATCGACAGACCCATGCCCTTGCAGATAGCCGTGCTTGCGCGGGTTCGGCATGAAGATGCTGACCGCGAAGACGATGACCATCATGATGGTCACGTACCAGAAGAAGCCGCTTTCCATGCCCTGCTGCTTGAACCACAGCGCGACATATTCCGCCGTGCCACCAAAGATCGCATTGGCGATAGCGTAGGAGAAACCAACGCCGAGTGCGCGCACTTCCGCCGGGAAAAGCTCGGCTTTCACGATACCGCTGATGGAGGTGTACATGCTCACCACAGCCAGCGCGATCACGATATAGATGAAGGCCATGGTCGAGCTTTGCACTGAGCCGATCAGCGTCATCAAAGGGATCGTCGTGAGGATCGAAATACCGCCGAAGCCGATCATCATGGTCTTGCGACCAACCTTGTCGGACAGCGCGCCGAACAGCGGCTGCATGAGCATATAGGCCAGCAGCACGAAGGTCATCGTTTCACTGGCGGTTTCCTTGCTCATACCGGCGGTGTTGACCAGATATTTCTGCATATAGGTGGTGAAGGTATAGAAGGCGAGCGAACCACCTGCCGTGAAACCGACAACGACCAGAAACGCCTTGCGGTGATGCTTCCAGATGGTGGCGAAGCTGCCGGCAGCCTTGCTGTTGCGGGTTTCTTCAGTCGTGGTTTCATGCAGCGTGCGGCGCAGAAAGAGCGCCACGATGGCCGCAAGACCGCCGATTGCGAACGGGATGCGCCAGCCCCAGGAATGAAGCTGCTCGGATGTGAGCATGAACTGGAGGAGCACAATTACCAGCACGGCCAGAAGCTGGCCGCCGATCAGCGTGACATACTGAAACGACGAGAAGAAGCCGCGACGGCCTGCAAGCGCCACTTCACTCATATAGGTCGCGGTCGTGCCATATTCGCCGCCGACCGAAAGGCCCTGCAACAGACGCACGATCAGCAACAGCACCGGAGCCAACACACCAATCGATGCGTAGGTCGGCAGAATAGCGATGGCAAACGAGCCGAAACACATCATGGTGACGGAAATCAGCATCGATGTGCGACGGCCCAGCTTGTCGGCGATACGGCCAAACAACCAGCCGCCGATCGGGCGCATCAGAAAGCCTGCCGCGAAAATCGCAGCCGCGTTCAAAAGCTGACTGGTCTGATCCTCAGCGGGGAAAAACTGCGACGCGAAGTAAAGCGCACCAAACGAATAAACATAGAAATCATACCATTCGACCAGATTACCCGAGGCACTGGCCACAATCGCATAGACACGACGGCGCGTATCGTGGGCGTCATGCGCCGCTTCGACCTCGCCATTGGCATCCTCATGCGTTCCTGCATTGCTCATGTTAAAAACTCCCAAAAGCGGATTCTGCTACCCACATCGAACGACAGCGATAATGTTGGATGACGCAACGTTATAAGGATGCTCGCTAATTTAGCGCAGGTCCAGAATGCGACCAGACCATAGGTGCAAAATCGTTTGCATGCAATCTATTGACTTATAAGCAATAGCAAAGCGGGCGATGGCAATTCAACTGCCACCGCCCACCGCAGTTCTTTGAAATAATTGGAAAAATTCTAGATCAACCCGACCATCGACACGGAGAGCATCAATCACATCCCCGTGTAGTGACCGGTTTCGGCATGATTATCGCTTCTGAACAACCATGAAGATACGCGGGAATCGAAGCAGCACCTTGCCGTCGCGAGTCGTCGGATAATGCGGCGCGATACGCTCCTTATAGGCTGCGAGATAGGCCGCCTGCTCGTCGGCATCCAGCGGATCGAGGAATGGTCGAAGGCCGGTGCCCTTGAGCCATTCCACGATTGCATCGTCACTGGCGAGCGGATGATTGTAGATCGTGTGCCAGATATCAATCCGCGCCGCGTCGGCGACCAAGGCATCGTAATAGGTGGCGACAGGCGGCAAAGGTCCCCTGCCCGTCTTGCCGATCTTGGCTGCAAAAGGCTCAGTCTTGGCAACATCGCGCATCCCGACATGGGTTTGCTCGCCCATATTATCCGGCATCTGAATCGCCAGAAATGCGCCCGGCTGCAGCAAGGACAAAAGCCGCTGCAACTGCTCGATATGATCGGGCAACCACTGGAAGACGGCGTTGGAGAACAACACGTCTGTTTCGGCATCCGGCTCGAAACTGGCGGCATCGCTGATGAAGAACTCCACATCCGGCAAACGGGCCTTCGCCTTGTCGATCATATCGGGCGACGTATCGAAACCCGAGATCTGCGCATCCGGCCAGCGCTCCACGAGAAGCTCGGTCGAATTGCCGGGTCCACAACCGATATCCACCACCTTGCGCGGCGCTGTCAGGGGTATCTGTGCCAGAAGATCGCGCGCCGGGCGGCTGCGTTCATCTTCAAACTTCAGATACTGTTTTGCGGACCAGTCTTTCATCGTCTTTCCTTTCATCAAATGAAAAGGCCGGTGCGATGCACCGGCCTTGGAAGTCATTATCGGGTAAGCGGCTTATACGTCACCCGCTTCGGGTTGACGCTTTCCGGTCCGAGACGACGGACCTTGTCCGCCTCATAGTCTTCGAAGTTGCCTTCGAACCACTCAACATGGCTGTCGCCTTCGAAAGCGAGGATATGCGTCGCCAGGCGATCGAGGAACATGCGATCGTGGCTGATGATAACAGCGCAGCCAGCGTATTTTTCGAGCGCATCTTCAAGCGCTGCCAGCGTTTCCGTATCAAGATCGTTGGTCGGTTCATCGAGGAGCAGAACGTTGCCGCCTGCCTGCAGCATCTTGGCAAGATGCACGCGGTTGCGCTGACCACCGGAAAGATTGCCAACCTTGGCCTGCTGATCGCCGCCCTTGAAGTTGAACGCGCCGCAATAAGCGCGCGAGTTCATTTCAAACTTGCCAAGCTTGATGATGTCGTTGCCGCCGGAGATTTCTTCCCAGACATTCTTGTTCGGGTCGAGGTGATCGCGGCTCTGATCAACGTAACCAAGATGCACGGTATCACCGATGCGGATCGAACCCGAATCCGGCTTTTCCTGACCAGTGATCATCTTGAACAGCGTCGACTTACCGGCGCCGTTCGGGCCGATAACACCAACGATGCCACCTGGAGGCAGCTTGAAGGTCAGATTTTCAATGAGCATACGGTCGCCAAACGACTTGGTCAGACCTTCCGCTTCGATAACCACCTGGCCGAGACGCTCGCCTGCCGGGATCAGAATCTGGGCATCGCCCGGACGCTGGTTTTCCGCAGCTTCAACCAGCTGATCGTAAGCCTTGATACGGGCTTTCGACTTCGCCTGACGTGCCTTGGGGCTTGCGGCGATCCACTGGCGCTCGCGTTCAAGAGCTTTCTGACGCGAATCTTCTTCACGTCCTTCCTGAATCATACGCTTGGCCTTGGCTTCGAGATAAGCCGAGTAGTTGCCTTCGTAAGGAATGCCACGACCGCGGTCGAGTTCGAGAATCCAGCCGGTCACATTGTCGAGGAAGTAGCGATCGTGCGTGATGAGCAGGACAGCGCCCTGATATTCGCGCAGATGCTTTTCCAGCCAAGCGGTGGTTTCAGCATCAAGGTGGTTGGTTGGTTCGTCGAGCAGCAGCAGATCAGGCTTCGAAAGCAGCAGCTTGCAAAGTGCAACGCGGCGACGCTCGCCGCCCGAAAGCTTGGTGACATCGGCATCGGCTGGCGGGCAGCGCAACGCTTCCATCGCCATTTCAACCTGACTTTCCAGATCCCAGAGGTTCTGGCTGTCGATGACGTCCTGAAGCGCCGCGCCTTCGTCGGCGGTTTCATCAGAATAGTTCATCATCAGCTCGTTGTAACGCTCAAGAATGGCGGTCTTCGCAGCCACACCTTCCATAACGTTGCCGAGCACAGTCTTTTCTGGGTCGAGATGCGGTTCCTGCGCGAGATAACCGCAAGTAGCGCCATCGGCGAGCCACGCTTCACCGGTATATTCCTTGTCGAGACCGGCCATGATCTTGAGGATCGTTGACTTACCGGCGCCGTTGGGGCCGAGAATACCGATCTTAGCATCTGGATAGAATGACAGGTGAAGGTTTTCGATAACCTTCTTGGCGCCGTAAGCCTTGTTCAGGCCGGACATATGATAAATGAATTGGCGTGCCATAAAGCGCGTCGTCTCCACGGGTTGGAAAGCGCGGGTGGGTTCGAATGAAGCCGAACCGCGCGGAAATTGCTGACGCGTATGTAGGCCAAATAAAGAGCGGACGCAAACGCCATCGCGTAAAACATAAATGACGGGCAAGGCATTGCCCGAAGAAGCACGCGCTTGAAAATTTGAGCTTAAAAGAATGAAACCGGGCGCGGATATTTCCGTCACCCGGTTTCCCCTCTGGCCACCGTCCGCGAAAGTTTCCTCCCTTTCATCGGACGGCCTGCAAATGATGGCTTGGATTTCTCTAAATGACGCCCTTTATGTCCGTCAAAGCCCCTGTATTTCCCCGTTGAGCGTAGATTTGCCCAGCTTTTCACGCATTTCAAGCAGAATTTGCACAAAAAACGCTTTTGCCTAAAATTCGCTCATACAACGTTGTCATGCCTCTTTTAATGCCGCGCTCAACGGGGGAATTGACTATTTGCGCGGCATAAAATCAGATGGCGAAATGTCGTTTGAAACCGTTCATCCCATCTCCCTGTCCGACGCGACGCAACTGCCGTTTCGAAGCGCGCTTGCCGATGCGCCACGGGCGGTCGTTCAAATCTGCCACGGTCTTGCCGAACATTCCGCGCGCTATGGCCGGTTTGCCAAAGCGCTCGCAGAGGCTGGCTATCACGTCTATGCCCATGACCACCGTGGCCATGGCATGAATATCGGCGCTCATGCGCCGAGAGGAATGTTTTCACAAAAGCAAGGCCATGATGTGGCCATCAACGATGTTCTGGCACTGAACCGCCACATTCACCAACAGCATCCCAGCTTGCCGGTGGTTCTGTTTGGACACTCCATGGGCGGCCTGATTACCCTGAACTATGTGCTCGACCATGCCGACACGGTGGATGCCGCTGCAATCTGGAATGCCAATTTTGACGGCGGCCTTGAAGCCAAAGCCGCTGTGGCACTTCTTTATATAGAGCGCATGCTGAAAGGGTCGGATGTTCCAAGCAGCCTGTTGCCGAAACTGACCTTCCGCGCTTGGGGCCGCGCCATCCCCGGCCATCGCACGCCGTTCGACTGGCTGTCACGCGATCCGGCGGAGGTCGAGGCCTATGTCGCCGATCCACTCTGCGGCTTCGACGCCACCGTATCGCTGTGGCTCGATCTCGTGCACATGACCGCGCGTGGTGCGGATGACCGCAACTTCAGCAAGATCCCGCGCAGCCTGCCCTTTCATCTGGTCGGCGGCAGCGAAGATCCCGCTACCGCCAAGGGAGCCGCCATCTCCAGACTGGCGGCACGCATGCAGCGCATGGGGTTCACACGGGTGACCTGCCTGATCCTCGCAGAAACCCGCCATGAAAGCCTCAACGACATTAATCGGAACGAAGTGACGCAGAAATTTCTGGATTGGCTGGCGGAGACCCTTCCGTCTCCGTCGAAGTCCGGCTAAGAAACGGCGGTATTCTCTTCTATTTGGCTTGGCTCACGATTTCTTGAAGCATCTTGGCTTCTTCGGGTATTCAGTGCTAGAGCATCGGCCCCGAAAGTGATTATCGGTTTCGGGAAAAAGCCGATGTTGAAAAAACTAGCCGCGGCTTGCGCGATATCGGGCCTCCAGACATCGAAAATGGAGCCTGCGCTTGAAGAATAGCGCAAGGAACGAAGGAACACTCTGCGTGGAAACACCGACAATCTCCGTGGTCATCCCCTGCCGTAACGAGGCGGACAATCTGGCCTTTCTGCTGGATGAAGTGGATTCCGCGATGCAGGGTCGCGCCTATGAAGTGATTGTCGTCGATGACGGTTCGACGGACTCGACAAGCGACGTGATTGCCCGACGCATCCATGCAGGCAAGCCGCTACGCCATTTGCGCCATGACCGTTCATCCGGCCAGAGTGCGGCAGTGCGTTCCGGTGTTTTTGCCGCGCGCGGCAATGTTGTTGTTACCATGGATGGCGACGGCCAGAACGATCCGGCCTATCTGCCAATGCTTGTCGATGCGCTCGTCGAAGCTGGTGAAGGCTATGGCATCGCCGCCGGCCAGCGCCTGAAACGCACCGACACCAAGCTGAAGCAATTGTCGTCGCGCTTTGCGAATAATCTGCGCGGCGCGATCCTGAAGGACAAGACGCGCGATTCCGGTTGCGGCCTCAAGGCGCTGCATACAGATCTGTTCCGTCAGTTGCCTTTCTTCGACGGCTGGCACCGCTATCTGCCATCGCTGGCACTGCGCGAAGGTTTCGATGTCGTGCATGTGGACGTGGTCGACCGCGAACGCCGCCACGGCAAATCCAATTACGGCATTCTCGATCGCGGACTGCGCGGCATTCTCGATCTTTATGGTGTCTGGTGGCTGCGCAAGCGCCGCAAGGTTGTGCCGCGCGTGACGGAGATTACCCATGACTGATATTTTCAACAGCCTGTCGCATTGGCTGCACGAAGTCTTCGTCGCTCAGTGGGATGGCTGGATCGTTCTTGGCTTCATCGCACAGGCCTGTTTCACCATGCGCTTTGTTGTGCAGTGGCTGGCATCTGAGAAGGCCAAGAAAAGCGTCATGCCGGTGGCATTCTGGTTCTTTTCGCTGTTTGGCGGCGCATTGCTGCTGATCTATGCGATCCAACGCAAGGACCCCGTCTTCATCGCGGGACAGGGCCTCGGTCTCGTTGTCTATGTCCGCAATCTCTGGCTGATCGCCAATGAGAAGAAGCAGATCACGGCCAGCGAATAAAGCGCTGCCCGTAGCAGATCAAAAAAGTGCGTCAGAACCGTTCCGTCCTGACGCACACATTCTCTAAATACCTATCCGACAATCAGACCTTTACTGTACGGCCCACCGAACGATAATCGAGGCCGGTACCTGCGATATCTTCCGCCTTGTAGACATTGCGCAGGTCGATCAGAACTTTTCCAGCCATGGCTTTTGCAACGCGCTTGAGATCCAGCGCCCGATAGGCGTTCCATTCGGTCAGAAGCGCGACCACGCCAGCCCCTTCCGCCGCCTCATAGGCCGAGCCGCACCAGATCACACCCGGCAGAACAGCCTTGGCTGCATCCATGGCTTCCGGATCATGCGCCCGCACGGAAAGCCCTGCCTTCTGGATCGCGCTCACAATGTCCAATGCCGGAGACTCGCGAATATCATCGGTGTTCGGCTTGAACGCGATGCCGAGCACCGCGACCGTCTTTGCGCCACTTTCCTTGGCAGCGGCAACAATCCGTTCTGCCATTGACTGCTTGCGCGTCTCGTTGATGGCGATCACTTCCTCGATCAGCGACTGCGGAGCATCGTAACGCTTACCGGTCGCGGCAAAGGCGCGCGTATCCTTCGGGAAGCATGAACCGCCAAAGCCCGGGCCAGCATGTAGGAATTTCGAACCAATGCGATTATCCATCCCGATGGCGCGGGCAACTTCCTGCACATTACCACCGGTCTTCTCGCACAGATCCGCGACCTGATTGATGAAGGTCACCTTCATGGCCAGAAATGCATTGGCTGCATATTTGATGATCTCGGCATTTTCGAGCGATGTCACGACCATCGGCGTTTCACGCAGATAAAGCGGACGATAGAGGCGCTGCATCGCGGCCTTGCCGCTCTCATTCTCTACGCCGACCACAACGCGGTCCGGCCGCATGAAATCCTCGATCGCCGAGCCTTCCCGCAGGAATTCCGGATTGGAAACCATGGAAAAGGCCACACCCGGCCGTGCTGCCGCAATGCGGTCGCGGATGCGTGCATTGGTGCCAACCACCACCGTGGACTTGATGACGACTACGGCGCCCGGCTTCATCGCCGCAGCAATCTCGTCGGCTGCCGCTTCGATATATTGCAGGTCGGCCTCGCCGTCGCCGCGCCGGGACGGTGTGCCCACCGCAATGAAAATCACATCTGCATCGGCAACGCTCGATGCAAGATCGGTGCTGAAATCCAGCCGCCCGTCACGAATATTGCGGGTCAGGAGTTCATCGAGACCCGGCTCGAAAATCGTGACTGTGCCCGCCTTAAGCCGCTCAATGATCGACGGGTTCTTGTCGACACAGGTTACGTTAAAGCCGAATTCGGCAAAACACACACCCGAAACCAAGCCTACATAGCCCGTTCCGATCATCGCCAGCTTCATATGTTCAGTCCTTCAGTTTAATTTGGCCGATCCGCCTGAGGAGATTCCGGTTATGGCCTGCCGAAAATGGTGGGGTTTGAGAACCGGCGCGCAGCCTACTTAATGTAGGTGAGCACCGGAAGCGCAAAATCACGCCATTTGCAGGCGGCCAGAGCCGGAATCTGTTGGCTTAGAGCCACTTGTCATAGTCAGATACGAGCAAATGCAGCGGCTTCTCGTTTTCTTCAATATTCGAGAAGCGGCCAATCGGCTCGCGGAAAATATTGTCGGTGAGATCGTCATTGACGGTCGAGACTTCGCCGATCAGCACGTCGCCGCCCTCGCCCCAGAAGGCATGCCAGTTACCGGGCAGAAGCGTCACGCTTTCACCGGGCGACAGTTTCAGATGCGCGCCCGCCTTCTGCGTCACAAGACGCCCGTCGGTCGCGACAGTGACATCGGACTGTTCGCAGACGCTGCCATCGGGACGCGAGTTGAACAGTTCCAGCACCAGCGTGCCGCCACCGCGATTGATGATGTCCTCGGCCTTCACCACATGGCGATGCATCGGCGACAACTGGTTCTCACGCGAGATCATGATCTTCTCGGCATAAAGCATGCCGCCGCCGCGCTTCAGGTCGTCGGCATTGCCATTGCGTGTCGTAAACAGGAAAAGGCCGAGGTCCTTGAACTTGCCCTGACCGTAATCCGTAATGTCCCAGCCCAGACGCGCATCGCGAATGGCTGCAGCGTCACTGCCTGTCCGCTGCTTCAGCTCTTCCGGGGTCCAGTAAGCGAAGGGCGGCATGACATAGCCAAATGAGCGGATAAACGCATCGCTTTCGCGGATAATCTCGTTGATTTCTGAGCGCTTCATGGCCTCTGGACCTCCCACGGAATGAAACAAATTCTGTCTGGTTGGTGTGGTAACTATCTTTTCGGCCTGTTGGCAATCCCGGAAATGCTTTGCAGGCAGCTGTCACGCATATTTGCTGTTATATGCCTTGCCGCAAAAGCGACATTTTGGCGTGTCGTCTTTACGCGAAATCCATGTCGCATCCCAATGCGCGTTTAGAACATTTCAGTGATTGAATCATGACAACAGAAGCCAGTCCGCTACCCGAAACGGGAACAGACAAGCCATTGATGTAGCGGCAAAAGCCGTGCTTCTGGAAGACAAAGGGAACACCGGATCAGGCCAAGGTCGCTGGGAGAACAGCAAATGCCGATCCTAACGAAGATGAAGCAAGGGTCGTGATGATGGACGTTCGCAACGAAATGCTGGGGCTTTTGACCGGGCGCGACCCCAATTTCAGCCTGGAGCAGAAGTTTTACACTGATCCGGATTATTACAAGCTGGATCTGGAAAACATCTTCTATCGCGACTGGCTGTTTGTCGGCCATGATTGCGAACTGCCGAAGACCGGCTCCTACATGACCGTGCAGGTCGGCGCTTATCCGGTCGTCATCGTGCGCGACGCGCAGGGCGGCATTCGCGCCTTCCACAATTCCTGCCGCCATCGTGGCTCGCGCATCTGCTCTGCCGAAAAAGGCACGGCGGCCAAGCTCGTCTGCCCCTATCATCAGTGGACCTATGAACTGGACGGACGCCTGCTGTTCGCGCGTCAGGTCGGCCCGGATTTCAAGCCCGCCGAATATGGCTTGAAGCAGGTGCATTGCGAGACGGTCGCTGGCTATATCTATATCTGCATTGCCGACGAAGCGCCGGATTTCGCCTCCTTCCGCAATCTGGTCGAACCTTATCTCGCGCCGCATAATATCAAGGACGCCAAGGTCGCTTTCGAAAGCTCGATCATCGAAAAGGGCAACTGGAAGCTGGTCTGGGAAAACAATCGCGAGTGCTATCACTGCGCCGCCAACCACCCGGAACTCTGCCGCACCTACCCCGAAGCACCATCAGCGACCGGCGTTCAGGGTGTCATGGAAGACCCGGAAATCAACCAGCTCTGGAAGAATTGCGCCAGCGCCGGCCTGCCTGCGGAATTCAAGATGTCCGAAGACGGTCGCTATCGCATCACCCGCATTCCGCTTCTGCGCGATGCCGTGAGCTACACCATGTCGGGCAAGGCCGCAGTCAAGAAGCCGCTGAGCAATCAGGTGGCTGGCGATACCAATATCGGCGCGATGCTGCTTTTCAACTATCCAACCACCTGGAACCACCTGATGGCCGACCACGCCATTTCCTTCCGCGTCATGCCGATCAGCGCTGAGGAAACCCTCGTCACCACCAAGTGGCTGGTGCACAAGGATGCGGTCGAAGGCGTCGATTATGATCTGGACGAACTGACCCATGTGTGGATACAGACAAATGATCAGGATCGGCAGATCGTCGAGGAGAATGCCGTCGGCATCCGTTCGCCCGCCTATCAGCCCGGCCCTTATTCGGTTGAGCATGAAGGTGGCGTGATGCAGTTCCTCGAATGGTACACCAATACGATCACGCCGCGCCTGCGCGGTGAAGCGGCCAAGCTGAGCCGCGTGGCCTGAGTTTTAGGCCTGCTGAACGAAACAAACCGCAGGCCGGGATCACGTCCGGCCTGTCCCGTTTTGATATGAATAGACAAGCGAGAAGGCCATGCAGCCTCTGAAATATCTGGATGAGATGCTGCCGTGGAACGACAGGCTGCAAATGCTGGAATGCATTTCTGCCATCGAAGAAGCGCCAGATGTCATGACCTTCTCGTTCAAGACCGAGGAAGGCAACTGGTTCCGCTATACGCCGGGCCAGTTCGTCACGCTGGAACTGCCGCTGGAACGGGCGGACGGCCTCGGCCCTGTGCTCAGAACTTATACGCTGTCATCCACGCCCTCGCGGCCCTACCATATTTCGGTGACTGTCAAGGCCCAGAAGGACAGTATCGGCACGCGCTGGATGCTCGACAATCTGCGCCCGCCGATGAAGATCAAGGCCTATGGCCCGAATGGCGACTTTTCGCTGGCCAATCATCCGAGTGAAAAATACCTGTTCATCTCGGCTGGTTCCGGCATTACGCCGATGGTGTCCATGACCCGTTGGCTGTTTGACTGTGCACCGGGAACCGACATAGCCTTTATCAATTGTGCCCGCACACCGGACGACATCATCTTCCGCAAGGAACTGGAATTGCTATCCGGCCGTATGGACGCCATGCGGCTGGCCTTCATCGTCGAGCAGTCCTCGGCCCGCCACGTCTGGCCGGGCCTGCACGGGCGCATAGACCGGGCGCGGCTTGAATTGCTTGCGCCGGACTTCCAGCACCGCAAGGTCTTCTGCTGCGGCCCGGAGCCGTTCATGAACGGCGTGCGCGGATTGCTGGAACAATCCGGCTTCGACATGGCCAATTATCATCAGGAAAGCTTCCAGCCCGCGAGCGAGATTTCGTCGGTTCCTGTTCCAAGTGCACTGGAACCCGCCTCGCCCGCTGCTGCTGCACCGGCAGCGCCTGCGGTGGCCGCAGCCAGTGTCGTCTTCAGCCTGTCAGGCATCGAAGTCGAATGCACCGAAAACGACACCATCCTGCTTGCTGCCCGTAATGGCGGCCTGAAAATACCGAGCGCCTGCGAATTCGGCATTTGCGGCACATGCAAGGTGAAGTGTCTCGGCGGCGAGACCGAGATGAACCACAATGGCGGCATCCGCGATGATGAAATCGAGGAAGGCTACATTCTCGCCTGTTGCAGCCGTCCGCGCGGTCGCGTGGAGATCGACGCCTAGTCAGTCAGTGTCTGGATCAAAAAGCGGCAGGCCGTGGCGAAAATGGTGATTTCGAGAACCGGAGCGGAGCGTACTTAAAGGTACGTGAGCCTAGGTAAGCGCAGAAATTGCCATTTGCAGCCCGGCATGGCGACTTTTGGATCAGACACTCAAGCTTTCTTCAGAAACTCGGTCCTCAGCACCAAACCCTTGACCTGTTTGGTGCTGCATTCGACTTCGGCGGGGTTTCCCGTCAGGCGGATGCCCTTGACCATCGTGCCGCGCTTCAGCGTGGTCGAGGTTCCCTTGACCTTCAGATCCTTGATCAACGTGACGGAATCGCCGTCATTCAATTGCGTGCCGTTGCTGTCGCGCGTGATTTCGTCTGTCATGGTGATCCCTGCCTCTATTGTCACTGCCAAGCGCGGTCCCTAGCACCCTTATCCATGTTATACCAGAACGTGCATATTCGCTGGTTTCGGGAAAACGGGCTGATTATAGTCGCTGTCAAAAAGCTGGAAATGAAGCAGGAGCGCTTATGATCGGTCATGCCCTTATTGTCGTCGATGTCCAGAACGACTTCTGCCCCGGCGGCGCGCTGGCTGTCCCGCATGGCGACGCAATCCTGCCTGCCGTCAATCGGCTGATCGAGGAAAGCGAACACGTCATTCTGACACAGGACTGGCACCCGGCGGGTCATTCAAGCTTTGCCAGCACGCATCCGGGCAAGGCCCCTTTTGAGATGGTCGAGATGCCCTACGGGCCTCAAACGCTCTGGCCGGATCATTGCGTGCAAGGCAGCCACGGCGCGGATTTTCACCCCGCCCTGCAATGGACGCGCGCGCAGCTGGTGATCCGCAAAGGTTTCCGTTTCGGTATCGACAGCTATTCCGCCTTTTTCGAAAACGACCGTGAGACGCCGACCGGCCTTGGCGGATATCTGCGCGAACGCAGCATCGGGTCGCTGACGCTGGCGGGGCTTGCAACCGATTTCTGCGTCGCCTATTCCGCGCTCGACGCGGTCGCACAAGGTTTTCAGGTGCGCGTTCGGCTCGATGCCTGCCGCGGCATCGACCTCAACGGCTCCATGAGCCACATGCTGGAAAAGATGAAACAGGCTGGCGTTGAACTGATCGACGAGCCTGCTTCAGCTGCACATTTACTCTAGCTCTCCATCGGGCATGACCACATAGATCAGTACAGCAATGATGGTGATGAAGAAGCGGAAGGCCGATTCAATGCCATTCCACGTCTGTGACATCCACATGCCGAACCACTCGCCACCCATCGAGATGAAGCCGACCTGCCAGACCAGAAAGCCGAGTGAAAGCCCGGCAATGGCCCATTTCTTTGAGCGGTTGAAGCTGGCAGCACGATCCGTCAGCCGCCCCAGCATCGCGAAGGCGCCAATCCAGCACAGGATTGCGGTCAGCGTTTCAGCAGCAATGATCAGAATGTAACCCGCGTGATGCAGAGTGGGATTGTCGATGGCGCGATATTTGATCGATGCATCGGGAAAGATCGTGTCCATCATCAGCACATGCTGGACAAACGCGAAATTGGTGCCGTAATCGGTGATGTTGCCAAAGGCCACCAGCGTGGCGAAGAAAGCGATTGCCGCTACGAAAGCGGTCTTGCTCAAACGGGTAACGACCATGATTGTCCCCTTCAGTTTGACCGCAGCCGACCGACCTCACGGTTCCCCCGGGCATGGCCACAGCACGTTAAGCGCAGAGAGCGCACGGCCAAGGCTCATCAATTCTGGCGATTCGGTCAAGCGGGTCGACGATCATGGCTTGCCCTGCCCGATCCGGAACGCAAACTAAAAGGGCGGCTTGAAGCCGCCCATTCCAATCATTGGTATCGAAGCTTAATGGCCCGTGGCCTCTTCGCTTTCATCCTGCCAGTGCGGATTAAGCCGGTTATAGCGCAGCGACGACATGAAAGAGAGACCGATCAAAACCGCGCCGATCAGGCCGGTAATGACTTCCGGTATGTGAACCAGCGTCTGCACATACATGACCACCGCCAGAACCATGATGGCGTAGAACGCGCCATGTTCGAGATAACGGTATTGGCCAAGCGTCTTGCGCTCAACCAGCATGATGGTGAGCGAGCGCACATAAAAGGCGCCAATGCCAAGGCCGATTGCGATGATGAAGAGATTGGTCGTCAGCGCGAAAGCGCCGATAACACCGTCGAACGAGAAGCTTGCATCAAGCACTTCCAGATAGATGAACGCGCCCAGCCCCCCGCGATGAACCATGTCCATCTGCTCCTGCGTGGCATCCAGCACTTCACCCAGCCCCTCGACCGCCAGGAAGGTCAGGAGACCAAACAGGCCCGCAACAAGGAACGTATGCGAGTGAACCGCATCGAGCTGGTAGGAGAAAAACAGGATAAGCGCGATGGCAACGCCGATTTCCACGCCCTGCACGGACGCGAATTTGGACATGCGGCTTTCGATTGCCTTGATCCAGTGCACATCCTTCTCGACGTCGAAGAAATATTTCATGCCCACCATCAGCAGGAACGTGCCGCCGAAAGCCGCGATACCCGTATGAGATTCCGCGATGACCCGGGCATATTCATTCGGATGCCAGATGGCGAGCTTGAGCGCTGAAATCGGGTCGGTCCACATGGCGACCGCAACGATGGCCAGCGGGAAAATGATGCGCATGCCGAAAACGGCGATGACGATGCCCCAGGTCAGGAAGCGATGCTGCCATTTCGGGCTCATGTCGCGCAGAATGCGTGCATTCACAATCGCATTGTCGAATGAGAGCGATATCTCAAGGACGCTCAGGACGGCGCAAATGATGAAGACGGAGACCATTCCCCCGAACGTGCCTGTCATCTCGTATCCGAGCCAGACGGCAGCCGCGAGACCCACGACTGTAAAAATCATGGGCCATGTAAAATAACGTAGGGTGGCCATTGCAAACCGTTAAATTGTTCAACTCTCAACGAAGCCCTCTCCTCGACGTCTACAGAAGCGACGCCGTTCCCCGTTCAGGCTTTAACCCTATGTAAGGGCCGTCAAATCCCCAAACAAGGGAAACAACGGCAAAATTTTGTTCATAGGTTTGGAAAGGCATTCTGCGGAAAGCGACCCGGCGATTTCGCTTTTCATATTCTCAAATTGTTCAATAGGCCTATCTATAGTGATGGGCGGGGCGTCGGGCGGAAGTCCCCTTGAAGCTGGCAGCTTCGAACAACACCAGATATCGATGAGGACCATTGCATTATGCTTCTTCCAGAAGAGCTTCAACGTCGGATAGAAAAGAGCCTCGCAGAAGGCGGCTTTACACCGGCGGAAATGCTGTTGCGCCGCGCGCATCATCTGTCCCTCGACAAGACGAACGGTTCAGGCGCAGCCGCAGACACGATGCTCAAGGAAGCCGGTTTTTCCATTGACGCCAACGATCTGTCAGAGGTCATCGAAAAGAAACCGTGGCTTCTGGAAGTCATCCTTCTGGGTGCCAATCGCAAGCCCGACGGTAATACAGGTCATCACTAGTTCACAGGACGGAAAGCGGCAGCGCCTACGCTTTTCTTCGCCACCCTTTGCCCTATATCGCGCTACGGGGCGTTGCACGCCGATCCGTTCCGATCCTGCATTGAAACGAAGTCACAAAAGGGGCATCCATGACGATATTGAAACGTTCTTTTGCTGCTACTTGCACGGCAATGCTGGTAGCAGGCAGCATGATTGCTGCTCCTGTCGCCGAGGCCTGTACGCGCCTCGTCTATCATGGCGCCAATGACCAGATTATCACGGCTCGTTCCATGGACTGGAAAGTCGACGTGGCAACCAATCTGTGGATTTTCCCGCGTGGCATGAAGCGCTCCGGCGAAGCGGGACCGAATTCCGCTCAGTGGCAATCCAAATATGGCAGCGTCATCGCCTCCGGCTACGATATTTCGACCACGGACGGCCTCAACGAAGCCGGACTTTCGGCAAGCGTGCTCTGGTTGGTGGAATCGGAATATCCGCCCTTCGATGAAAAGCACCCAAGCCTGAGCATTGCCGCCTGGGCGCAATATGTGCTCGACAATTTCGCGACCGTCGACGAAGCCGTCAAAGCGCTGAGCGACAATCCGTTCAATGTCGTGACCGACAAGGTGCCGGGGGAAGATCGCCTCGCCACGCTGCATCTCGCCATGTCCGATTCCAGCGGCGACAGCGCCATCATTGAGTATATCGATGGCAAGCAGGTCATCCATCACGGCAAGCAATATCCGGTGATGACCAATTCGCCCACTTTCGATCAACAGCTTGCGCTGAACGCCTATTGGAAAGATATCGGCGGAACGGTCATGCTGCCGGGCACCAATCGCGCCGCTGACCGCTTTGCCCGGGCGTCGTTCTACGTCGATGCCATTCCGAAAACGGAAGATCCGGTGAAGACCATTGCCAGCGTGTTCAGCGTGATTCGCAATGTCTCGGTGCCGTTCGGCATCAGCACACCCGATCAGCCCAATATTTCATCGACCCGCTGGCGCACCGTGGCCGACCACAAGCGCAAGCTCTATTTCTTCGAATCCGCGCTGACGCCGAATACATTCTGGATGGATCTGAACAAGATCGATTTTTCACCCGAAACCGGCAAGGTGAAGAAGCTCGATCTCGGCCCCGACCAGACCAACACGTTTTCCGGCATGGTCAATGACCAGTTCAAGGAAACCGAACCGTTCACGTTCCTCGGCCTCTGATACGACAGAACACCAGACCCCGCCATGGCGGGGTCTTTCATTCTGGAGGCTGTGTCAGCAGCCATCCACGCGCTGGAGCGACGCTGACAGCCCAATCAGCGAGAAGGTGTAGCGCGTCTGCGTGCCACGCGCTGAAACCGCCTGCACATTGAGTGTCTTGCCCGCACGCATTGCCCGCATGATCCGCGTTTCATCAGCGACATTCTCCGCCCAGGCGCGATTACCTTCGCTGAAGAACGGAAAGGCCGTGCCATCCACCATGACATTCACGGCCTTGTCTGACTTGAGATCATAGCCCATGACGAGCTGTGGGCTGTACTGTCCACTCGACTTGGAAATAATAATGAAATTATCGCCGTGCCTGACATCTACGGGATGAAATTTAATCGGAACCGTCAAAGCATAGCATTTGTTACCGGGAAGATCAGTGTTTTGATAAACACCCCAGTCCCTGAATTCTCCGATATAATTCGTCTTTGCCGTAGCCACGAGAGAACTCGCCACCAACCCTGCCAGCGCTAACGCAACGGTGGTTGCATTTTTCCTCATCGCCCAAAACCTCCATAATATTACAAAATCACGCATATTTAAAAATTATAACATTGCGTTACTATTTCCTTAACAAACACCTAAAAATTTGTTGAAAATTTGAAGCGGCTAATCCGCCATTCGCGCACGGCCAACCGTTGCGAAATCAACCCGGCAGAGCGGGCCGCGGATATGATCCAAGAATGATGGACGCGCTGAGGTTTGGACAAGCGCAGACGGCAAGAAGCCCAGCCTTCGAAACACGAAGGCTGTTTTGCAAGTCTTTGCTTTTAAAGGAAATGGTGGGCCCGGAGGGACTCGAACCCCCAACCAAGCGGTTATGAGCCGCCGGCTCTAACCAATTGAGCTACAGGCCCCACGCAACACTGGACCTACCCTAAAGAAACGGAAGATACAACTGTCAAATCTGTCAGTCGCCCTAATGCGCACATATTCGATTGCGATGCATTGCGTCAGAAGCCACGACGGTCAGGATTCGAAGCTCTCGGTTGCATTAAACCGGCATTTCTATTCTTATATCATGGCGACGCGCATGAGAGGGAACTTAAGAAACAAACGATTTCAACAACAAAGCGAACCGTCCAAATCGGAGCGCTCACAATAAGCTGCCTCAACATTCTCTACAGGAGATTTCATGAAAAACCGCGCTACCACTCTTATCGCAGCCTCTTTTTCGGCAATCATGCTCGCAGGCGCCCTGGCCCTGCCCGCCGCAGCCCAGGAGAACCAGATGTCGAGACAGCCTGCGCGCATTGCCGTGACCGGTGAAGGCACCACGACTGCCGCACCTGACATGGCGATTCTCAATCTCACCGTTCTGCGCGAAGCCCAGACCGCACGCGAAGCCATGACTGCCAATAACGAGGCCATGACCAAGGTTCTGGACGCCATGAAAAAGGCTGGCATCGAGGAACGCGATCTTCAGACCGGCGGCATCAATATTCAGCCGCGTTATGTGTATCCTGATGACAAAAACGGCCTCAAGGAGCCGAGCATCACAAGCTATGCGGTTTCCAACAGCCTGACCGTGCGCGTCCGCGATCTTGCCAAGGTCGGTGAAGTGCTCGATCAGTCGATCACGCTCGGCGTCAATCAGGGCGGCGATCTGAACTTCGTCAACGACAACCCGTCCGCGACCATCAATGAAGCCCGCAAACGCGCTGTGGCCGATGCTGTCGCCAAGGCGAAGACGCTTGCCGATGCTGCTGGCGTCGGTCTTGGACGCGTCATTGAAATCACCGAACAGGGCCGTCCACCCATGCCGATGCCAATCGCACGCGGCCAGTTCAAGACAATGGCTGCCGCGGCTCCGGAGGACTCCGTTCCTGTCGCAGCCGGCGAAAACAGCTTTAACGTTTCGGTCAATGTCGTCTTCGAGATCAAGGAATAGCGGCAGGCTAAGTTCAGCGAAAAGGGGCGCACTGCGCCCCTTTTTTATTCGACTGTTTCCGACATAAAAAAGCCGGGCTGAGTGGGTCAGCCCGGCTTTTGTTCATTCCGTTCGATTAGCGGATGATCGGGCAGCCGCGTGCATTGGCGAATACGACGCCGCTCGGACGGCCATGACGATAGCCGCGCACCTGAACGGATTTGCCGCGATACACGACACGCGCATTGCGAATGCCCATGCGATTTGCCTTCATCTTGGCGGCTTCAACCGAGCAAGCAGGGCCGCGATAGACCGGGCGTCCATGATGCGGGCGACCGCGATAATCGACATTAACAACAGCTCCATGCGCTGCGGTGCTGACAGCCGGTGCCGTCATCGGAGACGCGGCATTCGCCGATGCGCCGACCGTAAAGACGGCGGCAAGACCGAGTGCAGCGGTAACGGCAAACGACTTGAGCGAAATAGCGGACATGTTGAACCTCTTCCAATTGAGTGTCAGGCCCTCCGCCTGAGACACCCGATCATTAGCCCCCGGAAGATGAACGAAAAAGAAAGCTGCCGTTCATCTGCCATTCAGCAAAGACGCCGCGCGCGGAAGGCACTCTAAAAAAGACATGAAATTCAAACAATTAAGAGAAATAGAAAAATATTCTTTCTCTTTGAGCCAAATAATTAAATTTAAGCAATGTTATAAATTAGAGCGCGTCTCGATCAGGCATGACCATGTGATCGAGATAATCTTCTTCGTCTTCCATGTCATGATCGAAAGCAGTTACCTTGCCGCGCACGGAAATCCCCGCCTCATGCACAGTGTCCCGCGAACCGGAAACCAGCGGGTGCCACCAATAAAGGTCGGAGCCTTCGGCAACGAGGCGATAGGCGCAGGTCATCGGCAGCCAGTTCACTTCATCGACGATTTTTGGCGTCAGGAATACACAATCCGGCACGGTGGCTCTACGGTTCGGATAATCACGGCACTGACAGGTTTCAGGGTTGAGCAGCGTGCAGGCCACGCTCGTCCAGTAAATCTCGTCGGTATCATCGTCCAGCAACTTATGCAGACAGCACTGGCCACATCCGTCGCACAGGCTTTCCCACTCGCTGCGGGTCAGCTGATTGAGCTTTTTGGTTTTCCAGAAGGGTTTGTCGGTCATGATTGAGCCTATAACGGAATTATGTCGGGAATGGCGTGGACAAATCGCCGCCCTGACTGCAGCTGATGAGTACTGCTAATTGACTATTGAAAGCCCCGCCTGCGTGGGCTAAGTCACAAGGGTCATCCCAATGATCGTAAGCGTCTAACGTCAGGCAACGCATCAACCGACCGGAAACGGCCGCCGATGCACTGATCGTTGTCTTCCGCTTTCCGCTCTGAATTTCAGGTACTATTATGTCAAATTCTGACACGCCGCGTCGCAGGAAGCTGCCAGCGCGTTACGCTTCCATCGTCATGCCGCTCATTCTTTCGATGCTGATGACGCTCGTGGTCTCCCTCATCGCCACGGCAAAAACCCTCGGCTTTGCCCATCCCGAACTTGCATCCAACTGGATGAGCTCATGGGTGGTTTCGTGGATCGTGGCTTTCCCGGTTCTGCTGATGCTTCTGCCAATCGTGCGCAAAATGGTTGCCTTTGTGTGCCACCCGCACTGATCTGATCATCGGGACAAACCAATAAAAAGCGCCGCGCATGGGTCCATGCGCGGCGCTTTCATTTGAAATGGAGACAATTAGCGGAAGATATGCTCGCCCTGCTCGTCAACGATCTGGCGACCCTTGTTCAGCGCAATGCTGGCGGCATCCTCGATACCGGGGCAACGGTCGGCGCGAACGAAGCGATATTCCTTCAGCTCACCATTGATCGTTTTAGAGATCACACCGCACACCTGATACTGACCGCCCTCGCTGTAAGGCGTGGCGACGATCAGAAAATCCTTGTGCTCGGTGCGACCGGCCTCTTTCGGCTCCGCTGATTTCTCAGCAGCTTCGCCACCGCCGCCGAACAGGCGCTTCAAAAACGACATGGTGCTCCCCTTTTTTAAGAATCGAGGAACGAACGCAGCTTGCGCGAACGGCTCGGATGCTTGAGCTTGCGCAGTGCCTTCGCTTCGATCTGACGGATACGTTCGCGGGTAACCGAGAACTGCTGACCGACTTCTTCGAGCGTGTGGTCGGTGTTCATACCGATACCGAAGCGCATGCGCAGAACGCGTTCTTCACGTGGCGTCAGCGAAGCCAGAACACGCGTCGTCGTATCGCGCAGGTTCGCCTGAATGGCGGCGTCGATCGGCAGCAGCGCGTTCTTGTCCTCGATGAAATCGCCCAGATGTGAATCTTCCTCATCGCCGACCGGCGTTTCGAGAGAGATCGGCTCCTTGGCGATCTTCAGCACCTTGCGCACTTTTTCGAGCGGCATTGCGAGCTTTTCGGCCAGTTCTTCCGGCGTTGGCTCGCGACCGATTTCGTGCAGCATCTGGCGCGACGTGCGGACGATCTTGTTGATCGTTTCGATCATGTGCACCGGAATACGGATGGTGCGCGCCTGATCGGCAATCGAACGGGTGATCGCCTGACGAATCCACCAGGTGGCATAGGTCGAGAACTTGTAACCACGACGGTATTCGAACTTGTCGACCGCCTTCATGAGGCCGATATTGCCTTCCTGAATGAGATCGAGGAACTGAAGACCACGGTTCGTGTACTTCTTGGCAATGGAAATCACGAGACGCAGATTGGCCTCGACCATTTCCTTCTTGGCGATGCTGGCTTCACGTTCGCCCTTCTGCACCTGATTGACGATGCGACGGAATTCGCCGATCGAAATCGCGGTTTCAGTGGCGAGGTTCTGAATTTCGCTGCGCAGGCGGGCAATCGTGCCCACTTCCTTGGTGGCGAAATCCTTCCAGCCGCGGGCCGACAGCAGACCAACGCGCTCAACCCAGTTCGGATCGAGTTCGTGGCCCTGATATTCCTTGAGGAACTCATCGCGACGCACGCCGAAGGATTCAGCCAGACGCAGAAGCTTGCCTTCGTTCTGAACCAAACGCTTGTTGATATCGTAAAGCTGTTCGACCAGCTGTTCGATACGGTTCTGGTTGAGAGAGAGCGACTTCACGGCAGTGATCAGCTCGTCTTTCAGTTCCTTATAGCGGCGTTCCTGGCTGGAGGAGAGTTCGCCGGTCGCGGCCAGACGGCCCTCAACCTGCTGGTCCTGCAGCTTGCGCAGCTTCTTATAGGTATCGGCGATGAGGTCGAGCGTTTCCATGACCTGCGGGCGCAGTTCGGCTTCCATAGCCGCCAGCGACAGGTTGGCTTCGTCTTCGTCCTCTTCTTCCTCTTCCACCGGCATGTCGCCGCCGACATTGGTGATGTCGTCGTCATCACGCGAACGGCGCGCAGGCTTGTCGTCGCGCGGACGTTCTTCTTCCACACGCTCGATTACCGGCGCCTGTTTGGCTTCCGGACCGGCATAGGTGGTTTCGAGGTCGATGATTTCGCGCAGGAGAATGTTGGATTCGTTCAGCTGATCGCGCCAGATGATGATGGCCTGGAAGGTCAGCGGGCTTTCGCACAGCCCGGCAATCATCGTTTCGCGACCGGCTTCGATGCGCTTTGCGATGGCGATTTCGCCTTCGCGCGACAGAAGCTCCACCGAACCCATTTCGCGCAGATACATGCGCACGGGATCGTCGGTACGGTCGGTCGGCTCTTTCTTGGTCGTCGTGGTGGCGACGGCAGTGCCGCCGGTCTCGACCAGATCGCCGCCTTCTTCCGCGTCGTCGTCGTTGTTGTTTTCTTCGCGATCGTTGTCTTGCTCGTCGTCTTCAACGACGTTGATGCCCATGTCGGAAAGCATGGCCATGGTGTCTTCGATCTGTTCCGACGTCACTTCCTCGGAAGGAAGAACGGCGTTCAGCTCGTCCATGGTCACATAGCCACGCTTCTTCGCGACCTTGATCATCTTCTTGACAGCATCGTCAGAAAGGTCGAGAAGCGGACCGTCGGCAGCACCTTCGCGCTCGACTTCGGCTTCTTCGTTTTCCTTAACCTTCGTTGCCATATGTTCTTCTCCAGGCGACCCCGGTCGCTTTTAAGATATATAGAGTGTCCGAACGGTTTTGCGAGACTGCAAGCCGCCGGTTGATTCTGCGAGTAGCTGATTTGCCGTTAATGGCGGATTAACCCTGCCCTCGGTATCAGGCTCCATCGTGATCGATTTTCTGTGGGCAGATCCGGTGACATCACGTCATCGCAACGGTTTTTTGCCCTTGTTCCGCATCTCGCTTCACCCGGAGCAGAGGTGTCGGAACATCATCGGTATCCGTTCTATCCTTGTTCGAACTGTCGTGATTCCGTCATTTACGCCATACGTCAAGAGCGACTCACCTGATTCGACCTCAAAAAGCGAATCATTTGTTGTCGCGGCCTATCCGCGGGCTAATTAGAGCGCCATTAGCCGTCTGCAACCCCTTATTCCCGGCACTTTTCAATAAAGTGATTCGGCTTGCCGAATCAGAAGCCGCCGGGTGAGCGGCCAGACGACAGACCGAACCCGTCGATCAGGGCTTCGGTCGCATCTGCCTTTAAAATCTGATTTTGTATATCAATGAGGCGCGCATAAAGTTCGCCCGTCTCATCGGTTTCCAGTGCGGCCTCAACGGCTCGCAGCTCCTTATGTAGTGTGCGGGCGCGCTGATGCAAGTGAAGCGCCTGACGCAGTGCTTCGCGTGCATCGTCTTCCGCCGCCAGTGCGGTTGCGGTCCAGAGCCTTGCACCCTTTACCACTTGTTCCAGCGTTTCGATCAGATCGCGATGCCCGGCATTGACCAGCGCGTGACGCATGGCGTCGCCATTATCCACGTGGTCAGAAGCCAGAACATCCAGCATGGCGAGATGAAGCGTCTTCAACGCATCATGCGCCAGATCAAGCCCGGCAATCTTTTCAAAATCTTCCTCGATCAGACGCGGATGATTGAGGAGTGTCAGCACGATTGCTGTTTCCCGCAAGGGTGCATGGGTACCCGCGCCCGGACGCCCGCCCTTGACCAGCGTGGAGCGAACGAGGCTGTCGGAGATTGCAAGACGTCCACCGCCGCCCATGCCGGGGCCGCCGCGTCCGCGCCCGTTGTCGTTGCGCCGGTTGAACGACCCATTGCGCTGCCCCCCCTGCTGCCGCCCCTGCCCGAAAAACGCCTGAGCGCGTTCGCGCATATCCTGACCGTAATGGCGGCGAATATCTTCATTGGCGATGCGGCTGGTGATTTCGCGCAGACGCGCTTCCAGTTCGGCGCGTCGTTCCGGCGTGTCGAACACACCGCCAATGGTTTCGCGTGTCCAGATCATGTCGACAAGCGGTCTGGCGTCGCGCAGAACGGCATGAAACGCCGCCGGACCTTCCGCCTTGACCAGATCGTCCGGGTCCTGCCCTTCCGGCAAAAGCGCAAAGCGCAGCGACTTGCCGGGTTGCAAGGTTGGCAGACCGAGATCAGCGGCACGATAGGCGGCGCGAAGTCCAGCGCCGTCACCATCGAAGCACAGGACAGGCTCCGGACTGATGCGCCAGAGAAGTTCGAGCTGCTCTTCGGTCAGCGCCGTACCGAGCGGCGCCACGACATGATGAATGCCCGCCTGCGCCAGCGCGATCACATCCATATAGCCTTCGACAGCGATGATCGGCTTGGCCGGTTCGCCATTTTGCGGCTGACAGGCTTTGCGAGCGCGCAGGCCGTTATAAAGCACTCGCCCCTTGTGGAAGAGCTCGGTTTCCGGCGAGTTCAGATATTTGGCAGGTGCATCCGCAGAAAGCGCGCGACCACCAAAAGCGATGATGCGCCCGCGCAGATCTTCAATCGGGAACATGACGCGGTCGCGGAAGCGGTCATAGGAAACGGGAACACCTTCATGCACCACAAGACCGCAAGCTTCGAACTGCTCGCGCGTGACGCCCTTGCTGGCCAGAAACTCTTTCAGGGCATTACGCGATTCCGGCGCATAACCCATGCGGAACGCCTGCTGCGTCGCGCTTGAAAGCCCACGGTCGCGCAGATAGGCGCGCGCCTTGGCACCGGCTGCACTCTGTAACTGCGCCTCAAAGAACTGCGTCGCCAGTTCCATGACGTCGTAAAGGGTTGCGCGCTGCGCCTCGCGTTTTTCCATTTCAGGATCGCGCGCTGGCATCGGCACGCCCGCCATATCGGCCACGCGCTCCACAGCTTCGGGAAAGCTCAAGCCTTCGAGTTCGGTCAGAAACTTGAAGTGATCGCCCGTCACGCCGCAACCGAAACAGTGATAACGCCCCTTGCGATCCTCGCAGTGGAAGCTCGGCGTATTTTCGCCGTGGAAGGGACAACAAGCCCAGAAATCACCCTTCGGCGGATTGCTCTTTTTCCGGTCGAACGAAACCCGCGCTCCGATCAGCGTCGAGATCGGCACGCGATCTCTGATCTCATCAAGAAAGGAGGGTGGGAAACGCATTGCGGGTGTCACTTCCAGATCGATCCTGAACATCGATAGGCCCGTGAACCAGAGGGTTCCAGGCACGGCGATGTCTTCGGTGTTTGCAAACAGGTTCTACATATAAGCACCACCAACCCCGGCGTCCATCGCACTTGCTTCACCCTCCCCGCTAATCACAGCCTTCTGCCCGGACTGTTTGACGGGAGTTTCACAACCATGCCTCTGTCACAAAACTGTCATATAACTTTCACATTCGATTAAGAGCTGTTGATTTTAGGCGCGAATAAGCCCATATCTCTTGGATATTTCGTTAGCCGGAACATATTTTCTTCGTTTTATGAAGATAATTCTAGCTTTCAACACCAACCTCCAACCCGAAGGGATTTCGCCGTGAATGGTTCATTGGTCCTTTTGCACCTTGCTGGCGCAGTCGCCCTCCTCCTATGGGCCACCCGCATGGTGCGAACCGGGGTAGAGCGCGCCTATGGCGACCGCCTGCGCAGACGCTTGCGCAACCAGATGCAGAACCCGCTTTTATCGGTCGCCTTCGGTCTGGTGCTTGCTGTTGCCCTGCAAAGCTCTACCGCTGTGACGCTGCTGGTCGGCTCCTTCGTGGGATCGGGTTTCGTCAGCGGTGTCGCAGGCCTGATGGCCGTGCGCGGCGGTGAACTCGGCTCGGCTCTGGTCGTCAAAATCCTGAGCTATGACCTGACCATTCTCGTTCCGCTCTGCCTTGTGATCGGCACCGGCATTTTCATGACCACCGAGCGCCGCGACTGGCGGCAGATCGGGCGCATTCTCGTGGGCATAGGCCTCTTGATCATGTCGCTGGAAATGACCGGTCAGGCCACTGAACCATTGCGCCAGAGCGAACTTCTGCCGGTAATCGTCGACTATCTGTCGAGCGATCCAATCACCACCTATCTGCTGGCCGCACTGATGACATGGCTGTTCCATTCCAGCGTTGCAGCCGTCATTCTGCTGACGACATTCGCATCGCGCGGTCTTATCCATCCGGAACTGGCCGTGGTCATGGTGCTCGGCGTCAATCTCGGCTCCTCGATCATCGCGCCGATCCTCACCCGCAATGCCCCGCCTGAAACCCGCGTTGTGCCGCTCGGCAATCTCCTGATGCGCGGCGCAGGCTCGCTGGTCATGCTGGTGCTCTACGAGACCTTCAAGCCGTCCATTGCGTTCCTTGGCGCCGATCCCGTATCGCAGGTGGTCAACGCGCATATTCTGTTCAACGTGATCGTCATGCTGGCGGGCATCCCGCTTTCCGGGCTGGTGCTGCGCACCACCGAGGCGCTCGTCAAGATCAATGCAGACAAGACCCCGGCACCGGCACAGCCGCTGGAAATGGAAGAATATAGCGCCCTTGATACGGGCGTGCTTAACCGCCCGTCGCAAGCGCTGGCCAATGCCACCCGCGAAGTGGTGGGCGTTTGCGATACGGTCGAAGTCATGCTGCGCCGCATCATCGATCTCTATGAAAAGCCGGATCAGGCCCGTATCAACGAACTGGCCGCTCTCGATGACCGCGTGGACAAGAAGCATGCGGCGATCAAGCTTTACCTCACCCGGCTTGCCTCGCAGGATCTGAGCGAATTCGAAGCCCTGCGGATGCAGGAACTGCTCGGCGCTTGCGTGAAGCTCGAGCAGGTGGGCGACATCATCGTGCGCAACATGCTGGCGCAGGTGCAGAAGAAGATGGATCACAAGCTGGAATTCACAGAAGAAGGCTGGGAGGAACTCAGCCACTTCCACGCGATGGTTCTGGCCAATGCGCATCTGGCCTTCAACGTGGTCGTCTCGCGTGATGGGCGCACGGCACGCCAGCTCGTTCAGGAAAAAGACCGCCTGCGCGAATTGGAGAAGCAGACAAGTCTGCGCCACTTCTCGCGTCTGCGCGAAGGATCAACCCGCAGTATCGAGACCAGCACCATCCATCTCGATACGATCCGCGATCTGAAGCAGATCAATTCGCTTCTGGCTTCCATGGCCTATCCGGTTTTGGAAGAACAGGGCCTCCTGAGCGAAACGCGCCTCAAGACCGTCAAGCAGAGCTAACGCGGTTAAAACGTTATATCTGCGGCGTTGGCGGTTCGGCCACGGGTGCTTCCTGCCCGGAACCCGTTAAGCGTCTCATTGTGATGGGCCACGATGTCGGCGAACTGCAAGCTCGCCGTATCGCCAGTCGTGTGCCCATCGGCAATTAATGTCACATCATAGCCGAGCGATATTGCGTGGCGCACCGCCGTGTCGACGCAGTACTCCGTCTGGCAACCGCCGATAACCAGATGGGTGATCGCCAGCTCATGCAGTCGGTCCTGAAGCTCAGTTTCGTGAAATGAATCGCAACTGGTCTTTTCAACCACGATGTCGTTTGCCTGAGGTGAAAGCTCGTCCCGGATCGCCCAACCCTGCGTGCCCTTTTCGAGCACATCCCCCGGTCCGCCGTCGTGCTGCACGAGGATAACCGGAATCCCGGCAGCATGTGCCCTTGCCTTCACGGCGCTCAATCGGACGACAACATCATCCAGAGCGCGGTCAATCACAGGCTGACGCTCAGGCGTGCCTATCCCGGCCACAATATCCTTTTGAACATCAATGATGAGCAGAGCAGTAGTCATGACAAGCGATCTCACTGACTGATTTCGATTGCCCGGCATAACATCTGCATGGCCGGTGAAACAAGAAGGCCCCGCTTTTGACGGGGCCTTCTTCATTTCGTGTCAGAGCAGGGATTACTGCAGAAGCGACTTCACCAGCGCGCTTGCCTTGGTGAAATCCATCTTGCCTGCATAGCGCTCTTTCAGGATGGCCATGCACTTGCCCATATCGCGCAGACCCTGCGCACCGATTTCGGCGATGACATCCTCGCAAGCCTTCTTCACTTCTTCCTCAGTCATCTGCTGCGGCAGAAACTCGGAGATAATGACAATTTCCTCGCGCTCGGCGTCGGCCAGCTCGATGCGGCTGCCTTCTTCATAGATGCGTGCCGATTCTTCGCGCTGCTTGACCATCTTGCCGAGAATACCCAGCAATTCCTCGTCTCCGACCGGGTCCTTGCCTGCGGAACGGTTGGCGATATCGCGGTCCTTCACGGCAGCCAGAATAAGGCGCAGCGTCGACGTGCGGCGCTTTTCCTGCGCCTTAAGCGCGGTTGTGAGGGCCTGGGAAATCTCCTGGCGAAGCATCGAATGTCTCCTGACGGTGTTTGTTTCTTCTTACTCGCAACGTGACCCATAAAGCAATCGCGCGCTGTCACGAGCTGTCCGAACTACCCGCCCGAAGAACAATAATGCGATAATTATCGCGATTATTTCCCGAATGAGCACGCTCGGACGATTGACCCGGCGATCAAGTTTCTCTATTGATCAAGGCTTAGCAGGACATCGGTACATGCTCGCAGTGGGAGATTTGAAATCCCCGCTGCCTTTTGGCGCATATATGACCCCGTCGCCTGTTGGCGCGTATATGACCATTGACGCTCCGTCTTTCAAGCCATTCGCCCGGTAACAGGGTGAAGCTGGAAGGATGGAACATGAGCCTGTACGGAAAAGCTAAAACATTAAACGTGGCACGGATTTAAGTGCTGCAAGTTAAACAGGAGTGCACATATGACCGAAACGACCCCGAAAACCGCACCCTGGACAACCGAAAAGCGAACCGCCGTTCTGGTTCTTGCTGACGGCACCGTGATCGAAGGCAAGGGCCTCGGCGCGACCGGCGCAATCGAAGCAGAAGTTGTCTTCAACACGGCGCTCACCGGTTACGAAGAAATCCTGACCGATCCGTCCTATGCCGGACAGATCGTCACCTTCACCTTCCCGCATATCGGCAATGTCGGCACCAATGTCGAAGATATCGAAGACCTGACGCCAGCCAATCGCCACGGCGCAGTCGGCGCAATCTTCAAGGCCGATATCACCGCACCGTCCAATTATCGCTCCAGCGAAGACCTCGACGCATGGCTGAAGGCACGCGGCGTCATCGCGCTTGCAGGCATCGACACCCGCGCCCTCACCGCACTGATCCGCGAACGCGGCGCGCAGAATGCTGTCATCGCGCATGACCCGAACGGCAAGTTCGACATCGACGCCTTGAAGGCCCGCGCTGCCGGCTGGAGCGGTCTGGAAAATCTCGATCTCGCCGAGGATGTCACCATCGGCCAGAGCCAGGTCTGGAACGAAACGCCCTGGATCAAGGGCGAAAGCTTCGGCGAACTGAACAACCCGCAATATCATGTGGTCGCGCTCGATTTCGGCGTGAAGCGCAACATTCTGCGCCTGCTTGCAGGCCTTGGCGCAAAGGTTACGGTTCTGCCCGCAACGGCAACCGCCGATGACGTGCTGGCCTACAATCCCGACGGCGTATTCCTGTCGAACGGCCCCGGCGATCCGGCAGCCACCGGCGCATATGCCGTGCCGACCATTGCCAAGCTGGTTGACAGCGGACTGCCGGTTTTCGGCATCTGCCTTGGACACCAGATGCTGGCGCTGGCACTCGGTGGCCGCACCGAGAAGATGCATCAGGGCCATCACGGCGCAAACCATCCGGTCAAGGATTACACGACCGGCAAGGTGGAAATCGTTTCCATGAACCACGGCTTTGCGGTCGATTCTGAATCGCTGCCGGACAATGTTGAAGAAACCCACGTCTCGCTTTTCGACGGCACCAATTGCGGTCTGCGCGTCATCGGCAAGCCGGTCTTCTCCGTCCAGCACCATCCGGAAGCTTCGCCCGGCCCGCAGGATTCGCACTACCTCTTCCGCCGGTTCATCAATCTCATCCGTGAGAAGAAGGGCGAAGCCCTTTTGCCGGAACGCGAACAGGCTGCGTGAATCTAAATCTGAGATTTTGCGGTTAACACATTGTTAGCAAATAAAAAGCCGGGGCAAACACCCCGGCTTTTTTGATGTGCATTTATAGCCTTTAAACATCCGCTATCTTCGGCTTTGGCTTGGGATGAACCCGCGCCACCACCACGACCAGCGCGATGAAGATCAGCCCTGCCCCAACCGCATAGGGCATACCGGCAAAATCAAACGGCGCGTTTGTTCCGGTAAAATGACTGAAGAGCTGCGTGAAAAGAAGCGGACCGATAATCGTCGTGATGCTCGAAACGCTGGTCAGCGCGCCCTGCAACTCGCCTTGTGCGGACGGCGGCACTTTGCTCGCAGCGATACTGCGCAGCGGCGGATCAGCAAAGCCTTCCAGCGCCGTCATCAGGATGACCGCATAGACCATCCAGCCTTCCCAGGCGATGGCATAACCAATCATACCAAGACAAGAAAAGAACACGCCGGTGATGGCCGTGCGCCGCTCACCCAGAATAGGCAGTGCACGCGGTAGCACCACCGCCATGACAAACGCAGTACCGATACCGAACATGCCAAGCGACAGGCCGATCTGGGCCTCGTTCCAGTTATAGCGGTAGGCGCCGACAAAGGCCCAGACCGACGGATAGACCGCATGGGCCAGCCAGTACAGGAAGAAGACCGCCATCACCCAGCCGATGCCGGGATAGCTGCGCAGCTGCTTGAGCGCGCCGAGCGGATTGGCACGTCCGATCTGGAAACTGCGCCTGTTTTGCAGGGACAGCGTTTCCGGCAGCAGGAAGTATGCCAGCACGAAATTGATGAAAGACAGCAACGCCGCGCCGTAGAATGGAACACGGGGGCCGAATTCACCCAGAAGACCGCCCAGCACCGGGCCGAGCGCAAAGCCAACGCCGAAGGCAATGCCAATCAGGCCGAAATTGCGTGCGCGATTGCCGTCATCGCTGACATCCGCAATATAAGCGGATGCCGTCGCAAAACTTGCACCGCTGATGCCCGCCAGCACACGGCCAACGAACAGCATCCAGAATGAGGTTGCGAGCGCGCAGATGAGATTGTCGATCGCAAATGTCAGAATGGAGGCCAGCAGAACCGGCCGCCGGCCGAAACGGTCGCTGAGATTACCGATCAACGGCGCGAACAGAAACTGCATCGCCGCATAAACTAGCAGCAGCCAGCCGCCGTCGACAGCAGCCGTGCTGACATCCGCGCCGGTCAGTTCTTCCAGATAGGCCGGCAGAACCGGCATGATGATCGCGATCCCGATAATATCGAGAAACAGCGTCATGAAGACCAGCCAAAGGCCCCGCCTTACGAATTTGGGGTCAAGCATTGGAACACCTGAATATGCTCACGCGGATTTGCCGCAGGAAGCATCATGTTTTGATTGTTGGAAAGGATCGCGCGTCATCGCCGCTCAAAGTTGAGCGTCACGCATGATTTGGATAAGGGCCGCGCCGACGCGAAACCTTTATAGGGAAAATTATTCTACGACAAGCCTGCTTGATACGGGTCGACGAAAATGATTCGAACCATCGCATGGCTTGCATAGAAAAAGGCGGCCGAAGCCGCCTTTTATGAAGTGATCAGAGCGGCTTAGATGTCGCCGCTAAATGTATCGCAGGATTCGAGCTTTCCCGTATCGAAGCCGCGCTTGAACCACTTGGCGCGCTGTGCCGATGTGCCATGGTTGAAGCTTTCCGGCACGACGTAACCCTGACTGCGACGCTGCAACGTGTCGTCACCGATCTGGTGGGCAGCATTGAGCGCATCTTCAAGATCGCCCGCTTCCAGAATACCCTTCTGCTGGGTGTAATAACCCCAGATACCGGCAAAGCAGTCGGCCTGAAGCTCGACGCGAACCGACATCTGGTTGGCCTGCACTTCGTTCATCTGCTGGCGCATCTGGTTGAACTTCGGGAGAATGCCGAGCAGGTTCTGCACATGATGCCCGACTTCATGCGCCAGCACATAGGCCTGCGCAAAGTTACCCGACGCGCCGAAACGATTCGCCAGTTCGTCATAGAAGCTCAGGTCGATGTAGAGCTTGCGGTCGCCGGGGCAGTAGAACGGCCCCGACGCAGCAGAGGCAAAACCGCAGGCCGAACGCACCTGCCCGGTGAAAAGAACCATGGTCGGCTTCGTATAGGTCTGGCCGCGCGACTGGAAAATACCGCTCCAGACGTCTTCGGTCTCGGCCAGCACTGTGCGGGCAAACTGGGTCATCTCGTCATTGGCGACTGCCCCGCCCTCGGCAGCCGTGCGACCGCTGGACTGCTGCTGTTGCGTCTGCACGGACGAGCCCATGCCGCCATCGCCAAACAGAATCGGTATAGGATCAATACCAAAGGCGCGCAGCACGAAGAACATCACGACAAGAATGAGAATGCCGGAAAGCCCGCCGCCACGCACGACCTTGAAGCCCGGCCCGCCGCCGCCAAAACCACCGCCTTGTCCGCCTGAATCGCCACCGCCGCCACGCTGGTCTTCCACATTGTCACTCTGCCTACGACCTTGCCAGCGCATACGCCCACTCCCTCAACACCGGCCGCAGCAACCCTGCGCGGCGCATCAATCAATCTCGTATAATTGTCGCATAAAGAGTTGCCACCGCAATATAAAAAGTAAATGGCAAGCCTCATCACAAACGGAGACTCGCCCGCAATATTTGCTTTCGGGAGTTTTCCTATCGGATGGCGCGAAACTTGTGCCTTAGAAATGAGCTGCCGAACAGGACCAAGACAGTCACCGCCGCGCCTGTGGCGAGGTGGAAAGTGCCCGCATCCGGAAATGCAACCGCATGCATGATGCGCCCCGGCAGGAAGGCAAAGAGCCCAGCCCCGACAATGCCCAGAAAATAAACCTGTCGCACGATTTTGCGATGCAGGCCGATCTCGCCCTGACGCGCGGCGATCACTGACCGGATGCATCCGGCGATGACCAGCACAGACAGGATATGTATCGGGCTGAAACCCCAGAACAGGTTGATCTGGTGTATGAAAAAGCTCGTCATCGCGGTGACAACCATCAACGCCATCCAGATGCGCCCAAGATATTTGTGCAGTCGCGTGCCCTTGCGGCGCAGGAGAATGAAGGCTCCCAGCAAGGCTGCGGGTATGACAGTGGCGACGTGTAGCTGGACGGCAAGCGGTGCGTGAAGAAGCGGCTCGAAATTCATGGCAATGCTCCGGTTGAATTTCGACCTTCCTTCGACAACACTGCGCTCGGCTCAATTGGAATGACGTGGAATGCAGGAAAACTTCGTGGCTGGCGGCATTGTGCAATTCGCGCTTCGTGAAATGACGGTCATTTTGCGCGCGCTCCGCCTCTGGATGACGTTTCTTGTGGTGGTGCTGATCTTCACCATAACGGCTGCACTGGGCACAGGTTCGATGCCCGTCGTCATCCGCTTCTTCTATTGGCTGCTGATCCAGTTTGGCGGCTGGTCCATCGCCATTTTGTTCGCCGTTCTGGCGGATTCCTTGCTGAAACCATGGGTCGCCAGCACCTTTGCGCGCATGATGACAGGCGCGCTTCTGGCGGCGATTCCCATTGGCCTTTGGGTCGGCCTCGTCGACTACGGTTTCTTGATCAGAACCCCGTCCTTCAAAACGCTCCTCGGCAACATGGCGGTTTCGCTGCCGCTCAGCGCGCTCTTCTGTGTCCTTGCCTATCTGACAGTTCGCAAAGACATCGAAACCGTTTCGAACAAAAGCCCCGAAGCCCCCGCCCTGCTCAATCGTCTGCAACCCGGCAATCGCGGCCCGTTGCTGCGTCTGTCGGCGGACGATCATTACACACAGGTCGTCACCAGCCGGGGCAAGGAACTCATCCTGATCCGCTTTTCCGATGCAGTAAAAGAAATCGGCGAAACGCCGGGGTTACAGATCCACCGCTCGCATTGGGTGGCAGACACTCATGTCGAGGAATTGCAGCGCGTCAATGGCGCGCTCAGCGTCAAAACACGCGACGGAACACTGCTCCCGGTCAGCCGGTCGAGCCAGAAAGCAGCGCTGGAGCGTTACCGCACCGGTGCATCACCGCACAAGAAAACTGCGCTCGGCTAAGATTTTTCGTGAATGCCCGCATTTTCTTTGAAATAAGCGTATTTGTGGGGTTCCGCTTTGGGTCATCATTGCCTATAAGGCCCGCTTAGCCCACAGAATTCATACGCTGCCAACCCGCCGGAAAACCGTGCGGGCTTTTCTGGCAGGCTAAGCAGCATGTCACTCGAAAGTGGGAACCGGTTTCGAGACAAAGGCATGCGTAAACAAGAGCATGATCCCGAAAATGGGAACCGGTTTTCGGACAAGATCATGCGCCCGAAGAAGATAGGATGAGCGCCCATGCCGAAACGTACAGATATCAAATCGATCCTGATTATCGGCGCGGGCCCCATTGTCATCGGCCAGGCTTGCGAGTTCGACTATTCGGGCACTCAGGCCTGTAAGGCGTTGAAAGAGGAAGGCTACCGCATCATCCTCGTCAACTCCAACCCGGCCACGATCATGACCGATCCCGATCTGGCGGACGCGACCTATATCGAGCCGATCACGCCGGAAGTCGTCGCCAAGATTATCGCCAAGGAGCGCCCGGACGCGCTGCTCCCGACCATGGGCGGCCAGACCGCGCTGAACACCGCATTGTCGCTGCGCCGCATGGGCGTGCTGGAGCGCTACAATGTCGAGATGATCGGCGCCAATGCCGAAGCCATCGACAAGGCGGAAGATCGCGCGCTGTTCCGTGAAGCCATGGAAAAGATCGGCCTCGATACGCCTGATTCCATGCTCGCCAATGCGACTGAAATCAAGGACGAGGATCGCAAGCGTCACGAAGCCAAGCGCGCGGAAGTCAAGACCCAATACACCGGCAGCGACCTCGACAAGGCGCTCGACAAGCTCGAAACCGAATGGCAGCTCGGCGAAGTTGACCGCAAGCAGCGCTACATGACGCATGCGCTCGCCAAGGCAGCGCAGGCGCTCGACTTTGTTGGCCTTCCGGCCATCATCCGCCCGAGCTTCACGCTCGGCGGCACCGGCGGCGGCATTGCCTATAACCGTCAGGAATTCTTCGAAATCATCGAGCGCGGTCTGGACGCATCGCCGACAACCGAAGTTCTGATTGAAGAGTCGGTTCTGGGCTGGAAAGAATATGAAATGGAGGTCGTCCGCGACAAGGCGGACAACTGCATCATCATCTGCTCGATCGAAAATCTCGATCCGATGGGCGTGCACACCGGCGACTCGATCACCGTTGCGCCAGCACTGACGCTGACCGACAAAGAATACCAGATCATGCGTAACGCCTCGATTGCGGTCCTGCGCGAGATCGGCGTCGAAACCGGCGGCTCCAACGTGCAGTTCGCGATCAACCCGGCCAATGGCCGCATGATCGTCATCGAAATGAACCCGCGCGTCTCGCGCTCTTCGGCTCTGGCTTCCAAGGCAACCGGCTTCCCGATTGCCAAGGTCGCGGCCAAGCTCGCCGTCGGCTACACGCTGGACGAACTCGACAACGACATCACCGGCGGCGCAACGCCAGCCTCGTTCGAACCGTCGATCGACTATGTCGTCACCAAGATCCCGCGTTTTGCATTCGAAAAGTTCCCCGGCTCCTCGCCGATCCTGACCACCGCCATGAAGTCGGTTGGCGAAGTGATGGCCATTGGCCGTACCTTCCAGGAAAGCTTGCAGAAAGCGCTGCGCGGTCTTGAAACCGGCCTGACCGGCCTTGACGAAATCGCCATTCCCAACATCGAGGAAGGCGACGAGAAGAACGCTATCCGCGCTGCCATCGGCACGCCGACGCCGGATCGTCTGCGCATGGTTGCGCAGGCTATGCGCCTCGGCCTGACCGTCGAGCAGGTGCATGACGCCTCCAAGATTGACCCTTGGTTCCTTGAACAGATCGAAGCGATCGTTTCGACCGAAGCGCGCATCCGCGAACATGGCCTGCCGCAGGACGCAGAAAACCTGCGCATGCTGAAGGCAATGGGCTTCTCCGACGCCCGCCTTGCAAGCCTGACGAACAAGGAAGCGACGGACGTGGCCAAGCTGCGCGCCGATCTCGACGTGCATCCGGTCTACAAGCGCATCGACACCTGCGCTGCCGAATTCGCTTCGCCGACCGCTTACATGTACTCGACCTATGAAACGCCTTTCGTCGGCCAGCCGCGTTCGGAAGCCGAAGTTTCGGATCGCAAGAAGGTCGTCATTCTCGGTGGCGGCCCGAACCGTATCGGTCAGGGCATCGAGTTCGATTATTGCTGCTGCCATGCGGCCTTCGCGCTCGGCGATGCCGATTACGAAGCCATCATGATCAACTGCAACCCGGAAACGGTTTCGACCGATTATGACACTTCGGATCGTCTCTATTTCGAGCCCCTGACGGCGGAAGACGTGCTGGAAATCCTGCGCGTCGAAAAGGAAAAGGGCACACTGCACGGCGTTATCGTCCAGTTCGGCGGCCAGACCCCGCTCAAGCTCGCCAATGCGCTTGAAAAGGCTGGCATCCCGATCCTCGGCACCTCGCCAGACGCCATCGACCTTGCGGAGGATCGCGACCGCTTCCAGAAGCTTCTGGTCAAGCTCGACCTGAACCAGCCGAAGAACGGCATTGCCTATTCGGTCGAACAGGCCCGCCTCGTCGCTGCCGACCTCGGCTTCCCGCTGGTCGTCCGCCCGTCTTATGTTCTGGGTGGCCGCGCCATGCAGATCATCCATGACGAGCGCACGCTGCAGGCCTATCTGCTCGACACCGTGCCGGAACTGGTCCCGGAAGACATCAAGGCGAAGTATCCAAACGACAAGACCGGCCAGATCAACACGCTGCTCGGCAAGAACCCGCTTCTGTTCGATACTTACCTTACCCAGGCTATCGAAGTGGACGTCGACTGCCTTTGCGATGGCAAGGACAGCTTTGTCTCGGGCATCATGGAGCATATCGAAGAAGCCGGCATTCACTCGGGCGACAGCGCCTGCTCGCTGCCGGTTCACTCGCTCTCGGCTGAAACCGTTGCCGAACTCGAACGTCAGACGGAAGCACTGGCCAAGGCGCTCAATGTCGGCGGCCTGATGAACGTCCAGTTCGCGATCAAGGATGGCGAAATCTTCATCCTCGAAGTCAACCCACGCGCTTCGCGTACGGTTCCGTTCGTTGCCAAGACCATCGGCACCCCGATTGCCAAGGTTGCTGCCCGCATCATGGCTGGCGAAAGCCTTGAAGACGCGCTCGGCGCTTACGGCGGCAAGCCGCAGGCACCTTCGCGCCCGCATATCGCGGTCAAGGAAGCCGTATTCCCGTTCGCCCGCTTCCCGGGCGTCGATACGCTGCTCGGACCGGAAATGCGCTCGACCGGCGAAGTCATGGGCCTCGACTACGACTACGCACTGGCTTTCGCCAAGGCGCAGCTCGGTGCAGGCGTGGAACTGCCGCGTGAAGGCACGGTGTTCGTGTCGGTGCGCGACGAAGACAAGGAACGCGTTCTGGCGCCTGTGCGCAAGCTCGCAAGCCTCGGCTTCCGCGTCATGGCAACCGGCGGCACGCAGCGTTTCCTCGCTGACAACGGCGTCGAAGCGATCAAGATCAACAAGGTCATCGAAGGCCGTCCGCATGTGGAAGATGCGATCCGCAATCGTCAGATCCATCTGGTCTTCAACACGACCGACAGCGCCAGCGCCGTATCTGACTCCAAGTCGATCCGTCGCGCAACACTGATGCAGAAGCTGCCTTACTACACCACCATGTCAGGCGCCGAAGCTGCAGCCGAAGCCATCGCAGCGCTGAAGGCCGGTTCGCTGGAAGTGCGTCCGCTGCAGGATTACTTCCGCGCATAAGCGGTACAGACAAAGAAAAAGCCGCCGGAGCGATCCGGCGGCTTTTTCTATGCGCTCTTTAAAGCGGGAATTTCCAGCGGCTTGCCATCGGGATCCTCTTCCAGATTGACCTGCCGGGAGAAAAGCCCGTTATGCAGATGTGGCTTGCCTAGGTGGATTACCGCAGCTTGCTTCAGCTCATTGTTCAAAATGTCCCGAATGCGATCATAAGCCTCGGCGTCGAGCCCATCGAGCGCGCCATCAATAATGATCCATTGCGGCTCCTGCAAAATGAGTCGGGCGAAGGCGAGACATTGCCGCTCGTCATCGGTCAGCACCCGCTCCCAGCGCGTGACGTGATCGAGACTGCCGATAAGCCGCGCAAGCCCGGCGCGCTGCAACACCCCTTCCAGCGCTTCAGACGCGAACTTCTTCAGATCAAATGGATATACGATCACGCTCTTCAGCGTGCCCGGCGGCAAATAGGGCGCGCGCGGCATGAAGGCGACGCCGTCATTGGCTGGCATACCGATACGCCCATCGCCCCATGGCCACAGGCCGCCCAGCGCCCGGAACAGCAAAGTGCGTTGGGTTTCGGTGCCGCCGGTCACCAGCACCCGTTCACCCGGCTTGACCGCAAAGGCGCCTTTCGACAATCGCAAACAGATATCAGGTGCTGCAATCGACACGTTGTCGAGACTGATTCTGTCGTCCTCGTTGACGGCCAGATCGACCTGACGGTCGAGACGACCCAGCTCATCCATGCGCAGAATCGCCTGCCGGAACGTGGCGACACGAAGCAGCGTCGCGCGCCAGTCGGCAATAGCGCCAAAATTATCCACGAACCAGCGCAGCGAATTGTGCACCTGCGTAAAGGCCCCGACCGCCATCATCAAACCACCGAAGGTCAGTCCTCCGGAAAAATAGACCGGCGCAGCAACGAGAATTGGTGCGACGATGGTAAGCCAGCCGTAACCGGCAGTCACCCAGGTCAACCGCGTGGTCGCGTAAACGATCTTGCGGATCGCAGCCAGCACGGCATCGATATCCAGATCGAGGCGGCGACGTTCGTCCGCTTCACCGCGCGACAGGGTAACGGCATCCAGATGCTCGTTGACCCGCATCAGCGAGGCACGGAAATCCGCCTCGCGTGCATAGCGGTTGGCATTGATATTGACGAGGTTGCGCCCGACGATCCATGTCAGCCACGATGCGGAGCCAGCATAGATGATCACCGCCCAGACCATGTAGCCCGGGATCGGGAAGCTGTAGCCGCCGACATGGAAAATGAAGCCGCTCGACAGCGACCAGAGCACGCCGACGAAACTCACCAGAATGACTGTCGATTGCAACAGATTGATGCCGAGATCGCAGGAGGTTTCGGCCAGGTGCCGGGCATCTTCATGCAGTCGCTGGTCTGGATTGATGCCGATTTCGCCTGCATTGGCCAGCCGGAACGCCCGCCCCGGTGCCAGCCATTGACCGACCAGATCGCGGGCCAGCCCCTCGCGCATCTTCAGCTTGAACATCTGGTTCAGCCATGTCTGCGCGACATTGAGCACCAGCAGGCTGCCAGCAATACCGAAGAAGACCATCAACTGATGGAAGAAGGCCTGTAAATCCTTGCGCGCCAGTGCGTCGTAGAACGGCTCGTTCCAGCGGTTGATCGCAACCTGTCCGATGGCGATCAGCACGATCAGCACAAAAATGCCGGTTCCAAGCGCAATCAGCGCGGTGCGCACCGGCGAACTCCAGAAAGCGCCGGTCATCATAGAAAGCTGCGAGAACAGATCGTTGCCGTCGCGGACCGGCTGACGGGTGAGCAAGCCTTTGATGCCCGTGCGCTGGGACTTCCCGCGCTTGCGGCTCTTTTTCGGCGCACTGCGCTTCGGCTGCTTCTGTTCCGGTTCAGACGTCATATCTTGCCTCACCACATGCCCGTTCGCGAATCCCTGTGACGAATTCGCGGGCAATTCACAACATGCGCGTTAAGCATATCACGCAAAAGTCAAAGAAACGCGATACCCTGCCCTCCAGAAGCCCACTTTTCCGAGCCCGCCTTTCTGACAGGGTCGAACGGTTACACCCTAAATACGAGGCTCATGACATTTTCTGCAAAGCACTGTTACTGCACGCAATCGCGGAAAAGGTGGTGTTTTAGATAAAAATTACCTTCCGTTGACGTTAACGCTGCGATTTTTTTAGCAAAATCACAGCCAGACACGCATTCTAGCTCTCTTGTGCTGGTCAAATTTGTCGCATATAGTCCGGCAATCGATTTTTCGGTCGAGTGACTTTGAGACCCGTGCGGCCTGCCGTGCTTCCTGACGATCTCCTGTCCATAAATTCGATCCACAGGGACGTGTGCGGAGCATGCGGACTAAAAATTACTATCGTTACAAAGGACATTCCCATGGCTACGGGAACAGTTAAGTGGTTCAACACGACCAAGGGTTTCGGCTTCATTCAGCCTGACCAGGGCGGCACGGACATTTTCGTTCACATCTCTGCCGTTCAGCGCGCTGGCCTTGCCACGCTCAACGAAGGTCAGAAGGTCTCTTACGAGATCGTGCAGGATCGCCGTTCGGGCCGTTCGTCTGCAGACAACCTCGTCGCAGCCTAATACATTTAGCGGCTGGATGTTCCATCCGGCTTTGCCTGAATGTGGCTCAAAATATTGGAGCGCCGATCTGATCGGCGCTCTAATCATTTGTACTGTTTGAAAATTCTCAAGGCAGCCAGTCAAGCGCCACATGGCCCGGATGCGCAGCAACGCGCTTGAGCCAGGCCTGGATCGCCGGATATTGCTGCATATCAAAGCCGCCCAGATGCGCCTCATGCGTATAGGCATAGAGCGCGATATCGGCGACCGTATAAGCACCACCGACCAGATAGGGCGTCTTCTCAAGCTGCGTTTCCATGACACCAAGCGCCTTGTTACCGCCCTCCAGCAACGAGGCCAGACGTTCCGGCGTCGCCAGTTGCACCCGTTCCGGATAAAGCCGCAACGCACGGCTCACCGCCACGAAGGGCTCGTGGCTATACTGTTCGAAAAACAACCACTGATAGACCAGCCCGCGCTCATAGGCGTCAGCGGGCAGAAACGGCGTTCCCTCAGCCAGATAAAGAAGCATGGCGTTCGATTCCGCCAGCAGGCGTCCGTCATCCAGTTCGAGCAAAGGCACCTTGCCATTGGGGTTCTTGGCCAGATAATCCGGCTGGCGTGTGGAACCGTCCCGCGACGAAACGGTCACGTGGCGAAAAGGCTTGCCCAACAGGGCAAGCAGCAGGCGGGGCTTGTAGCAATTTCCTGAATCGGGTTGTCCGTAAATGGTCAGCATGGATGTCTCCTGTTTCGCAGCACTATCTCTGCCTGCGTCACGGCCTGTCCAATCAGTTTCATTGAGATATTATGTCAGCAACGCTGATCTATCCGGTACTTTTCGCAACACATTTTTGAGAAAACCCCGAAATACGGGCGAAATGCCAATCCATCTGTTGCGATTCCTCTGCCGATGCGACATAGAAAATTCGCAAAACCGCGCCGTTCCCAGTGCGGTTAACAGAGCCTGCCATCTATGGAGATCTATCATGGCATTTCTCGCCGACGCCCTTTCCCGTGTAAAGCCATCTGCGACCATCGCGGTCAGCCAGAAAGCACGCGAACTGAAAGCCAAAGGCAAGGACGTGATCGGTCTCGGCGCGGGCGAACCCGATTTCGACACACCGGACAACATCAAGCAGGCTGCCATCGACGCGATCAATCGCGGCGAAACGAAGTACACGCCTGTTGCCGGTATCCCTGAGCTGCGCAAGGCGATCGTCGCCAAGTTCAAGCGCGAAAACGGCCTCGACTACACGCCGGATCAGGTGATCGTCGGCACGGGCGGCAAGCAGATCCTGTTCAACGCCTTCATGGCCACGCTGAACCCCGGCGATGAAGTCATCGTGCCTGCGCCTTACTGGGTCAGCTATCCGGAAATGGTCGCGATCAACGGCGGTACGCCGGTGTTCATCAACACCAAGATCGAAGACAATTTCAAACTGACCGCTGCCGATCTGGAAAATGCCATCACGCCGAAGACCAAGTGGTTGATCTTCAACTCGCCGTCCAACCCGACGGGCGCTGCCTATACGGAAGCCGAGCTGAAGGCGCTGACGGACGTGCTCGTGCGTCACCCGCAGGTTTGGATCCTGACCGACGACATGTATGAGCATCTGGTCTATGGCGATTTCGTTTTCACGACGCCTGCCCAGGTCGAGCCGTCGCTCTATGATCGCACGCTCACCATGAACGGCGTTTCCAAAGCCTATGCCATGACCGGCTGGCGCATCGGTTACGCCGCTGGCCCGCTGCAGCTTATCAAGGCCATGGACATGGTGCAGGGTCAGCAGACCTCCGGCGCCTGCTCGATTGCCCAGTGGGCTGCGGTTGAAGCACTCAACGGCACGCAGGACTTCATCCCGAAGAACAAGGAAATCTTCCAGGCTCGTCGCGATCTGGTCGTATCGATGCTCAATCAGGCCAAGGGCATCCAGTGCCCGACGCCAGAAGGCGCATTCTATGTCTATCCGTCCTGCGCTGGCCTGATCGGCAAGAAGACCGAAGCTGGCAAGGTTATCGAAACCGACGAAGATTTCGTCACCGAACTGCTCGAAGCAGAGGGCGTTGCCGTGGTTCACGGTTCGGCCTTCGGCCTCGGACCGAACTTCCGCATTTCCTATGCAACGTCCGATGAGCTGCTCGAAGAAGCCTGCAACCGCATCCAGCGCTTCTGCGCTAGCTTGCGCTAATCACTTCGAAACGATGAATGACAAAGGGGCCTCAGGGCCCCTTTTTCGTATCTGTGCTTCGATTGCGTACCACCAAGAACGGCAGCCGTCTGCGACCTGTCAGAACGGACAGCTGGCACGTAACCGCTATTTGTAGTTTGTTCGAGTTAGCCATCACGGCCAAGAAACAGGCGAAAAGCCAAAAAAAAAGCCAGACAAATGTCTGGCTTTGAGTTTTGAAGGTGCCTTTGAGGCAAACCTCCAGAGGGGAACACTCAGCCCGCGCAAATGGGAGGAGGAAACGCGGCGCTGAGATGATTGTTATATGCTCCCTGCTCATGATTTTTGCAATGCAACTTTAGCGCAATGCTGCCATGCGTTTACTGCATAGCTCAAACGCGATATTATTTATTTTAAAATCAATTAGTTAGCATGAAAATGCTCGCCAGTAAGCGGCGCGCGCTCAAATTTGAGCGCCTACGGAACAGGCATTGATACAACCGAACTGCCTGCAAAATCAGCAAATCACCTTCCGCTGATTCCCCACAGAAGATGTCACCCAACTGTCATCGCAGCGCATCAGGACTGTCACACAACAGGCCTAAAAGCGCCGGCAGAAGCCACTGCATAAGTATAAGCAGCGGCAAACGCAGCCTTTAGAGTGCGTTTCGGATCGATGACATCAAACCGTGCTCTAAGGTGTTGTTTAAGAGACATTATCTCGACGCCAAATATTCTTATTTGACTAAGGAGTGCTCTGAACGGCTCCGCTGCGATCATCCCACAAGCCACGAGGGAGCGCGCCCATGCGGATCGTTCAAATCACCGACACCCATCTCAGCCCGATCAAGACGCATTTCAACCCGAACTGGGAACCGCTCGTGGCCTGGGTCGAGCAGCAGAAGCCCGATCTCATCATTCACACCGGCGATCTGGCCGTTGACGGCGCCGATATCGAAGCCGATCTCGAATTCTGCCGCAGCTGTTTCGAACAGCTCTCCGCCCCTGTTCTCAGCGTGCCGGGCAACCACGACATCGGCCATCTGCCGGAAAGCCACCAGCCGGTCAATGCCGAGCGCCTTGCGCGCTGGCAGCGCCATATCGGTCCCGACCGCTGGGCAAAAGACCTCGGTGAATGGCTGATCGTCGGCCTCAACAGCCTGATCATCGGAACCGGCAGTGAGGAAGAGGAAGAACAGTTCCAGTGGCTGGAAAACGTACTGGAAAACGCAGACGGCAAGCCCGTCGCCGTCTTCGCGCATAAGCCGCTCTTTGTTGATGATCCCGAAGAAGGCGACAGCGGCTATTGGGGCATTCGCCCGGTTGCGCGCCAGCGTCTCTACGACCTCTTCGCACAATATAACGTGCAGCTTCACGCCAGCGGCCACCTGCACCGCGCATGGGCGGGCGAAGCTTTCGGTACCAGCTATATCTGGGGACCAGCGGCAGCCTTTATCGTCGGGGCCATGGAGCGCGACCTGCCGGGCGAACGCATTCTCGGCGCTGTCGTGCACGAACTTGGCGAAACGGCGACGAGCACCATCGTCCGTATTGAAGAACTGACGCCTTATTTGATCGACGACGTGGTGCATGAAGTCTATCCGCATCATAGCGGCGACGGCGAGAAGGTCAGCGAAGAGGCAAGCCAATGAGCACGCTGGCCATCCGCGATATCGGAAAGTCCTATGGCGGCAACCGCATTCTGGACGGCATCAGCATCGACGTGGCGGAGGGCGAATTCATCGCCCTCGTCGGCCCGTCGGGCTGCGGAAAGAGCACGCTTTTGCGCATTCTTGCCGGTCTTGATCATGCCGACGAAGGCGATGTTTCTCTTGCAGGCCGCGACATCACTGGCGCGCATCCAGCCGACCGCAATATCGCGATGGTCTTCCAGTCTTATGCCTTGTACCCGCATCTGACTGCCGCGCAGAACATCGCCGTGCCGCTGGCCATGCGCGACATGACCACGGCTGAACGCCTGCCCTTCGTTGGACCGCTGGTCCCCGGCCAGCGCGCCAAGCGCGCAGCGATCCAGAAACAGGTGAAAACCACCGCTGCCAGCCTGAAAATCGATCATCTTCTCGACCGCAAGCCCGGCCAGATGTCGGGCGGCCAGCGCCAGCGTGTCGCGCTTGCCCGTGCGCTCGTGCGCCAGCCCGGCGTTTTCCTCATGGATGAACCGCTGTCCAACCTTGATGCCAATCTGCGCGTTCATACCCGCGCCGAGATTGTCGATCTGCATCGCCGCGCTGGCGTTCCGACGATCTATGTGACGCACGATCAGGCCGAAGCGCTCAGCATGGCCGACCGTGTGGCCGTCATGATGGGCGGCAAGCTGCTGCAAATCGATACGCCGACCGCGATCTATAACGACCCGCGCCATATCGAAGTGGCCCAGTTCATTGGCACGCCACGCATCAACATTCTGGACGCTCTCGTCAGCGATCAGGGCAGCGTTCATTTCGCTGGCCGTCCCATTCTTCAGAACGTCGCTGCCTATGCGGGCACAACGATCCGCGTCGGCATTCGCCCTGAACATTTCCGGCTGCTGCCGCATGACAAGACCGGAATCACCGGGACAGTGTCACGCATCGAGTTTCTCGGTTCCGAAGTGCTCGTCTATGTGAAAGCACCGGGCTCGGTGCAGGAACTGATCGTCAAGCTCGATCCGGTCAAGGCTGACCATATCGCGCCCGGATTGCCGGTTGGCCTGCATTTCGATGCAGATAACGCCTATCTCTTCGGGGATGACGGCGCACGCCTGCGCCAGCCCGCCGGGAATGTTGTGACCATCGCTCCGGTGGAAAAGGCGGTGGCTCATGTCTGACATCGCCCTTGCCCGGCCCGGCGCAATCAGCGCCCGCACTGCCGCCAAAAACGCGCAACGGCGCGAAGAGCGACTGGCCTGGAAACTCGCCTCCCCAGCCATTCTCCTGACGGTGCTTCTGATCCTTCTGCCGACCGCGGCTGTTGTCTTCTGGAGCTTTACCAATTTCGAGCTTGGCTATGCCGGTTTCGAATTCATCGGCCTCGACAATTATGTCGAGCTGTTCAGCGACCGGACCTTCCTCATTTCCTTGAAGAACACAGCAATCTACACGGCCATTGTCGCACCGGCTTCAGTGTTTCTCGGCCTTGGCGTTGCGATCCTCATTGAAGGCGAAGTGCGCGGAAAGTCATTCTTCCGCACCGTGTATTTTCTGCCGGTTGCCTCGCTGCTCGTTGCCATGGCGACTGTCTGGCAATATCTGCTCCATCCCACGCTTGGCCCCGTCAATGCGCTGCTCGGCATGATCGGCATCACCGGTCCGAACTGGCTTGGCTCCAGCGACACGGCTTTGATCAGCCTTGCGCTGATCGGCGTCTGGCAAAGCGTCGGCTTCAACATGGTGCTGTTTCTGGCGGGCCTCACAGCCATTCCGCGCGAGCTTTACTCCGCTGCTGAAGTGGACGGTGTGAAAAGCAGCTGGGAGCGCTTTCGCCTTGTCACCTGGCCCTTGCTCGGACCGACGACGCTGTTCGTCACGACCATCAGCATCATCAATGCCGTCAAGGTTTTCGAGACCGTGAAGACGCTCACCGAAGGCGGTCCGAACAAAGCCACCGAAGTCCTGCTCTGGACCATCTATCAGGAAGGCTTCGTCTTTCTCCGCGTCGGTTACGCCTCGGCCATGACCGTGATTTTCCTCGCCGTGCTGATTGTCCTGATGCTGCTCCAGTTCCGTGTGCTGGACCGCCGCACGCATTATTGAGGAGACCTCCCATGTCACTCGCCCGTTCGTTTCGCCTCGGTCTTCTCTCCTTTGGCGCGCTGCTTTTCCTCGCGCCCTACATCTTCATGCTGTCCACCGCAGCCAAGTCGCAGCAGGACATTTTCTCGTCGTCGCTGTCGCTGATCCCGCATAACTGGGCGCTCTGGGACAATGTCACCAAAGCCCTCACCCGCGTGCCTATGGGGCTTTTGCTATTCAACGGCGTCGTCGTCTGCGGACTGGTGCTGGTGGTGCAGGTGGTGATCGCCATTCCCTGCGCCTATGCCATGGCGAAACTCAACTTTCGCGGCCAGCGTGCCATGATGGTTCTCGTCATGCTGGGGCTGCTGGTTCCGATCCACGCAACCGCGCTGCCCTTCTATGTCGGCTTCAACCAGCTTGGCGTGCTGAACAGCTATTTTGCACTAAGCGCACCGTTCTTCATCTCGGTGTTTGGCATATTCCTGTTCCTGCAATTCTTCCGCGCCATGCCCGATGATCTCATCAGCGCCGCCCGCCTCGACGGCATGTCGGAAGCAGGCATCGTCATGCGTGTGATCGTGCCGAATGCCTGGCCCGCCATCACCGCTTTTTCCATCTTTTCCGTGGTTGCACACTGGAACGACCTGTTCTGGCCGCTGATCGTCGTCAACGGGATGGAACGCGCCACGCCGCCGCTCGGCCTGCTCTACTTCCGCGCTGCCGAAGCCGGTGACGACTACGGCGCACTGATGGCCGCGACGCTCATCATCACCTTGCCCCTGCTGCTGGCATTCCTTGCTGCCCAGCGCCGCTTCATCGAGGGCATCACCCTTACCGGCCTCAAAGGCTGACCTCTTACGCCTATCCCACTCACAGGAGTTGATCATGAAACGCCTTGCAAGCGCACTTGGTGCCCTCGCTACCCTGACCCTCGCCACCGGCCTCGGCTCGCCTGCCTTTGCCGACACCACGCTCAACGTGCATTATCCGATGCCCGGCTTCTTCAAGGATGTCATGGCCGACATCTCCAAGAAGTTCATGGAAGAAAATCCGGACATCAAGATCAACTTCGTCAGCCCTTCCGCCACCTATGAGGAAGGCATCCAGACGATCATGCGTCAGGCTGGCACGTCGGAAATGCCGGATATCACCTTCACCGGCCTCAACCGTCTGCGCGTTCTTGCCGAACGCAATATCGGCGTCGACATGAAGCCGCTGGTCGACAAGGAAAAGGATATGGAAGCGCAGGGCTTCACCGATCATATCCTCAAGCTTGCCCGCGTCGGCGACCGTCAGGTTGGCCTTGCTTTCGCAACCTCCAACCCGATCATGTACTACAATGCCGACCTCGTGCGTGCCGCTGGTGGCAACCCCGACACGCCGCCCACCACCTGGGACGAAGTGATCGCGCTCGGCGGCAAGATCAAGGCGCTCGGCAACGGCAATGAAGGCATCGACTTCCGCTGGCAGGGCGACGACTGGATGTTCTCGGCACTTCTGTTCGGCGCGGGCGGCACCATGCTGACCGAAGACGAAAAGAAGGTCGCCTTCGACGGACCGGAAGGCCTTGCAGCCCTGAAGCTCGTTGACCGCATGGTCAAGGAAGGCGGTATGCCGGTTCTGACCAAGGCAGCTGGCGAACAGGCTTTTGCCGCTGGCAAGGTGGGCTTTGCCTTCCAGACCACCGGCGCATTGCGCAACACGATCAAGAATGTCGGCGACAAGTTTGATATGCGCACCGCAAAGATCCCACTCATCAACCCGGAAAAGGGTCGTCTGCCAACCGGCGGCAATGCGGTCGTGATCCTCACCGAAGACCAGTCGAAGGTCGATGCCGGGTGGAAATTCGCCAAGTTCGCCGCCGGTCCTTACGGCGCTTCGGTCGTGGTTCCGGGCACCGGCTACGTGCCGAACAACGATCTGGCCGCCAAGTCGGATGAATATCTCGGCAAGTTCTATGAAGAAAACCCGCTCTTCAAGGCCGGTCTCAGCCAGATGTCGATCATGGTGCCTTGGTATGCCTTCCCCGGCTCCAACGGCGTGAAGGTGACGCAGACCATCGTTGACGGTCTCTCCCGTCTGGTCGAACAGTCCGCCACCCCGGAAGACGTCCTCGCCGACACCGCCAAGGACGTGCAGCGTCTCCTGCCGCGCAAATAATAGCGCACAGCCAAGACACCTCAAAACCAAAAGGCCGCGCTGGCAAACCAGCGCGGCCTTTCTGTCATCAATGAAAAATGGCGATCAATAGGTCCAGTTGCGCGCCTTTGAGAACAGGAAGTCTCTGAACGCATGCAGCTTCGCGGAATTCTTCAACGCTTCGGGATAGCAGAAGAACGTATCGAAGGACGGGATTTCCTCCAGTTCCGGCACGAGCTGCACCAGACCGGATTCCTTGTCGGCCATATAATCCGGCAACACCGCAATGCCGACGCCACGTTGAACGGCGCGGCGCACCGACAGAAGATTATTCACCTGCAAAGCCGGGATGCGCGTGCTGCCATCGGTACGGCCTGCAACTTCCAGCCAGTTCAAACCGGTCAGATAGCTTGGAGCCGGTTCGCCGAATGTCACGATACGATGCTGGTCGAGTTCGTCGATCGAGTTCAGCTTGCCATATTTCGATACATAGCCCGCCGATGCGTAAAGATGCATATGCACCGTGAACAGGCGGCGCTGAATCAGGTCCGGCTGCTGCGGTTGACGCAGGCGCAAGGCGCAGTCCGCGTGACGCATGGTCAGATCCAGCTCCTCATTATCGAGGATCAGCTGAAGGTGGATATCCGGATAGAGCTCGACGAATTCCTGAATACGCTCGATCAGCCAACCGGAGCCGAGACCAACCGTCGTCGTAACACGCAGGCGTCCCGTCGGCTTTTCCTTGCTCTCGGCCAGCTTGGAGCGAACATTTTCCAGCTTCATCAACACGTCATGCGCCGTGCGATAAAGCGTTTCGCCCTGTTCGGTCAGAATCAGCCCGCGCGCGTGGCGGTGGAACAGCGGCACGCCGACATCCTGTTCCAGCGCACTGACCTGACGCGAAATAGCCGATTGCGACAAATGCAATGTCTGCGCGGCATGGGTGAACGACCCAGCTTCTGCCGCGGCATGAAAAATGCGCAGTTTATCCCAGTCGAGCGGTGCGACCACGATTTCCCCCTCGTTACTCCGCCGCTTCGTGCAGCGGTTCCTGTGCGGCCAGCCAGCGCTCGGCTTCGAGCGCTGCCATGCAGCCCATACCGGCGGCGGTCACGGCCTGCCGGTAAATATCGTCGGTGACGTCGCCAGCGGCATAAATACCCGGAACATCGGTGGCGGTGGAATCGGGCGCGGTCCAAAGATAGCCGTTTGGCTTCTGCTTCAGCTTGCCTTCGAACAGCGACACGGCAGGCGCATGACCGATGGCGACAAAGACGCCATGCGTGTCGACGTCGGTGGTTTCACCCGTCACGACATTCTTCAAACGCACGCCGGTAACGGTCGCCCCCATCGGCGGCTTGGCCTCAGTGCCAAGAATTTCATCGATCACGCTGTTCCAGACCACGCTGACATTGGCCCGAGACAGGAGACGATCCTGCATGATCTTTTCCGCACGGAAACCGTCGCGGCGATGCACCACGGTCACGCTCTTGGCGATGTGCGACAGGTAAAGCGCTTCTTCGACAGCCGTATTGCCGCCCCCGACCACAACCACATCCTTGCCGCGATAGAAGAAGCCGTCACAGGTCGCGCAAGCCGAAACGCCACCGCCCATGAAGGTCTGTTCGCTGTCGAGGCCAAGCCACTTGGCCTGCGCACCGGTCGCGATGATCAGCGCATCACAGGTATAGACCGCGCCGGAATCGGCCTTCAGGCGGAACGGACGCACCGTGGTTTCAACCTCGGTGATGATGTCATGAACGATTTCCGCGCCGACATGTTCTGCCTGCTTGGCCATCTGTTCCATCATCCATGGGCCCTGCACCGGTTCGGCATAGCCCGGATAGTTCTCCACATCGGTGGTGATCATCAACTGACCGCCCTGCTGGAGACCAGCAATCACGATGGGTTTCAACATGGCACGAGCTGCGTAAATCGCAGCAGTATAACCAGCAGGACCTGAGCCAATGACAATGACGGGCGCATGACGCTGAGACATGAGGTTCCTCTCCGGTCCTAAAATCGATTTAAAGCGAGGGGCGCATGACTGGCCGGAATCGCTTTCGCACCCGGCATATCTGTGCCCTGATATTATGGCCAAGGTAGGTCTGCCCTTTTCCGTTTGCAAGGTTTGACGGGCATTTGCTGCGCTTTAGCCACAGCTTGTGACACTTAGGTGATAGGAAGCGCCTCCCCGCATTGCGACCAGGTCGATCTCACGTTAAACAGACAGGAAAAACAACGCCCAACTGTCCGCAAATCGCTTCACAAACGGCCGGAGACGACCGCCATCTACAAGACAGTCGCCAATATCTGCGCGCGCTTCGGCCTCATCATGGCGGCCGCCATGCTTCTGCCTGCCGCAATCGACTTGCGCGACGGCAGTGACGACTGGCTGATCTTCGTACGCTCGGCCGCAGCCACCGGCGCGCTTTCCGCGCTGATCCTGTTTGCGACGCAGAACCAGTCGACCCGCTTCACGCCGCGCCTCGGCTTTCTGCTGACAGTCTGCATCTGGCTGACCGCGAGTTTCCTCGGCTCGATTCCGCTTTATTTCTCTCATCTGCCGATCAGTTACGCCACCGCCTTTTTTGAAGCGATGTCCGGCGTGACTTCCACCGGCGCGACCGCGCTGACCGGCCTCGACAATATGCAGCGCGGTATTCTGCTCTGGCGGTCCCTTCTCTGCTGGATCGGGGGCATCGGCTTCATCGGCTTGGCGCTTCTGATGCTGCCGTCGCTACGTGCCGGCGGTCTTGCGCTTTTTCACATGGAAAATTCCGACAAGTCGGAAAAGATCCTGCCGCGCATGAACCAGATCGCGCTGGGCATCATTCTGGCCTATCTGAGCCTGACGGCTGCCTGCATCATCAGCTATTTCATGGTTGGAATGAGCGTGTTCGACGCCATCAATCACGGCCTGACGACCGTGGCCACGGCTGGCTTCTCCACGCATGACAACTCGCTCGGCTTTTACCACGGCAACCGCCTGCTGCTGGTCGTCGCGACCGTGTTCATGATTCTCTCGGCCCTGCCCTTCGTGCTCTATATCAAGGCTTTCATGCCCAAACGGCTGGAATCGCTGGCTGATCCGCAGGTCAAACTGTTCTTCACCATCGTGATCGGCTTCAGCTTCATCCTTGCAGTCGTCTTGCGGCTTGGCTTGGACGTGCCTTTTGGCGACGCGCTGATTTCGGCCTCGTTCCACTTCGTGTCCGTCATCACGACCACCGGCTATGCGACGGAAGACTATTCGCTCTGGGGGCCGCCCGCCCTTGGCATTTTCTTCCTCGCCTCGTTTCTCGGAAGCTGTGCTGGTTCCACGTCGGGCGGCATCAAGATGAACCGCCTGATCATCCTGTGGAGCCTGACACAAGCGAGCCTTTCCCGCCTTATCGTGCCGCATGCCGTCACCAAGATGCGCTATGGCTCATCGGAGATTTCAGGCGAAATCGCCCAGAACGTGCTCCTGTATCTCTTCCTCTATTGTTCATCGCTGGTCATCGGCGCAGTACTTCTCGCGTCACTCGGTCTCGACTTCGTGTCGGCCTTCACCGGCGCGCTGACTGCGCTCTCCAATGTCGGCCCCGGCCTTGGCGAAACAATCGGTCCGGTTGGCAATTTTTCCACCATCCACGACCCGGCTCTCTGGGTCCTGTCCTTCCTCATGCTGGCAGGACGACTGGAGCTTGTGACCGTATATATCCTGTTCACACGCGCTTTTTGGGTGCGTTGACAGAGCTTTAGATGGTTTACACGCCACGGACTCATTTGATATTAGCATGATTAGATTGCGCCACGACGGCGCTGGATATTCTATAATTACGCTCGAATGAAATTTCCTTGCGCGCGGAGTCATGCATGCCGATCAAGGCCGATCTGGACGAAATCGATTGGAAAATCCTGCGGGAGCTCCAGAACAACGGGCGCATCACCAATGTCGAGCTGGCCGAACGGGTTGGCATTTCGGCCCCTCCCTGCCTTCGCCGGGTCCGTAAACTCGAGGAAAGCGGCGTCATTCGGGGCTATCGCGCCATTCTCAACGGCAATTCGCTCGGACAGGATCTGGTCGCGTTCTGCTCGGTCGGTCTGCATCGTCAGGCCGATGCCGATCTGAAGGCTTTTGCTGAGAAATCCAAGCACTGGCCGCTGGTACGCCGCGCGTGGATGGTTTCGGGCGAGTCCGACTTTCTGCTTCATTGCGTTGCGCGCGATCTGAACACGTTCCAGACCTTCGTCATCGAAGAACTGACCGCAGCGCCAAATGTGGACTCTGTCCGCACCGCGCTGACCATTCGTCCGGTCAAGGACGAACCTTTGATGATTCTCTGAATCTGAATACTAAGACGTAAGTGCTTAAAGCCGGGAACAGTTAGCTCCCGGCGAAAACTCGCTCATAAACACCACTGATCGCAGCGGCTTCCTTTTCAAGCGGGAAATTGGCGCGCACATGGGCGAGCGCTGTTTCGCCGTCGCGCTCGGCCATGGCCGGGTCTGCGAGATAAGGCTCGATGGCCTTGCGCAAGGCTTCGCCATCTCCGGCGGGCACGAAACTGCCGGTCCCTTCCACGATCATTTCGGAATAAGCGCCAGCGTCACTTGCCACCACGGCGGTCTTCGATGCCATGGCTTCGAGCGGCGTGAGGCCAAAACCCTCATTGCGCGACGGCGCAACATAAAGCGTCAGGCGGCGATACCAGACCCGAATATCGGGAACTTCGCCGAGAATGAGAATGCGGTCCTGCAAACCGGCAGCGGCAATCTTCGCCTTGAGCCCATCCTCGAAGGATTGATGCTCCGCCGTGGTTCGTCCGGTGATGATCGCCGTCCATTCCGGATAATGCGGCAGAAGCGCAATCATCGCATCGACGAAGAGATCGGTGCCCTTGGAGTGCCGCACGCGTCCGAAACAACCGATTGCATATTTGCCCGGCAGGCCGGACGCGGCAAACGTATCTTCCTCGCCAACCGGCGGATGAAAGCGTTCCAGATCGATGCCATGCATGATGACCTCATGCGGCACTTCCAGAAAACTGCCCGAGCGCCCGCTGGTGGCGATGACCGCATTCATGCGGCGGATAAGCCATTTGGTGAAAGGCTTGTGATTGCGCTGCGCCGCCGAGGTAAACACCAGCCGGAGTTTCATACGCAGAACATGACGCATGAAAATACCGGCGAGCATTTCGATATTGCGCCGCGCATGCCAGATCCGGAAGCGCCGCTTTTTGGGCGCTGACCAGAACGACAGAAGCGCAGCCCATCCCAGATGCGGCAGGCTATCCGGCAAACCCGGTCCCATTGTCGCAATGTTCAGCCCCTTTGCACGCTGCAAAGGAATGAGCTGCACAATCGTCGAGGTTACGCCGGAAAGGCGCTGCTTGAAGTTGGGAGCGACAATCTCGACACTCTGAACGGGAACCTGGTTTGAATGGAGCACAGTGATCAGACGAACTTCAGTGTAACGATCTCGTAGGAACGCGATCCGCCCGGTGCATTGACCTCGATCGTATCACCTTCGGTCTTGCCGATCATCGCGCGCGCAATTGGCGACGAAATCGAAATGCGGCCTTCCTTCACATCGGCTTCCTGATCGCCGACGATCTGATAGACCTTCTCTTCTTCGGTGTCTTCGTCGATCAGCGTGACCGTCGCGCCGAATTTGATTCGGTCGCCGCTCAGCTTGGTAACGTCGATCACTTCGGCGCGCGCAACGACATCTTCCAGTTCGTTGATGCGGCCTTCATTGAGGCTCTGGGCTTCCTTGGCAGCGTGATATTCGGCGTTTTCCGACAGATCGCCATGGGCACGCGCTTCAGCGATAGCCTCGATGATCCGAGGACGCTCGTTTTGCTGACGCCAGCGGAGCTCTTCCTTGAGCTTTTCGAAACCGCGAGGGGTCATAGGGAACTTTTCCATACCCAGTCCTTTCCTTCGCCCGGCGCCCGCCTCTTCACGAGAACTCAACGCGCCGGTAGTTTGGTTGCCCGCCGCACCCCGCCAGCGAAACCTCGCTGCAAGGTGCCCTCCGGGAGCTGCAACACCCCCCGATACACAAAAAGAAAACGGCCACCGAAACATCCGTTTCGGAACCGTTCAAACGACTAATTCGCGGAACTATAGCAGTTTTGACGATCTTTTCACGCGGAAAAAACCGCCCCTGTCAAATCTCCGGACAAAGAGCCTGTTTCAGGGCCGCATCTGCAGTGATGTCGCAGAAAGCAGACGCCCCTTGCCGCCCCACCCGGCTTTTGCCTATAGGTGAGGCAATTTCCGGCGACCAAATGGCCCCGGACCTTCTTCTTTGCAATCCGAGGCCATGATGACGCGCACGCAAGCCAATTTTGTCCTGCTTCTGGCTGGCGTGATCTGGGGCATGGGTTTTGTCGCCCAGTCGACCGCCATGGCCAGCATTGGACCATTTTTGTTTATCGGCATTCGTTCCGCCATTGCCGCCTTGACCGTGCTGCCATGGGCGCTTGCCGAAGGCCGTCGTGCGCCTGCCCGTTTGAAGTCTTCCGACTATAGATATTTCATTGTCGTGGGCGCCGTGCTCTTCACCGGCCTGCTGCTGCAACAAATCGGCCTCATCACCACCTCGGTCACCAATGCCGGTTTTCTGACCGGGCTTTATGTCGTGATGGTACCGGTGCTGGGCGTGCTTTTGTTCCGCATATGGCCGCATCCGGTCGTCTGGCCAAGCGCCGCCTTCTGTCTGGCCGGGATTTTTCTGCTGTCGGGCGGGGAACTGACCGCGCTCAAGACCGGCGACTGGCTGGTGATCTGCGGCGCAACTTTCTGGGCCTTGCAGGTGCTGCTGATCGGCCGAGCCAACCGCGCCGGACGCCCGATCATGCTGAGCTGCGTTCAGTTTGCCACCGCCGCCGCTATCGGACTGGTCGGGGCATCGCTGCTCGAAGGTTTCAACTGGGACGCCATCGCCCTGACATGGAAGGAAATCCTGTTTACCGGCGTGTTCTCGTCAGGCATCGCCTTTACGCTGCAAGCCATCGGCCAGCGTTACACGACCTCGGCGCAGGCTGCGATCTTCCTGTCTTCGGAAGCGCTGTTCGCGGCCATGTTCGGCGCGATCTTCCTTGGCGAACGGCTGAGCTTCATCGGTTTCATCGGCTGCGGCATGCTGTTTGCGGCCATGCTGGCCGTCGAGCTTGTCCCGATGTTCTGGAACCGCAAGGATGAACCGGTTCCAGCGACGGAACCGGCTAACTAAGCTCTACGCCTTGAAGATCAGCGCTGCGCCGCCCGCGATGAAGGCAAAGCCCAGCAGGTGGTGCCAGGTGAAGGCTTCCTTCAGATAGAAGACCGAGAACAGGCTGAAGATCACCAGCGTGATCACTTCCTGTATCGTCTTGAGCTGGGCCGCCGAATAGACTTCGTGCCCGATACGGTTGGCCGGAACTGCGAGACAATATTCGATCAGCGCGATACCCCAGCTGATGAAAATCACTATAACCAGCGGCGTATTGGTGAATTTCAGATGGCCGTACCATGCAAAGGTCATGAAAATATTCGAGCCGACCAGAAGCAGGATCGGCAGGATGCTTGGCGAAATCAGTGCTGACATGGGTGAAACTTTTGGGACCGGGAGGATGGTCTTATCTGCGGTTTGGCCCTGAACCACAGGGTAAGCGATAGAGCATTTCCAGCAAAAGTGCGAAATGGTTTTGCGTGACGCGGTGCGAAAAAACTAAGTCGGCGATCAAAACATAGAGAGCATCACAGGCTCGCCCTCTCATTGCCCAGATTGCGCCACAGCGCTTAACGCGGGCACTGACTCTTCCTTTACGCTTCTCTCATAGGATACAGGAAACACCGGATTCTCACTGGAAAGACCCCCACGAGCAGAAGGCAAGGACATGGGTTTTGCGTTGTCCGCCATCATAGATCACGATCATGCGCGTTCGCGACTGCGCCGTCTTGGTCCGGCGGCTTCCGTGCTCCTGTTGATACTGGCCGCTGGCTGTTCAGGCGAGCGCCCACCGCGTCCGCAAGCCAATGTCGGAAATTCGGATATCATGGTGCCGAGCACCGATGTGGCCAGCGCCCCGATACCTGCTGCCCCGGTGGCCGATATGCCGATGGAACCAGCGCCGGTGGCGAGTTCGCCCATGCCCGAAGCTCCCATGACACCGGCTCCCCAGCAGGATCGTGTCGTCGGACTGGCGGAGGAAGAAGAAAACCACACCGCCCAGCCCGCACCGCGAAGCGAGCCTCAATATGCGGGCGACTACGGCTTCACGGCACCCGTTCAAAACCCGGTCACGGCAGCTGAAAACATCTACACCATGTCGAATTCGGAAGCGGCTTGCCGCACGCGACTGAAGCGATTGGGCGTGGTTTTCAAGGAAAAACCGCCAATCCATCGCAGCGCATCCTGCAATATCGACAATCCGATTGAAGTGTCGGGCTTCAACAGCGGTTCCATCGCCTTCAAACCGGCAGCAACGCTGAACTGTCAGGTGACGGAAACCTTTGCCCGCTGGATCAAGGGCGATCTGCAACCCGCTGCGCGCCTGCGTTATCTGTCCGGCATCAACACGATCTACAATGCGGGGGGCTATTCCTGCCGCACGATGAATCATCGCCGCGGTGCGAAAATGTCCGAACATTCGCGCGGCAACGCCATCGACGTGACCCGGATCAAGCTGAACAATGGCAAGGACATCTCGGTACGTAGACCCGGCTTCTTCGCCTTCCGCGAAAAAGGCTTGCTCAACAGCGTTCGTTCAGACGCCTGCGATTATTTCACCACGGTGCTCGGACCGGGCTACAACCCGGAACATGCGAACCATTTTCACTTCGACCTGATGCAGCGTCGTAGCGGCTATCGCGCCTGCAAATAAAAAGCCCGGTCAAAACCGGGCTTTTCCAACACAGAAGAAGCAATCGCCTATTCTGCCGGAACCGGAGACGGCTTGCCTTCTTTGTCGAGCGCAACCATAACAAATTCGCCATGCGTCACCAATTCCATACGCTGCTGGGATGCGCGCTGTGCCCATGCCTCGACGCGCAAGGTGATCGAGGTGCGGCCGACCTTGGTGATCTCCGTATAGACGCACAAGACGTCACCGATCTTCACCGGCTTGGCAAAGGACATCTCGCGCACGGCTGCGGTGACCACGCGGCCACGCGCGCGTTCTTCCGCACGAATACCGGAAGCCGAGTCCATCTGCGACATGACCCAGCCACCAAAAATATCGAATGCCGAATTGGCGTCCTTCGGCATAGCCGGAACGCGCAAGGTCAGTTCGCCTTTGGGCTTATCTGCAACGCTCATCAATCAATCCTTTAAACACAAATGATTCTGCCGGATTATGAGACAAACTCATCATGAAAAACATGCGGCATCGCACCCTGCTCTTATCCCGGTTCCAATAAGGAGGCACGTCCCTTCCCATCAACAGTTCGCGATTGCCCGACTTCCTGACAACCTTCTGTCAGGAGCCGACCGACAGAAACCGGCAACAAGTGGGATTCTACTGCCATGCTCTTTTCATTTGCATGGCGAAATTCCATATTAGCGACATGGCTTCTTCCAAGAACAAATACACTCAGGATTCGCACGACACGGCGGATAGCTTTGGCGAAATGCCTCATTCTGACGGCTTTGGCGAAATGCCTCAGGCCGAATACTCAGGCACGCCGCTCAGCGGCTCCATCGCCGACTGGGCGAAGGAAATTGGCGACGAGGCGACAAAGCCTGCCGCCAAGGCATCCAAATCTGCCAAGACGCCGAAGAAGATTCCCGAACGCAGCAAGGAAGCAACGCGCAGCGGTCGCGGCACGTCGATGGGCGGCGCGGCTTCCGCGAAGGAGCGCGCAGCCGCAGGCCTCAATCCGGTCGCAGGTCTTGATATCAGTCTGGAAGATGCCGCCGGGCTCAATGCGTCGGGTGCAACAGCAACCGTCAAGGCGCTGTCCGACCTGATCGAATCCGGCAATCCGCTGTTCAAGAACGGACAGCTCTGGACGCCGCACCGCCCTTCCCGCCCGGACAAATCCGAAGGCGGCATTTCTATCGAGATGGAAACGCCCTTCGAACCGTCCGGCGACCAGCCGACGGCCATCCATGATCTGGTCGAAGGGCTGACCAATGACGACCGCACGCAGGTGCTGCTCGGCGTCACCGGCTCCGGCAAGACCTTCACCATGGCCAAGGTCATCCAGGAGACCCAGCGTCCGGCCCTGATCCTCGCGCCCAACAAGACATTGGCCGCACAGCTTTACGGTGAGTTCAAGAACTTCTTCCCGAACAATGCGGTCGAGTATTTCGTATCCTATTACGACTACTACCAGCCGGAAGCCTATGTGCCGCGCTCGGACACCTATATCGAGAAGGAATCCTCGATCAACGAACAGATCGACCGTATGCGCCACTCCGCGACGCGTTCGCTGCTCGAGCGCGACGACGTAATCATCGTCGCTTCGGTCTCCTGCATCTACGGTATCGGTTCGGTCGAAACCTATACGGCCATGACCTTCGAAATGAAGATCGGAGACCGGCTCGACCAGCGGCAATTGCTCGCCGATCTCGTGGCTCAGCAATATAAGCGTCAGGACATCAATTTCGTGCGTGGCTCGTTCCGCGTGCGGGGCGATACGATTGAACTTTTCCCGGCCCACTTGGAAGACCGGGCTTGGCGCATTTCGCTGTTCGGTGACGAAATCGAGACCATCACTGAGTTCGACCCGCTTACCGGTCAGAAGACCGGCGATCTGAAGTCGGTCAAGATCTACGCAAATTCGCACTATGTCACGCCGCGACCGACGCTTAATCAGGCGATGAAGTCGATCAAGGAAGAGCTGAAGCACCGCCTCATCGAATTGAATAATGCCGGGCGTCTACTGGAAGCGCAGCGGCTGGAACAGCGCACGACTTTCGACCTCGAAATGCTGGAGGCAACCGGCTCCTGCGCAGGCATCGAAAACTATTCGCGCTATCTGACCGGCCGCAATCCCGGCGAACCGCCGCCGACCCTGTTCGAATATATCCCGGACAACGCACTGGTTTTCATCGACGAAAGTCACGTCACCGTCCCGCAGATCGGCGGCATGTATCGCGGCGACTTCAGGCGCAAGGCAACGCTGGCCGAATATGGCTTCCGTCTGCCGTCCTGCATGGACAACCGTCCGCTCCGCTTCGAGGAATGGGACGCCATGCGTCCGCAGACCATTGCCGTTTCGGCAACGCCGGGCGGCTGGGAAATGGAAGAAGCGGGCGGCGTTTTTGCCGAACAGGTTATTCGTCCGACCGGCCTTATCGATCCGCCGGTGGAAATTCGCCCCGCCAAGACGCAGGTCGATGACGTGCTCGGCGAAATCCGCGACACGGCGAAGAAAGGTTACCGCACGCTGGTCACGGTTTTGACCAAGCGCATGGCGGAGGACCTGACCGAATATCTGCACGAACAGGGCGTGCGCGTGCGCTACATGCACTCGGATATCGACACGCTGGAGCGTATCGAGATTATCCGCGATCTGCGCCTTGGCGCGTTCGACGTGCTCATTGGCATCAATCTGCTGCGTGAAGGTCTCGACATTCCAGAATGCGGTTTCGTCGCCATTCTCGACGCTGACAAGGAAGGCTTCCTGCGGTCTGAAACCTCACTGGTCCAGACCATCGGTCGTGCCGCGCGTAACGTTGACGGCAAGGTTATTCTCTACGCCGACAATATCACCGGCTCGATGCAGCGCGCCATGGATGAAACCAGCCGCCGCCGCGAAAAGCAGGTCGCCTATAACGAAGAACACGGCATCACACCGGCTTCGGTGAAGAAGAATATTTCGGACATTCTGAACTCGGTCTACGAACGCGATCATGTCCGCGCCGACATTTCGGGCTTTGCCGAAGAAGGCGGCATGATGGGCAACAATCTACAGGCCCATCTGGAATATCTGGAAAAGCAGATGCGCGACGCCGCTGCCGATCTCGACTTCGAAAAGGCAGCACGGCTGCGCGACGAGATCAAGCGCCTGCGCGAGACCGAACTGGCCATTGCCGACGATCCGCTGGCGCGAGAAGTGGAACTGGAAAGCCCGGTCACCGGGCGCACCAAGGGCCGCCATAATGCCGGGCGCAAGGCACATCGCACGGTGGATGACACCGGCGGCAAATCGCTGTTCCAGAAGCCGTCGCTCGACAATATGGGACCAGGCACGGACATGGCGAAGCCACGCCACGAAGGCCCCCTGCCCGCAGCACCGGAAACGAAGTTCCGCAAGAATACGCTGGATGAAATGACGGTGAAGCGGACGGAAATTCCAGCCGGTGGAGAAGCCCCTATTCGCCGCGAGCGCGCCGGTATCGGTTCTTACGAAGACCCGGCGGAAGTGTCTCGCAAGAAGCGGAGGCCCGGCAAGACGGGCCGTCCGGGAAGATAAGAAAACGGGTCCTGCACCAAAAATGCAGGACCCGTTTTCGTTTTCGATCAATATTCCTGCGCAGTTGGACGGAACAGGATTTCGTTGATGTCCACATTGTCCGGCTGGCTGATCGCGAAAACCACTGTGGACGCGAAAGAATCCGCAGGAATGGCAACATTCTCGTAAAGCGCCTTCACGCGTTCGGCCTGCTGCGGGTCCGTGACGCTGTTGGGAAGCTCCGTCGCTACCGCACCCGGCGATATGATCGTCGTGCGGATGTTGTAGGGCTTCACTTCCTGACGCAGTCCTTCGGAAATGACCCGCACCGCATGTTTGGTTGCCGAATAGACAGCGCCGCCCGGCCCCACCTTGTGCCCCGCCACTGATGAGACATTGATGATGTGGCCGCTCTTCTGCTCACGCATATGCGGCAGTGCGGCAGCGATACCATAGAGCACGCCCTTGATATTGACGTCGATCATGCGATCCCAGTCATCCACCTTGCCCATTTCGAGCAATGAATGCGGCATAAGCCCGGCATTGTTGATGAGTACATCAACACGGCCATGCAGTTTCACGGCCTGATCCACCAGACGCTGAACCTGAATGCGGTCGGTCACATCCGTATGCAGAACCGCACCCTCGCCTAGTCCCAGCTCACTGGCCAGCGCCTGTAGCCGGTCGAGACGCCGTGCGCCGAGCACAAGCTTGGCTCCGCCTTCAGCCAGCCGCCGCGCCGAGGCTTCCCCCAGACCGCTGCTTGCACCGGTAATGACGACAACCTTGTCCTGAATTCCCTGCATAATTCTGGTTCCTTTTGAACGGGGTTACCGATCAACGCGCTGCTGCAAATGCGCCGGATAGCGGTCGCCCTGCACAGTGATTTCGGAAAGCGCTGCTTCGATGCGGTTCAGATCATCGGCATTCAGTTCCACATTGGTGGCACCAATGTTTTCTTCCAGACGATGCAGCTTCGTCGTGCCCGGAATGGGCACGATCCACGGCTTCTGCGCCAGCAACCACGCAATCGCGATCTGGGCGCGCGTGACGCCCTTGGCTTCCGCTATCTGGCCAAGCAGATCGACCAGCGCCTGATTGGCATCGCGGGCTTCAGTCGAGAACCGCGGCACGACATTGCGGAAATCATTGGCTGCAAAGCTTGTTTTGCTGTCGATGGCTCCGGTCAGAAAGCCTTTGCCGAGCGGGCTAAATGGAACAAAGCCGATGCCCAGTTCTTCCAGAAGCGGCAGAATTTCCTGTTCTGGCTCGCGCCACCACAGCGAATATTCACTTTGCAGCGCTGTGACTGGCTGCACGGCATGGGCGCGCCGGATAGTTTGCGGGCCAGCTTCGGAAAGGCCGAAGTGCTTTACCTTGCCTTCCTTGATCAGATCGCGAACCGTTCCGGCCACATCTTCGATGGGTGTCGCCGGGTCGACGCGATGCTGGTAGAAAAGGTCGATCACATCCGTCTTGAGTCGTTTCAGCGATGCTTCCGCGACAGCACGGATATGTTCAGGACGGCTGTTCATGCCGCTCTGGCCGCCTTTGCCATCGAATTCGAAGCCGAACTTGGTGGCAATCACCACCCGGTCGCGGATCGGTGCCAGCGCCTCGCCCAGAACGTCCTCATTGACATAGGGGCCGTAAGCTTCAGCCGTATCGAAAAACGTCACACCCTTGTCGAAGGCGGCTCTGATCAGCTCAACAGCCTGCGGCCTGTCCACAGCGGGACCATAACCATAGCTAAGGCCCATGCAGCCAAGACCGATAGCCGAAACCTCAAGGCCGCTGCGGCCCAATATTCTCTTTTTCATGGTCAATATCCTTATGCGCGATAATCTTCGTCGCTGACATGTTCCAGCCAGTCCACAACCTTGCCATCGAGCGCTTCCGCGATGGCGATATGGGTCATGGCCGTGGTGGCCGTCGCGCCGTGCCAATGCCGTTCGCCCGGTTCAAACCAGACGATATCGCCGGGGCGAATTTCCTCGACCGGGCCGCCCTCGCGTTGCGCCCAGCCAAGGCCAGCGGTAACAATCAACGTCTGACCCAGCGGATGCGTATGCCAGGCCGTGCGCGCGCCCGGCTCGAACGACACGGTAGCGCCGCCAACGCGCGCCGGTGCAGTGGTGCTGAACGGCATGTCGAGGCGAACCGTGCCGGTGAAATAATCGGCGGAACCCTTGGTCGAAGGTTGAGACCCGATGCGCTTGATCTGCATGATATGTTTCCTTTCTTACCCGCCTGAAATCGCGGCAAACTTAAAAACTTCTGTCCCCAATGATTAGCCGTTATAATCGGCATGAACTCATGAGATGGATTCATCAATGCGGCGCGACAATATTCACGATCTGCTGGCTTTTCTGGCCATTGCGCGCGAGGGCAGTTTCACCCGTGCGGCGGCAAAGCTTGGCGTTTCCCAATCGGCGCTGAGCCACACAATGCGCGGGCTGGAAGAGCGGCTTGGGCTGCGCCTCCTGACCCGCACCACCCGCAGCGTCTCCCCGACAGAGGCTGGCGAAAGGCTGCTGCGCACCATTGGCCCGCGCTTCGAGGAGATCGAAACCGAACTGGACGCCTTGAGCGAGTTGCGCGACAAGCCTGCCGGAACCATTCGCATCACCACCTCCGATCATGCGGCGCAGGCCATTCTGTGGCCGGTACTGGAACGTCTTCTGCCGGACTATCCAGATATTCACGTCGAAGTGGCCATTGATTCCGGGCTGCGCGACATCGTAGCCGACCGTTATGACGCCGGTATCCGCCTTGGCGAGCAGATCGCACAGGACATGATCGCCGTGCCCATCGGCCCTGACATGCGCATGGCCGTGGTCGGCGCGCCGTCCTATTTCAAAAATCACCCGGTCCCCCGCACCCCGCAGGAACTGACCGCGCATCGTTGCATCAATCTGCGACTACTCACCTATGGCGGGCTTTACGCGTGGGAATTCGAGAAGAACGGGCGCGAACTCAAGGTGCGCGTCGAAGGCCAGCTCATTCTCAATTCCCCGAATATGATTGTCGAAGCCGCCAAGGCCGGGTTCGGCCTTGCCAGCTTGCCGGAAGACTACATGCGGGACGGTCTTGCCGACGGCTCGCTGGTGCGCGTGCTGGAAGACTGGTGCCCGCCCTTTCCGGGCTTTCATCTCTATTATCCAAGCCGGAGACAATCTTCCCCGGCCTTCGCGCTGCTCGTTGACGCCTTGCGTTACAGAGAGGCGGAGCCGCTGAAACGCTGATCCGCCTCCCCGTTTAACTCAACAACGACCGCTGCCCGAAACGCGGAAGCCTGCGCGTTCCGCCTCACAGCGATTGGAGAAGGTGCGCCGTTCACTGCCGCGCCTTGCGCAGACAGGCGCATATTCCCGTGTGCATGCGCCCATACCGGGCCGCGTCCCATGCTGTGGCGGACGGGCAGGACCGACGCCGGGACCATTCCAGCCGTTGCCCGGGCGACCGCTACACTGACCGTTCGACACCACGCGGAACCCCTCAGCCCGTGCGGAACATGCGTTGCCGAAGGTCTGGCGGACACCCCGCCGCTCGCCGCAGACGGGCGAATAAATCATCGGGCAAGCCTGCACATGGCCCGGATTACCGGGCCGGATCGGCGGCGGCCTGTGATCGGGTCCGCCCTCCGCCACACAGCCGGTCAACAACATCACACCGGCAATCAAGCCGGTCCACGACAAACCCCTCACCATGTTTCCTCCTCTCCAGAAACCGATATCCGTCTTTTGCCTCATCTAGAATGGAGCAGTTGCTCCGAACGGCAAGATTTAAATGGGAAGATTAGCGGGCGCGTCTCTCGACAAGTCGCCAAGTTGCGTTACTCTGCAATAAAGTGTGCAGCCCGAACAATCCGGGTCTGGCCATGGGGCAAAAGCGAACAGAAAGACGACATGCGGCGTTTCGGAACTTTTCTGGCGGCATCGTTCCTGATCGTCCCGCTTTCAATCACGCCCGCCGATGCAGAAACGGCACCGACAAGCTATAGCGAACCCAATCCGCGCATATCCGCACCGCCCCTGCCGCCGGAAAAGAAGGTGCCGGGCGTCAACCGTATCTGTCAGCTGATCGAGACCAGCGCCACCCGGCACGGCATACCGAAAGATTTCTTCGCCCGCCTGATCTGGAAGGAAAGCCGGTTCGATCATCAGGCCGTGAGCCCGGTCGGCGCGCAGGGCATTGCCCAGTTCATGCCCTATACGGCGAAGGAGCGCGGCCTCGCCGACCCATTCGACATCGAGCAGGCCATCCCCGCCTCCGCCAGCTTCCTGTTTGATCTCAAACAGGCCTTCGGCAATTGGGGTCTCGCCGCCGCTGCCTATAATGCGGGCGCGGGACGCGTCTCAAGCTGGATGCGCTCGGGCGGCTTCCTACCGCTTGAAACAGAGGATTATGTGCTCGATATCACCGGCGCTCCGGCGGACGACTTTGCGTCCGGCAAGGAGGTGCAGACCCGCCCGCTTGATTCGGGGCGTTCCTTTGCCGAGGCCTGCCGCCGCCTGCCGATCATTCGCTCGGCTACGATTCCCATGTCGCGTGTCAAACCGAAGCCATGGGGCATACAGGTTGCAGGCAATTTCCGTCGCAGCGCGGCCGTGAATCAATGGAGCCGCCTGCGCAAGCAATTCGCATCCGTGCTGAGCGGGCACGACCCCGTCATCAGCCGCATTCGCACCCCGATGGGGCGGCGCGGCATCTATGCGGTGCGGATCGGGGCCAATAGCCGGGCGGAAGCCGATGGTATTTGTAGCAAGTTGCGTGCAGCCGGTGGCGCGTGCATTGTCTCGCGCAATCGCTAGCCGCGCCCACAGGGGCAACCATCTTTGTGCCCGCTAAGACGACGTGCTCTATTAATCTATTCAATTAAATCCGCGCGTTTAAACAGGCCGCATCTCTAAAAGATCTCTTATATATCAAGGATAGGCTGTTCTATTTCGGTATACAGCTATAGAAATTCTAGAAATAATCGGAAAAATTGGCGACCAATCCGGTTCAAAGATAACAAAAGATCATGGGCGCAAAGAATTTGCTTGCCAAAATTCGCGTCATAGATCAGTCTCCACTCGTTCGGGCATTTAGCGAACAAATGGAAGACTGGAAGAACGGCGTGCCGGGGCCGCTATAAGTTCCGGGTCTGGGGATACCCAGGCAATGATCGGTTCCTTCCCTAAGTCGAGAACTGCCTGCATGACCCTCTGTCGGGTGTGTGGTGCGCTCGGCAGAAGATATAATTCCATCGTTTCGAAAGAAGCGGTGGCGCCAAGGAAAAGGAACGGATCCAATGGCACAGACCGGACTGGTCAAATTCTTCAATACCGAAAAAGGCTTTGGTTTCATCAAGCCTGATGATGGCGGCGCGGATATCTTCGTGCACATCTCTGCCGTCCAGGCTTCGGGCCTGACGGGCCTCGCAGACAATCAGAAGGTTTCCTACGAGACGGAACCGGATCGTCGCGGCAAGGGCCCTAAGGCCGTGAACATCACCGTTACCGGCTGATTGTTCTGAATACCAATTATGACCCCGGTTCACACCGGGGTTTTTTATTGCCCGAATTTCCGCAAGCATAATGAGCGCACCGGATCGGCAGTCCTGCCAGTATTCGTCCCCTCTGTGGGGAAATCAGAACGGCCGGTGCAACTGCAAGCGATTGAAAGCATGGCTGGAATGGCAATCCAGCACACACGCAACGGCAATCGCGCCTCTGACGCCACCCCCGAATTGTTACAGACACTGCGCGTATTTTACCGGGGATTGGCGACTTAGCGTCCTATTTCACCATTGTTCAGCCTCCATTCATGTCGAGAGAGTTAATCCATTATTCATGATTGGTGCCCCGTCTTTCGAGCGGTTCGCACCAGAGGAATTGCAGTCGAGCTTCTGAAGGAGCGAACAATGAACCGATTTGCGAAGACAACCATTCTGGCCGTTGCATCCTTGGCAGCGATTGCTGCTCCTCTTGCTTCAGCTTCGGCAGATTCATGGGGCCGTCCCGGCTGGGATCGCGGCGGTGACTGGGGCCGTCATCATCATCGTGGCAATGGCGACGCCGTCGCAGCCGGCGTGATCGGCCTTGCAGCGGGCGCCCTGATCGGCAGCGCACTGAGCCAGCCGCAGCCGACCTATGTGCAGCCAGCACCGATTTACGATGCACCGCCGCCGCCGCCTGCATATTACCCGGCTCCTCCGCCACCACGTCAGGTAACCTATTACCGTCAGGCAGGCTTTGAGCCGTGGAGCCGCAGCTGGTACAATTATTGTTCGGACCGTTACCGGTCGTTCAACCCGAACACCGGCACCTATCGCGGTTATGACGGTCGCGACCATTTCTGCACCGCTAACTGAAGCATTTCCAGCAAAAGTGCGTAGCGCCTACGCGGGGAAATCAGTTCACTGGACTGATTTCTGATCCCGCTTCGATGCATAGGATAATGCGTAAGACAAATAGTTAGAGCGGTTCCACGATTCCGCTTTAACCGGGACCGCTCTCAGTGCACAATCGACAATGAAAAAGCCGCCCAAAGGGCGGCTTTTTTGTATTTGTCACGCCATTCCGATGAGGAATGGATTGTTGCGGCGCTCCTCGCCGAACCGTCCGCCCGGGCCGTGGCCGCAGATAAAGCCGATATCGTCGCCGAGCGGCAAAAGCTTCTTGCGGATCGAACGGATCAGCGCATCATGGTCGCCGCCCGGCAAATCGGTGCGACCGACAGAACCGTTGAAAAGTACATCGCCGACAATCGCGAAACGCGCTTCCGGGCTATAGAAGACAACATGACCGGGCGAATGGCCGGGGCAGTGGAACACGTCGAACGAGTGCCCGGCGACGGTGACCTTATCACCTTCTTCCAGCCAGCGATCCGGCGTCACATTGCGCACGCCGTCGACAATTCCATATTTGAGACCTGTCATCACAAGACTATCCAGCAGGAACTGGTCGTCGACATGCGGACCGATAATCTCGACGCCGAGCTTGTCCTTCAGATCAGCCGCAGCGCCCGCATGGTCTATATGGCCATGGGTAATCCAGATGGCTTCAACGTCGATACCCTGCGATTGGATCGCCTCCTCGATCTTCGGCAGATCACCGCCCGGATCGATGACAACGCCCTTCTTGGTCTCGCCGTCGAAAAGAATGGTGCAGTTCTGCTGGAACGGGGTAACGGGGACGATAATCGCCTGTAGCTGGCCCATGCTGGATACTCCATCGCATATGTGGATCGGCGAGGATCGCGCGAACCGCCGCCTGTGTTGTTCCACACATAATGGCCCCGACCCGATACGGAAAGGGCTTTAAGACCCTTCAAGTCTCGTTTCACGCTGATCGGATGATGCTACAAAAAACGGACGGCACATGGCCGTCCGTTTTATCCCTCTCAAACCGTTCGTCTTGCCGGTTGGCTGTAAAAACTGCGCCGTCTACCCGGAGCACTTCCAAAAACTGGAGCGCGCTCCAAGCTGCTATTTTATAGACATCCTTGCTCGACCCGATGTTTCCATCCGGTCGCGAAATGCTTTCCTCAGGCCTTGCTGGCCATTGAATTCTTGATCAGCCCCACGATTGCAGTCAGAACGATACCGCCCACGCCACCGCCAGCAAGCTGGCCGATTGCGCCGTTCAACATCGAATCCACACCACCGCCGGAGAGCATCGGAAGAAGCTGGCCGAGGATGACACCGCCAATACCGCCAGCCACGGTGTTACCCGTTGTCCCAAGGCTGATGTTCTTGACAGCACCAGCGATATTGCCACCGACAGCACCGGCAACCAGCTGGAGAATGATAGGCAATAGAGATTCCATAATCGTCACCCCATTTCTGTTAGAGCGCATTCCGAAAAGAATGAACGGTTTCGGAATATTTGCGCGCCTGATCAATTATTAGAGCGTCGATTTGACAGGATCAGATCAGAGGCCGCTCTAATACCGGAACAACGCGATTCCGGCATGAAAATCTTGAGCCGAAACTTCCCAATGTCAAACAATAAGCAGTAAAGTAACTAAAAAGCGGCCCGAAAGCCGCTCTTTTTCTGTTCAAAACCCAGTCACTCAGCCGCTTCGCGCTTTGGCTGCACTTCCGCTGTATAAGCATCCATTAATATGCTGGTGATCTCGGCTGGCTTGAACCGGTACTGACCTATCTCCGAAACGGGTGTAACTTCGGCAGCAGTGCCACACAGGAAGCATTCGGAGAAATCTGCCATTTCTTCCGGCATGATTGCGCGCTCAATGACTTCAATGCCACGACGCTTGGCCAGATCGATGATCGTGCGGCGAGTGATGCCGTCGAGGAAGCAATCCGGCTTCGGCGTATGCAGCGCACCGTCCTTGACGAAGAACACATTTGCACCGGTTGCTTCCGCAACCTGGCCACGCCAGTCGAGCATCAGCGCATCAGCATAGCCCTTGGCTTCCGCCGCATGCTTGGAGATCGTGCAGATCATGTAAAGGCCAGACGCCTTGGACTTCGACGGCGCCGTGCGCGGGTCCGGACGGCAATATTCGGCGATGTCGAGGCGAATGCCCTTCATCTTTTCTTCCGGCGAGAAATAGCTCGGCCATTCCCAGCAGGCGATTGCCACATGAATGCGGTTGTTCTGCGCCGAAACGCCGAGCGAGTCCGAGCCGCGCCAGGCAAACGGGCGCACATAGGCATCGACATAGCCCATCTTCTTGATCAGCGCCCGACAGGCATCGTTGATCTCTTCAACGCTGTAAGGCAGCGCAAAGCCGAGAAGCCGCGCAGATTCATGCAGGCGCTCAGTATGTTCGTTCAGCTTGAAGATTTCGCCGCCATAGGCGCGCTCGCCCTCAAAAACCGTGCTTGCATAATGCAGCCCATGGGTGAGGACATGAATTTTCGCGTCTTTCCAGTCGACGAATGCACCGTCCAACCAGATATATCCGTCCCTTTGATCGAATGGAATCGCAGCCATTTTCTTGCTCCTAAATGTTTTCCTTGCGGCGCTGTCTCAGGGCAGATTCTGCTCGGGCAAACGTCTCCGCATTCCCATTTCACCGGTTAAATCGATATTACCGGCAAAACAGGCGCCTTTTTCCGCACGAATACTGGCCTTTTGGTGCGAAATGCTTAGAGCTTGGGCAAAGATTTTGCGCAAAACTCTAATGGAGCACGCATGGACAAAAAATAATCCTCCCAATCCGCGGGACTTCGCGGTCGCAGCGTTTCTTTCACCGCCTCCACAGCAGTGATCGAAAACCCCGGTCGCGTAATTATCTCTCCTCCAGCATGCGCCAGCGTAAACATTGTTCCAAAAAGCCAGCTCACGCTTATCGAAAATTATCTGGGCGGTTGAATTATGTCAATAATGCTGACATATTTATCGCAGCAGTACGGAGCATCGATGTGAATTCGACGAACGACATGAATTATATAAGCAATCCGTTGACAGCCGAGGAGGCGGCCGATCTCAACGTTATCGAACTCTTGTTCTTTTCTTATCGCGACTTCACCGCTGACCCTGATCTCATTCTCGAAAAGATCAGCTTTGGCCGTGCGCATCACCGCGTACTCTACTTCATCAATCGCAAGCCCGGCATGACGGTTGCGGAACTTCTGGAAGTGCTGCGCATCACCAAGCAAAGCCTGTCGCGCGTTCTCAAGCAACTGATCGATACCGGCCATGTGGTTCAGGCAACCGGCCTGCACGACCGCCGCCACCGCAAGCTTTACCCCACGAAAAGCGGACGCCAGCTGACGCTCGCCCTCGCCTTGCCGCAGTCGCATCGCATTGCCCGCGCCCTTGAGGGATGCGCCGCGCAGGACCGCGCTGTCATCGAGCGCTTCCTGTACAATATGGTCAATCCGGAACGCCGCGCCCAGATCGACGCTTTTTCCAGCACAGAGCCCTCTTGAACCCCGATCGGAATTAAGTGTTACGGTAGGTAGCACTAAGTGCTTGTGTAAAAACATATAAGCAAACACGGCGAATAGACGTGCCACATTCCAGTCGATAATATGCGCGTCCGACGGCCCTGTGTCGTCAGCGAACAGAAACTGAATGGGATCGAAAGACGCCATGACCGCAGAAGAACAAAAAACACTCTCGGATGACGCCCCGCATCTGCTCGTTGTCGATGACGACACGCGAATCCGCAGCCTGCTTTCGCAATATCTGACCAATAGCGGCTTCCGCGTCACCATTGCCGGAAGCGCTGCCGAAGCGCGCCGCAAGCTGGAAGGCATCGACTTCGACCTTCTGATTCTCGACGTGATGATGCCCGGCGAAACCGGCGTTTCGCTGACCCGCTCGCTGCGCGAACAAAAGAACGTACCGATCCTGATGCTGACCGCGCTGTCGGAAACCGACAACCGCATCGATGGTCTGTCGGCAGGCGCAGACGATTATCTGCCGAAGCCGTTCGATCCGCGCGAGCTGACGCTACGCATCAACAATATTCTGCGCCGCGGCGCACCGCCTGCCCAGCCCAAGATCGAACAGATCGTGTTTGGGCCTTACACATTCTTCATTCCACGCCGTGAATTGAAGAAGGGCACCGAAACCATCAAGCTCACGGATCGCGAGCAGGACATTATGGCAATCTTCGCGGAACGCGCGGGAGAAACCATTCCACGTCATGAATTGACCGGACAGGACGGCGATGTCGGCGAGCGCACTATCGATGTTCAGATCAACCGTCTCCGCCGCAAGATCGAGCAGGACCCAGCCAACCCGGTCTGGCTCCAGACTGTGCGTGGCATCGGCTACAAGCTCAGCATCGAATAGTTGTGATTTGACGCAACCGGCCGCTGTTTGGGACGTTCTGAGACGATGACGCTCTGGAAAAATCTCTCGCGCTGGCTGGCGCGCCGGATGCCGAAAGGCCTCTATGCGCGGTCGCTCATCATCATCATCGCCCCGATGGTCCTGCTGCAATCCGTGATCGCCTATGTGTTCATGGAACGGCACTGGCAGATGGTGACCGAGCGGCTTTCGACGGCTGTCGTGCGCGATATTTCGGCGATCATCGACATTCTCGAAACCTATCCGCAGGAACCGGGTTACGACAATCTGATCCGCCTCGCGCAGCAGCGTCTGGCGCTCAATATCTCGATCCTGCCGCCCGATCCCCTGCCCGCACCGGGGCCGAAGCCGTTCTTCGCCATTCTGGATTACTTCCTCAGCGAAGAGATCACCCGCCAGATCAATCGGCCCTTCTGGGTCGATACGGTGGGCGATTCCGACCTGATCGAGATCCGCATCAAGCTCGACGACAAGGTGCTGCGCGTCTTCGCCCGCCGCAGTCAGGCTTATGCGTCCAATACCGGCATCTTCCTGACCTGGATGGTGGGCACCGCGCTTGTGCTTCTCATCATCGCCATTGCCTTCCTGCGCAATCAGATCAAGCCGATCCAGCAACTGGCAGACGCTGCCGAGAGTTTCGGCAAGGGCCGTTCCATGCCGGAAGGTTTCAAGCCGCACGGCGCGGAAGAAGTACGCAAGGCTGGTATCGCCTTCATCCAGATGCGCTCCCGCATCGAGCGCCAGATCGAGCAGCGCACGGCGATGCTGTCGGGCGTCAGCCACGATCTGCGGACCATTCTCACCCGCTTCAAGCTACAATTGGCGCTGGCCGGCCACTCGATTGACGTCGAACCGCTCAATCAGGACATCGCCGATATGCAGACCATGCTGGAGGGCTATCTGGCCTTTGCGCGCGGCGAAGGTGCGGAAGAAACCGCAAGCTACGATGTGAAGCGGCTGTGCGAGAAGCTTGAAAACGAAGCGCGCCTGCGCGAGCGCGGGTTCAAATATTCTATCGACGGCGACAGTGAAATCCATGTTCGCCCCAACGCCTTCTCGCGCCTCGTCAGCAATCTGGTGTCCAACGCTTTCCGCCATGCGCAGAATGTCGAGCTTTCAATCTCGCATGAGGACGGCTGGCTGAAAGTCGTGGTGGATGACGACGGACCGGGCATTCCCGAGGATCGGCGCGAAGATGTGTTCAAGCCCTTCGTGCGGCTGGATGAAGCCAGAACGCAGGATTCGGGTGGCACAGGCGGCCTTGGCCTTGCCATCGCGCTCGATATTGCCCGCAGCCATGGCGGCGACATTACACTGGCAGACGCCCCGACCGGCGGCCTGCGCGCCATCATTCACATTCCGGCGTGACAGAGACTGACGCCGTTTCTTTACCCTGAGCATGTCGAAGGGCTCCTCATCCTGCGCGTGTCGAAGGATCGAAGGGCGAAGGAAAAGGCAAAAGACCACCCTCGTCCTTCGAGACGGCTCCTTCGCAAGCTCAGGAACCTCCTCAGGATGAGGGAGCGGCAGCGCGTGTTTTTAATCGTGAAATTATTACGCTCTAATAGAGCTTGCCGCCGTTTGGCACTTTCTTGTCGATGGCCGCGAGGACGACTTCACCGGCTTCGTCCGGCAAGCCCAGCGTCAGCACTTCCGACATGAACGGTCCAATCTGGCGCGGCGGAAAATTCACCACGGCCAACACCTGACGGCCGATCAGCTCTTCCGCCTGATAATGTTTGGTGATCTGTGCGGAAGACTTTTTCACGCCGATCTTCTCGCCGAAATCGATCTTCAGCTTGTAAGCAGGTTTGCGCGCTTCCGGAAAGGGCACCGCTTCCACAATCGTACCCGTACGGATATCGACCTTCTCGAAATCAGCCCAGGTGATTGTTGCGTCTTCGCTCATATCCGTCCGCTTTCGTCGTTCCAAGCATAACCCGGCGCTTGTCCCGCCGGGCTATCTGTTGATCCTGATCAGGCGCGTCCGACTGTTTCGAACACGACGCTTTCCAGCGACTCGCGCGCACTGACACCCGACCAGACCACGAACTGGAAGGCCTGGAAATAGGTTTCGCAAGCTTCGAGCGCTGCGGCCAGCAGCACTTCCACCTGACGGCTCGTCGGTTCTGCACCGCCTGCCAGCAAAAGCGACTGGCGGTACATGATGGCGCCTTCCTGCTGCCAGAGATCGAAATGCCCCATGAGAAGCTTTTCGTTGATCAGCGAAAGCAGGCGCATCACCTCGTTTACACGCGGCTCTGCCACCTTGATGTCGAATGCGCAAGCCAGATGCAGCGCCTCGAAATCTTCCATCCAGGAAAATGAGATGTGATAATCAGTCCAGTTGCCCGCAACCGAAATTGCGATTTCATCGTCGCCAGTCCGCTCGAATGTCCAGTCGTTTGAATGCGCAACCTGCTCGATCACATCCACCGGATGCGCCTCGCGTGCGAATTCAAGCTCAAGAAGGCTCATGTCCGTTTCCTGTTCTGTGAGACACCCTCAAGCCGGATGTCTCAAATTCCCGGCGCGCAAGAATTGCTCGCCCGCACCCGCCGCCGCGCAAGAACCGAGCGCAGAAAAACAGGCACGAATTGATCGGTCGAGGAACCGGCATGCCAAACAGCATGCAAGCGCCTCAATGGCACACGCACATACGCAACTGATACTGGAAAGCAGCCTGAAGACGCGAAAACTAGAACTACAGCCCCTCGCCGCCGCCTACATGACCACACTTCGAATCATGTAGTGTTTTCAGTCTATTGATGCTGAATCTGAACGCCAGTCCCTTTTCAGAAAAGAGACATGAAAGCATGTGGAAACATGAAAGGGGCTGGCCGCGAGCATTGCCTTAAGCGACTCTAAGACAAGGGTTTTTACCGCCCGCGGCCTGTTAATAAATAATCAGGAATTATTTTTGGATTTTGCCGATGAGGAGGCCGATTTTGCCGGTTTGGCATCGGAATCGCCTTCGAATCTGGCAAGACGTGCTTCAAGTGCTTCGATTCTTGCCAGCAACGCACTGTTTTCGGCGCGCGCCTTGATGGCCATTTCACGCACCGCTTCGAAGTCTTCGCGCTGCACCACGTCAAGCGTGTTGAGCACGCGCTCGCTTTGCGAACGCAGAGCCGTTTCCACTTCACGGCGCACGCCTTGCGCCGCGCCTGCCGCATCCGTCACAAGCTTGGCGAGTTCATCGAGAACCCGGTTTTGTCCGCTGGTCATGGCAATCGTTCCTTATTTCCAGGAGAGACCTGTTGAAAACATAAAATGGAAATAGGGCCGTCTCAGTTCCGATGCAAGCGCAGCTATAGAAAGTGATCATGTTGGCAGAGTGGTTTCCGTGAAGATTGAATCGTCGTAACCGCTCTGGCTTTTTGTTTTAACGCACGTCTTACCCGAAAACCGCTTTGCACCTTTCGGAACGTGCTCTAGGCGATGACAGACATGGAGCAGGACAGCTTGACCGTAACCGGTTCGTCCAGCATGTTCCGTCACAAAATGGAGTGATTTCATGATAGAGACGTTGCTGCCGGCTTCGGCCCTCGCCTTTCCGAATATTGACCCGGTGATCTTTTCCATCGGACCGCTGGCCGTGCACTGGTACGGGCTCGGCTATGTCGTCGGCATCATGTTCGCGTGGTGGTATGGCAAGAAGCTTCTGCGCAGCCATCGCCTCTGGGCGCATAACCAGCCGCCCATGGCGCCCGAAGCGCTCGACGATTTCGTCATCTGGGCAGCGCTCGGCGTCGTTCTGGGCGGTCGCATCGGCTATGTGCTCTTCTATAATTTCTCCTATTATATATCCAATCCGATCGCCATTCCCGCGGTCTGGGACGGCGGCATGTCGTTCCATGGCGGGATTCTCGGCACCACCATCGCCATGATCCTGTTTGCGCGCTCGCGCGGCATCAGGGTCTGGAGCATGTTCGATGTGGTTGCTGCCGGTGTGCCGGTCGGCCTCGGCGTAGTGCGCGTTGCAAACTTCATCAATTCCGAACTCTGGGGCCGTGTCAGCGATGCCCCATGGGCCGTTTATTTCCCGAATGGCGGGCCGCTACCGCGCCATCCAAGCCAGCTTTACGAAGCCTTCCTCGAAGGTTTCGTCCTGTTCTTCGTCTTGTTCCTGTTGGTCTGGGTTGGTCGCAAGCTGAAGAAGCCCGGATTCATCGCAGGCGCATTCGTGACCGGCTATGGCCTCAGCCGCATCGCGGTCGAGTTCTTCCGCGAGCCGGATGCGCAGCTCGGCTATCTGGTCGGCGGTTGGCTGACCATGGGCATGGTGCTTTCGGTGCCAATGGTGCTGATCGGCCTGTGGGCCATGTGGCGCGCCAACCGCGCAGCTGCCAAAGATGCCTGAGACAACGCTGAAAGACCGGCTGAAACGGCTGATCGCCACAACGGGGCCGATCAGCGTCGCCGATTACATGGCCGCCTGTCTGGGCGACCGCGATTCCGGCTATTACACGACCCGCGAACCCTTTGGCCGCGAGGGCGATTTCATCACCGCACCTGAAGTCAGCCAGATGTTCGGCGAGTTGATCGGCATCTGGTGCGTCGCAGAATGGGACGCGCTTGGTCGCCCGGCCAACACCGTGCTGTGCGAAATCGGCCCCGGGCGCGGCACGCTGATGAGCGATATGCTGCGCACGATCAGCAAGCTTGCGCCTCAAATGCTGCCGGGCCTGCGTGTCGCCATGGTCGAGACCAGCGCACGCCTTGTCGAAAAGCAGAAACAAAAGCTGGCCGATTTGGGCGTATCCGTCACGTGGTTCGAACGCTTTACAGATGTTGACGCCGATACGCCCGATGCACCGTTGATCCTCGTATCGAATGAGCTGTTCGACGCCATCCCGTTCCGGCAGTTCGTGAAGTCCAACGGACGTTTCGTGGAACGGCTGATAGGGCTTGATGATCAGGATCAGTTCCATTTCGTCAGCGGCGCGGGCGGGATCGACCCGGCGCTTTTGCCGGAAGACCATGCACAGACGCCCGAAGGCACAATCTTCGAGGCGGCCCCGGCGCGAACTGCGCTGCTGCAGGAAATCGCGCAACGTATTGCAACGACGCGCGGCGCGGCACTCAACATCGATTATGGCCATCTGCAATCCGGCTTTGGCGACACGCTGCAAGCCATGCTTAAACATGGCTATGACGATGTTTTTGCCCATCCAGGCATTGCCGACCTGACCAACCATGTCGATTTCGACATTCTTGGGCAGGCTGCACGCGCCTCTGGCTGCAAGACCGGCACCATGACGCAAGGCGAGTTTTTGCTGGCTATGGGGCTGCTCGACCGCGCAGGCCGTCTGGGCACCGGGCGCGATGCCGCCTTTCAGGAAAAGATCCGGCAGGATGTGGAGCGTTTGGCAGCGCCCGATCAGATGGGCACCTTGTTCAAGGTGCTGGCATTCAGCGACCGCGACACCCGCCTCATTCCTTTCGAGACAGCCTGACCGTCATTTGCTCTTCAAAAAGCTGCAATTGACAAGACAACCTGCCTCCCCCACCATCCCGATCCACTCGTCTGAGCATGATCTTTTCGGAAAGCCGGTTCCCACTTTTCCGGATCATGCTCGGTCTAACAAGGCCAATACATCATGACTGACACGCCGCAACCGCTCCGCTCGCCTCTGCTCGACAAGCCCGCCGGTCAGGCCGGGAAGCGCATTGCGCACGGCTTTTTCACGCGCAAAGGCGGCGTTTCAGATGGTATCTATGCCGGGCTGAATGTCGGTGCCGGATCGGATGACGTGGCAGAACATGTCGCGGAAAACCGCCGCCGGGTGGCAGAATCGCTTGGCGTTGCGCCGGATCATCTTTTGACCGTGCATCAGGTTCATTCGCCCGATGTGCTGCATGTGACCGCGCCTTTCGATTCGCCACGCCCCAAGGCCGATGCCATGGTGACCACTGTTCCCGGCATTGCGCTCGGCGCGCTTTCTGCCGATTGCGGTCCGGTTCTGTTTGCCGATCATGAGGCCGGTGTCATCGGTTCCGCCCATGCGGGCTGGCGCGGTGCATTCAGCGGTGTGCTGGAAAATACCATCGACGCCATGATCGGTCTTGGCGCAAAGCGCGAGAACATCGTCGCGGTCCTCGGGCCGACAATCGGTCCCGACAATTATGAAGTCGGACCGGAGTTCTATGCAGAGTTTTTGAGCAAGGACCCTGCCTATGCGCGCTATTTCCGCGCTTCGGACAAGCCGGATCACAAGCTTTTCGATCTGTGGACCTTCATCACCGACCGCCTGACCAAGGCTGGCGTACAGGCCAGCTCCCTTCGCCAGTGCACTTATGCCGATGAAGACCAGTTCTTTTCCTACCGGCGTACCACCCACCGCAAAGAGTCGGATTACGGACGCCAGATTGCAGCCATTGCTATCGTCGCTGCCAAAGATTCCATTTGAGGAGAACCGCATGGCCCTTCACTTCGAGCCGGAAGAATTCGCCGCACGCCGCGACCGTCTGATCTTGAAGATGGAGGAGGAAAAGCTCGATGCTCTCCTGCTGTTCGCACAGGAAAGCATGTACTGGCTGACGGGCTATGACACGTTCGGCTTCTGCTTCTTCCAATGCCTTGTGGTGAAGGCCGACGGTTCGATGGTGCTGATGACGCGCTCGGCGGATTTACGTCAGGCGCGCCAGACCTCGAATATCGAGAACATCGTCGTCTGGACCGACCGCGACAATGCCAATCCGGCAGCGGACCTGCGCACTATCCTGACCGAGCTTGATCTGCTCGGCACCCGTATCGGTATCGAATACCAGACCCATGGCCTCACTGGCGCAAATGCCCGCAGGCTCGACGAGCAATTGCAGAGCTTTGCCAAATTGTTCGATGCGTCCGGTATGGTGGACCGCCTGCGCCTTTTGAAAAGCCCGGCGGAAATCACCTATGCCAGGCGCGCGGCGCAGCTGGGCGACGACGCGCTCGACGCAGCGCTGAAGACCACACGGGCCGGCGCAAGCGAAGCCGATATTCTGGCCGCGATGATGAGCGCCAATTTTGCCGGCGACGGTGACTATCCGGCCAATGAATATATCATCGGTTCCGGCGAAGACGCCCTGCTCTGCCGTTATAAATCCGGTCGCCGCACGCTCGATGCCAATGACCAGCTCACGCTCGAATGGTCGGGTGTGTTCCGCCATTATCACGCGCCGATGATGCGCACGATCCTGATCGGCCAGCCGACAGAGCACCACGTCAAGCTCTACGATGCTGCCCGCGAGGCGCTGGAAGCCGTCGAGGCGGCAATGACACCGGCATCAACATTCGGTGATGTATTCGACGCCCATGCCCGCACCATGGAGGCACACGGGCTGACACGCCACCGCCTGAATGCGTGCGGTTACTCGGTCGGCGCGCGCTTCACACCGTCATGGATGGACCCGCAAATGTTCTATGCAGGCAATCCGGAGAGCATTCAGCCGGATATGACGCTCTTCGCGCATATGATCATCATGGATTCCGACAGCGGCGCTGCAATGACGCTTGGACAGACATACCTCACAACAAATGGTGCGGCTCAGCCATTATCCCGCCATTCTCTTGATATGCTTATCGCCTGACATCATTGTCAAACGGCCCACGATCGGCGATAAATCGGCCTGACGTGAGAACCGCCTGTATTTTCAGGACTATGCGTTTTCAGGAGCATGAAGCCGAACATGAACAAGGCACATATTTCGATGATGCTGTTGCTTGCCGGAGCGCTCGCTGCCTGCAACAGCACCGAATCCGCACTGAACGTGCAGGGCTCTGGCCAAAACACAAGCCAAGCCTCTGGCCAAGCCACAGGCCAGGCTGTCGGCCAGACCGCCGGACAACCGGCTAACGGTCAGGCAACGACGCCGGGCGCTGTGACGACCCCTGGAACCACAACGCCTGCGACCACACCGGGGCGCACGGCGACGCTGAAGCCGGGCAAGCTGCACATTGCGCCTATTGTCGGCGCGCCCGTCAATGTCGTGACGCCGCTGACGCATCGCATGAATGACGATGCCAAGGCCAAGGGCGTGGAGCTGGCAGGCGCCAATGACACGAGTGCTGCCTATGTCATGAAGGGGTACTTCTCGGTTCTCTCGGAAGACAACCAGACGACCGTGCTCTATGTCTGGGATGTGCTGGACGCTTCCGGCAACCGGTTGCACCGCATTCAGGGGCAGGAGAAAGTGCAAGGTGCAGCGGCAGACTCATGGAGCGTGGTGCAGCCCGCCACGATGCAGGCCATCGCCGACCGCACCATGCAGGAATATTCTACGTGGCTTGCGGCAAATCGCGCATAAACTATGAGCATTTTCAGCAAGGAACTGAAATCCCTTACTGAATCCCCGCTTTTTGACACGCGGAAAGGCCGGAAATCCGGCCTTTTTCAACAATTGTGAACAGTCGGGCCTTGCAATGACGATGACTCTTTGCAATAGGCCGCACATTCGAGAAAACCTTGTAAGCTGCTGTACTTAACCTGACCGGCCAAAAGTACGCGGCTTTAAAGTTTTTAAAGGATGACGTTGCTGGGCCCCGCATCGTTGCGGTCCATGCGCGAAACAAGATTACGTCCGTTATACGGACTTTTTGCGACAGAACGAAACCGCAAACCTATCGCATCGGCTCAGAGGCAAAAAGAATGAAACTTTTCGCAGGCAACTCCAACCGGGCACTTGCCGAATCCGTTGCTAAATATCTCAACATCCCGCTCGGCAAGGCTAGCGTTCGCCGCTTCGCCGATCAGGAGATTTTCGTAGAGATTCAGGAAAACGTGCGCGGCGAAGACGTGTTCGTTCTGCAATCGACTTCCTATCCGGCAAACGATCACCTGATGGAACTGCTCATCATGATCGACGCCTTCCGCCGTTCGTCGGCGCGCCGCATCACCGCCGTCCTGCCTTATTTCGGTTATGCCCGTCAGGACCGCAAGCCCGGCCCGCGCACGCCGATCTCGGCAAAGCTGGTTGCTAATCTCATCACCGAAGCCGGTGCAAACCGCGTTCTGACCCTTGATCTTCATGCCGGTCAGATTCAGGGCTTCTTCGATATCCCGACCGACAATCTCTATGCCGTTCCGGTTATCGCACGTGACGTGAAGGCCAACTACGCAACCGGCAACTGCATGGTCGTATCGCCGGACGTCGGCGGCGTGGTTCGCGCCCGCTCCTTGGCCAAGCGCATCGACGCGCAGCTCGCCATCGTCGACAAGCGCCGCGAACGTCCAGGTGAATCGGAAGTCATGAACGTCATCGGTGAAGTGGCTGGCAAAGATTGTCTGCTGTTCGACGATATCGTTGATTCCGGCGGCACGCTCTGCAACGCAGCCGAGGCCCTGCTGGCCAAGGGCGCGAACAGCGTCACCGCTTACATCACGCATGGCGTTCTGTCCGGCGGCGCGGTTGCCCGTATCGCCTCTTCGAAGCTGAAGGAACTGGTGATCACCGATTCCATCCAGCCGACCACTGCGATCAACGATGCACCGAATATCCGCGTGCTCTCTATCTCCGATCTGATCGGCGAAGCCATTGCGCGTACGGCAGCGGAAGAATCCGTTTCGAGCCTGTTCGACTAAAATATCAAACGGATCACAATTCCGAGGCATGCCGCGAGCAACAGCACCAGCGGCATGTTGAGCCTCAGAACGACAAGCAACAATGCCGCCGCGCCTGCGATCAGGACGGCGGCATTGTCTATTGTGCTCCAGACGGGCAAAGGCACGCTGAACGGCCCGACTGCCTTATCCAGCACCTGTGCAAACAGCACATGCAGCGAGAACCACAGCGCCAGATTGGCGATCACGCCCACGACCGCCGCCGTGATGCCACTCAGCATGGCCGAAAGCCAGCGCACCTGACGCAGCCGCTCCACGAAGGGTGCGCCCGCCAAAATCCATAGAAAACACGGCACGAAGGTAAACCACAGCGCAATGATGCCGCCGACAAGGCCGCCCAGAATCGGCGGCAGGCCCGACAGGTTTGCGGCCCCCACAAAGCCAACGAAAACCAGCACGAGGATCAGCGGTCCCGGCGTAGTTTCGGCCAGCCCAAGCCCGGTCAGCATTTCGCCGGGCTTCATCCAGCCGAAATGCTCGACCGCCTGTTGCGCCGTATAGGACAGCGCGGCATAGGCGCCGCCGAAAGTCACCGCCGCCAGCTTGGAGAAGAACGCCGCTTCCTGCACGAAGACATGCGTGCCGCCGAACGCCAGATAAAGAAGAACGAGCGGCGCGAGCCAAAGCCCGCCCCAGACCAGCGTTTGCTGCGTGAACTCGCGCAATGCGCCGGGCGTCGCCTCGCCCAAACCAGTGCCCGCCCCGCTGCCCTGAACGATATGGCGCAAGCCGCCTGCTAGAGCTGCCAGCAGAACGACGAGCGGAAACGGCAGTTTCAAAAGCGCTATGGCAATAAACGCTGCAATCGCCACTGCATAAGAAAAACCGGAAGCAAGTGTGCGTTTCGCCATGCGGTAAAGCGCTTCAAACACCACCGCCAGCACCGCTGCCTTGAGGCCGAACAGCAAGCCTGCCACCATCTCCACATGCCCGAATGCAATATAAAGTGCGGAGAGAGCAAGCATCACGATAGCGCCGGGCAGCACGAACAGAAGCCCTGCCAGCAGGCCGCCGCGCCAGCCTTTGACTGCCCAGCCCGAATAGGTCGCAAGCTGCATGGCTTCCGGCCCGGGCAACAACATGCAGAAGTTCAGCGCATGGATCAGCCGTTCCTGATCCATCCATTTTTTCTCATCCACGATGATGCGTTGCAGCATGGCGATCTGGGCGGCGGGGCCGCCGAACGACAGCAGACCCACTTTGCCGAAAGTCGCGAAGAGTTCTTTGAAACCTGGCTGCTTTACTGGCTCTGTCACGCTGCTGCCCTGAATGATCCGTTTCGCAAGCTGTCGGCGAGGATCATTACAGGTTCATGACAGTTTTCACAGGCAGCAACTTGGCCCTACTCGGCGGCTGCGCCCTCTTCCGCCAGATCGTCCGGAGCGTTGGGATCACCCGGTGCCGTTTCGCAAGCAAGATCAGGGAAATTGACAATGCGCATTCCCTTGAAATCATTACGGACAACGAGAAGTCCGCGCTCCTCGAAGTAGGTCAGCAAACGCCGGGCGCGGCTGAACGAGTGCGTGCCATAGGCGCGGGCCAGCGCCGCATCGGACGGACAAGGCGCACCGGTTACCGCCGCCTGTGCGACGATCAGGAACACGCCCTGCACATCGTCGGTGAGGCTTTCCGACAGTGACAGCGCCTGCTGCCACGTTTCGCCACTGGCCACATCGCTTTCAATGCTGGCCTGCGCCACCGCCAGTCTGCGGCGGAAGGCCGGCAAGGCCAGCGGTTCGCCCGGAACGCGGTGAATGCGGCAGCGCACCAGAAAATCCTGATAGAGAACGGCCACAGACCGGAACGAGGCCTCCGGATCATCCACAATCTCGCGCATGACCTTATCGAGTAGCTCGTCGCGTTCCGCTTCAACGATTCCCGGAAAGAGCGGCGCTTCGACCGGTTCTGCCTCGGGCTTCGGCTTGGCCACCTGCGCCAGAATTTCCGCCGTGGATGGCGGCGGTGGTGGTGGAGGCGTGCGGCGCACAACGGTGCGGATTTCCTGCGGCGCAGGCGTAAAGATCAGATCGAGCGCATCTTCCGGCGCATCGGGCAGCGGCATGAGCTTCGGCGATGACGAACGCGCGGAGGTTTCCACCTTGCCGATGCGGATCGGCAGCGGGCGCCGTGAGAGTGCCGGTCCAAGCGCCACAAAATGTCCGCGCTCCAGATCGCGGAACATTTCCGCCTGCTTGCGCTCCATGCCGAGCAGATCGGCGGCGCGGGCCATGTCGATATCGAGGAAGGTGCGGCCCATGAGAAAATTGGAGGCTTCAGCAGCCACGTTCTTGGCAAGCTTGGCCAGACGCTGCGTGGCAATGACACCGGCCAGTCCGCGCTTGCGCCCGCGACACATGAGGTTCGTCATCGCACCGAGCGATAGCTTGCGCGCTTCGTCGGACACTTCACCAGCGGCGGCAGGCGCAAAAAGCTGTGCTTCGTCCACGACCACGAGCATCGGATACCAGTAATCGCGTTCGGCATCGAAAAGACCGCCAAGGAAAGCCGCTGCCGAGCGCATTTGCTGCTCGACATCGAGACCTTCCAGATTGAGCACCACCGAAACACGGTGCTGGCGGATACGTCCGGCAATGCGGGTCAATTCGGCTTCGGTGCGGGCAGCATCAACGACGACATGGCCGTAAAGATCAGCCAGCGTGACAAAGTCCCCTTCCGGGTCGACGATGCACTGCTGCACCCACTGCGCGCTCTGCTCCAGCAGGCGGCGCAAAAGATGCGACTTGCCGGAGCCGGAATTGCCCTGAACGAGCAGGCGCGTGGCGAGAAGCTCCTCAAGATCAAGCATGGCCTGCTTGCCACCGCCAAGCGCCGCTGCCGAGGCAGAACCGCTTCCAGCAACAGCACCCATGTCGATACCGACCTGCATCTCGCCTCCTTGATTGAAAATGACAGGAACAGACGACTCGCACGGCCAGGCCAGCGGTCGATCAGGCATTCGCTTAACATCTTTGACGCAGCCAATGCCACCGGTTATGAGAAATGCCCACAGATGCCGGGCGCGGCAATCGCTGGCAGGCCAAAAAACTTGCGCTGTTGCACGCTATGGTCTATAGCCACCGCCATCCGCGTAGACACCCTTGGAGGCAACGCGGAATGGAGCGGTCCGGTCTTTCACCTTGTGACAGACGATACGGGCTGTTTCATGTTGTTTGTTGAAGCATGATCCCGAAAAGTGGAAACCGGTTTTCGGTCAAGATCAGGCGCAAAAATTACAACGAGCGACACTCCAATAACTTTGAAAGGAAATGCCATGAGCGAATCTTACGTGCTCAAGGCCGATCTGCGTACCCGGGTTGGTAAGGGGTCCTCCCGCGAACTGCGTCGCAACGGCCAGATTCCTGCAGTCATCTATGGCGACAAGCAGGAGCCCCTCGCAATCGCCGTCTCCTATAAGGAGATCTACTACAAGATTCATGGCGGTGGTTTTAAGACCACGGTTGCCACGGTCGAAGTAGACGGCAAGAAGATTCAGGTCCTCCCGAAGGACTACCAGATGGACCCAGTCCGCGACTTCCCGCAGCATGTCGACTTCCTGCGCGTTTCCGCAAAGTCGGTCGTTCACGTGAACGTTCCTGTTCACTTCAAGAACGAAGAAGCTGCACCGGGCATCAAGCGCGGCGGCGTTCTCAACATCGTTCGTCACGACGTTGAACTGATCGTTCCGGCCAATGCAATTCCGGAAGCGCTCGAATTCGACCTGACCGGCCTTGAAATCGGTGACTCCGTCCACATTTCGGCAATCAAGCTGCCGAAGGGCGTGTCTGCTGCCATTCAGGACCGCGACTTCACCATCGCCACCATTGCTGCTCCTGCCGGCCTGAAGTCGGACGAAGCTGCTGCTGAAGGCGCTGAAGAAGAAGCCAAGGACGGCGAATAATCGCTTTCCGCATTTTAGGGGCTCTGAACCATGCTGCTCATCGCAGGTCTTGGCAATCCGGGCCCCAAATATGCGCATAACCGGCATAATATCGGTTTCATGGCGGCGGATGAAATATTCCGCCGCCATCGCTTTTCCAACTGGCAGAAGAAGTTTCAGGCCGAAATCGCCGATGGCGTGATCGACGGCGAAAAAGTGCTGCTGATCAAGCCGCAGACTTTTATGAACCTCTCGGGCCAGTCCATCGGCGAGGCCATGCGCTTTTACAAGCTCACCTCTGCCGACCTCGTCGTCATCTATGACGAACTCGACCTTATTCCGGGCAAGCTGCGCATCAAGACCGGCGGCGGCTCCGGCGGCCATAACGGCATCAAATCCATCGACGCGCATGTCCAGTCCTTCCCCGGCGGCAAGAATTATCGCCGCATGCGGCTTGGCATCGGCCATCCGGGCGCGAAGGAACTCGTGCATAATTATGTCCTCGGCGACTTTGCCAAGGCCGACAATGAATGGCTGGACACGCTTCTGGGCGCTGTCGCCGACAATGTGAGCCTGCTTGCCAAGCCGGGTGACGACAACAGCTTCATGAACCGCATTGCGCTTGCCATGGGCGACGGCAATCAGCGGCCAAGCGGTTTCAAAGCCGATCCCGCGCAGTTGGATAAGGCTCCGCCAAAGGCGCAGAGCCATATCCGTCAGGCGCGGCAGAACCAGAAGAAACCGGTCATTCCTGAAAGCGGCCCGATGGCTGAAATGCTGAAAAAGCTGCTGGGCAAGAAGGATTGAAGCATTTCCAGCAAAAGCGCGAAGCGGTTTTGCGTGGGAGAATGCGTAAAAATAAGCCGTTCCAAAGGCCGCGACAGCTCCGCCTCTTGACGCTTCACACCTCAATGTCGCATAGCGACGGTAACTCTATTCTAGTCTGACAGGTACGATCATGGGTTTCAAATGCGGCATCGTCGGTCTGCCAAATGTTGGCAAGTCGACGCTTTTCAACGCGCTGACCAAAACGGCCGCCGCACAGGCCGCAAACTATCCGTTCTGCACCATCGAGCCGAACACCGGCGAAGTGGCAGTTCCGGATCCGCGCCAGAACGAGCTGGCCAGGATCGCCGGGTCAAAGGAAATCATCCCGACCCGCATCAACTTCGTTGACATTGCGGGCCTCGTCCGCGGAGCCTCGAAGGGCGAAGGTCTCGGCAACCAGTTCCTTGCCAATATCCGCGAAGTCGATGCCATCGTGCATGTGCTGCGCTGCTTTGAAGATGACGACATCACCCATGTCGAAGGTCGCATCGATCCCGTATCGGACGCACAGACGGTTGAAACCGAACTGATGCTGTCGGACCTTGAAAGCATCGAACGCCGCATCGTGCAGATCCGCAAGCGCGCCACCGGCAAGGACAAGGAAGCCCTCACCATTCTGCCGGTGATGGAAGCAGCGCTTGAGCTGCTCCAAAATGGCCAGCCGGTTCGCCTGATGCTGAAGGATATCGCAGCAGAAGACCTGCTGACGCTGAAGGGTCTGAACCTTCTGACTTCCAAGCCTGTGCTCTATGTCTGCAATGTCGCCGAAGGCGATGCTGCCAAGGGTAACGCGTATAGCGCTGCCGTCGAAAAGATGGCCGAGGAACAAGGTGCGCAGACGGTCATCATCTCCGCTGCCATCGAAGCAGAAGTTGCCCAGCTGCCAGATGAGGAAGCCAGGGAATATCTGGAGAGCATGGACCTTGAGGAACCGGGCCTCGACCGCCTGATCCGTGCCGGTTACAAGCTTCTCGACCTCATCACCTATTTCACCGCCGGACCGAAGGAAACCCGCGCCTGGACCATCCGTCGCGGCACCAAGGCTCCCGGCGCTGCCGGTGTGATCCACACCGATTTCGAGCGCGGTTTCATTCGTGCCCAGACCATCGCCTATGAAGACTACGTCAAATACAACGGCGAAGTCGGCGCCAAGGAAGCGGGCAAGGCCAGAGACGAAGGCAAGGAATACATCGTCCATGACGGCGATGTGATGCTGTTCCGCTTCAACACCTGATACGATCAGGCCGCCGTATCCCGGCGGCCTTTGCATATTTAGAGCATTTCCGGAAACCGGTTTGGAGGAGATCGAGGGTGAGCAAGCCCCAGCTGAAATACGCCTATGAGGATATGGTGCCGGGACTGAAGATCCCTTTCGGTCCGCGCACGATCAACAAGGAAGAGATCATCGAATTCGCAAGCGCATTCGATCCGCAGCCCTTCCACCTCGATGAAGAAGCAGGCAAGGCCAGCGTGCTTGGCGGCCTTGCCGCCTCAGGCTGGCAGACCGTATCGCTGATCATGCGTCTCGTTTGCGACGCCTTTCTCACCAACTCCACATCACAAGGCGGCCCCGGTGTTGAATTCACCCGCTGGAAGCGCCCGGTTCTCGCCGGCGATACGCTGAGCGGTGTTTCCACGGTCATCGACCGCCGCCTTTCCAAGAGCCGCCCGGAAATCGGTTTCGTCACGCTGCATCACGCGCTGGTCAATCAGCGCGGCGAAACCGTGTGCGAAATGCAGCATCCCTGCATGATGGGACGCCGTGACTACGACGCGGCACAGGAAGCCGAAGCCAAGGCGGGTGCGTGATGAGCTATCTTGAAGACAATCTCGGTCGGGAACTGGACATCGGCAGCTATACATTCACCGCCGAAGAGATCATCGACTTTGCCACGAAATATGATCCCCAACCGTTTCATCTCGATGCTGAAGCTGCAAAGAACAGCCTGTTCGGCGGCCTGTGCGCCTCTGGCTGGCACACGACAGCGGTGTTCATGAAGCTGAACGTCGCCTCCATCGTGCAGGCAACCAAGGACGCGCTCAAGCGCGGCGAGACGCCGCCGACTTTCGGGCCCTCGCCCGGCTTCGAAAACCTGAAATGGTCAAAGCCGGTCTATGCCGGAGATACCATCACCTATAAGCGCACCGTCCATGCGCTGCGCCCGCTCGCTTCGCGCCCGGGCTGGTCGATGCTGGCGATGAGCAGCCGCGCCTTCAACCAGAATGGCGAGGAAGTGCTGTCGTTCGAAAACGCGGCTATGGTCAAGCTGCCATAAGCCAATAAGGCCAATCATTGCTTTGGCCATTTGGCGAAAATCGCCTCCCTCGCCGCTCTGGATGCGGCGAGGCGTTCGCGTCCAAGCGCCAGAATTTCAGGTCGCGCCTGATCGGGCGTTCCGGAATGAAATGGAGGTGCAGGTGCGTATTCCAGTGTCAGTTGCACGGTTTCCGCTTCCGCCCGCCCGAATAGCTCTTCGAGAATAGACAGTCCAAAGTCGATCCCCGACGTGACGCCACCTGCCGTGATGATATTGCCGTCCTGCACGACGCGTCCTTTGGTCGGTATCGCACCGAAATGCTCCAGAAAATCCATCGCATTCCAGTGAGTCGTCGCTCTTTTCCCCGTCAGGAGTCCTGCAGCGCCAAGAACCAAGGCACCCGTGCACACGGAGGTGACATAGCGTGCATTGCGCGCCTGCTCGCGCACAAAATCCAGCACGACCGTATCCGTCAATAGTGGATTTACACCACCTCCGCCCGGAATGCCGATGACATCCAGCGGCGGGCAATCATCAAATGTAGCCGTGGGGACAAAGGTAAGTCCCGAAGAGGAAATGACCGGATTGCGATCTTTCCAGATCAGGAGAACATCCGTTCCTTCCGCCGACGAGAAAATGTCGTGCGGCCCTGTCAGATCGAGTTGCTGAATGGATGGAAATATCAGAAACCCGATCGTCAAAGTCATCGCAACATCCTTTGTAAAACTTCGCCCTCAGTCGCCTTCGAATGAAACCAGCGTGCGCACGGGCACGCCGAGCGCTTCCAGCTTCTTGCGTCCGCCAAGGTCCGGCAGATCGATGATGAAGCAGGCGGCAACGATGTTCGCCCCCATCTGCAACAACAGCTTGGCAGCGGCTTCCGCCGTACCGCCGGTAGCAATCAGATCGTCGACGAGGATGATGCGCTCGCCCTTCTCGATTGCGTCGCGATGCATCTCCATTTCGTCGATGCCATATTCAAGGCTGTAGGCAATACGCACCGTATCGCGGGGCAGCTTGCCCTTCTTGCGGATCGGCACGAAACCAGCGGAGATTTGGTGCGCAATGGCGCCGCCAAGAATGAAGCCGCGGGCTTCAATGCCTGCAACCTTATCCACCTTGTTACCGGCAAAAGGATAGACGAGTTCGTCGACCGAGCGGCGGAATGCCTGCGCGTCGCCCATAAGGGTCGTTACGTCGCGGAACTGCACGCCGGGCTTAGGATAATCCGGAATGGTTCTGATGGCATCCTTCAAGGTGGCTTTGAGCCCGGATTCCATTGTCGGTCCTTTCAATTTGAACTTTCAGCAACGACGGAACGCCTCGACTGGAGAGCGGTCCCGTGACCTGCATCCCTTCCTCGTCAACGCGCCCGGCAAGGCGATCAAGACGCCTCTGGCTGTTACGCTCTTTTCAATCACGATATCGCAGCCACGCCAAGCTTATTCGCGCATGAGCGAGCAAAACGGCAGCTCTGGCGGCGGGTCTGGCCGCCATCGACTGTAAATCAGCAGCCCCACAAACAAAAAGGGCGCCTTTTCGGGCGCCCTCTTTTCAAAGATCAGCTGATTGCTCAGTGCTTCACATCAGACCAGATCGACCGCTTGGCGATATAGGCCAGACCCGCAAAGAGAATCAGGAACACAATCACCCGGAAGCCAGTGCGCTTGCGCTGTTCCAAATGCGGTTCTGCTGCCCACATCAGGAAAGCCGAAACGTCACGCGCATACTGGTCCACCGTCTGCGGCGAGCCGTCATCATAGGTCACCTGACCGTCATTGAGCGGCTTGGCCATGGCAAGCGCTTTTGCCGAGATGAAGTACGGATTATAGTGCGTACCTTCGGCAATCTGCATGCCCGCTGGCGGCTGCTCATCGAAGCCAGTCAGCAGCGAATGGATGTAGTCCGGGCCACCTTCGGCATATTGCGTGAAGATGTCGAAGATGAACTGCGGGAAGCCGCGTTCCACTGCGCGCGCCTTGGCGATCAGCGAAAAGTCAGGCGGAGCCGCACCATTGTTTGCAGCCGCAGCAGCGGCCGCATTCGGGAATGGCGCCGGGAAATGGTCGGTCGGCAACGCCTTGCGGGTGAACATTTCACCTTCGCCGTTCGGGCCGTCCTGCACTTCGTATTCGGCAGCCAGTGCCTTCACCTGTTCCGGCGAATAGCCGAGGTCTTCCAGCGTACGGAAGGCCACCAGGTTCATGGAATGGCAGGCCGAGCATACTTCCTTATAGACCTTCAGACCGCGTTGCAGCTGACCCTTGTCATAGGTGCCGAACGGGCCGGCAAAGCTCCACTTTTCCTGCTTTGGATGGTGGATCGGGAAATGCGTCGGTTCCGCCGCATTGCCGCCCTCCTCAGCGAAGGCACCGCTCATGGAAAGACCAAGTGCGACCAGCGGAGCGATACCAAAGGCAGCGAAGCTCTTGAGGATGTTTTTCATCGTTACGTCCTTCATATCTCTCGCTGGTTCAGCCCTTGATTTCCACGGGGGCAATCTCGGCCTTGCCTTCGCTCTTCGCCAGCACAGCCTCGGTGATCGAGTTGGGCAGACGCTTCGGCGTCTCGATCAGGCCGAGAACCGGCATGATGACGATGAAGAAAGCGAAATAGTAAAGCGTACCGAGCTGCGCCATGAAGACATAGGAGCCTTCGGCAGGACGCGAACCCAGCCATCCAAGGAAGATGGCGTTGATCACGAAGAGCCAGAAGAACAGCTTGAACCATGGGCGATAGACAGCCGAACGAACCTTCGACGTATCGAGCCACGGAACCACGAAGAGGATAGCGATCGAACCGAACATGGTCAGAACGCCGCCGAGCTTGGAGTCGATCGGGCCGATGTTGAAGGTGATGGCGCGCAGCATCGCGTAGAACGGCAGGAAGTACCATTCAGGAACGATGTGAGCAGGCGTCTTGAGCGAGTCGGCCGGGATATAGTTATCCGGGTGGCCGAGGAAGTTCGGCATGTAGAAGACGAAATAGGCGAAGAACACGAAGAAGACGAGCGCGCCGAAAGCGTCCTTGATGGTCGCATAAGGCGTGAACGAAACCGTGTCGGTCTTCGACTTCACTTCAATGCCGGTTGGGTTGGTCTGGCCCGTGACATGCAGCGCCCAGACGTGCAGGACGACAACGCCCGCAATCATGAACGGCAGCAAATAGTGCAGCGAGAAGAAGCGGTTCAGCGTCGGGTTGTCGACCGCAAAGCCGCCAAGAAGAAGCTGCTGTATCGGCTCGCCTATGACCGGGAAGGCCGTGAAGAAACCGGTGATAACCGTTGCGCCCCAGAAGGACATCTGGCCCCACGGCAGCACGTAACCCATGAAGGCGGTCGCCATCATGAGAAGGAAGATCACCACACCGAGGATCCACAGAAGCTCGCGCGGCGCCTTGTAGGAGCCGTAGTAGAGACCGCGTGCAATATGCAGGTAAACGGCGATGAAGAAGAAGGATGCACCGTTGGAGTGCATGTAGCGCAGAAGCCAACCAGAGTTGACGTCGCGCATGATCTTTTCGACGGAATTGAACGCAATGCCCGTATCCGCAGCATAGTGCATCGCCAGAACGATGCCGGTCAGAATCTGCGCGATGAGCATGAAGCTCAAAATGCCACCGAAGGTGTACATGTAGTTCAGGTTACGCGGCGTTGGATAGGCCACGAAGGAATCATAGACCAGACGCGGCAAGGGAAGCCGTTCGTCCACCCATTTTTCGATGCCGGTCTTCGGCGTATATGTGGAGTGTCCACCACTCATGTCTTCTCTCCCCAAGACCTGTTTTAGCCGATCCTGATGACCGTATCGGAAGTGAACGCATATTGCGGAATGTGCATGTTTTCCGGTGCCGGGCCGCTGCGGATACGACCCGCAGTGTCATAGGTCGAGCCATGGCATGGGCAGAACCAGCCGCCGAATGCGCCGGATTCACCAAGCGGCACGCAACCCAGATGGGTGCAAACGCCGATCATGATGAGCCAGTTTTCCTTGCCTTCACCTGCCGAGCGGGCAACGTCGGTCGCCTGTGCGTCGGATGGAAGGTTGGCATTGCGGGCGACCGGATCCTTGAGATCACCGAGAGCCGCGCTCTTGCCTTCTTCCACTTCCTTGGCGGAACGGTTGCGGATGAATACCGGCTTGCCGCGCCATTTGACGGTCAGGGACGCGCCTTCTGCGAGAGAAGAAACGTCGACTTCGATGGAAGCGGCTGCGAGTGTCGAAGCGTCTGGACGCATCTGGTCGATAAACGGCCATGCCAGTCCGCCAACACCGACCACACCGGCCATTCCCGTCGCAATATAGAGAAAATCACGCCGTGTCGGCTCAGCCGTGTCGTGTGCGCTCACGTGCCAACTCCCTTTTAATCTGCATGTTCAATTGAACTCTCCCCTCGTCCGCTTTTGCACCTGCGCAAAAGTTATCCCGCAAGTGCTCGCAGGACGAAATTCCCTCCATCTCACTATCCGGTTTATGCGCGTAAAAAACGCTTGTCCAGACACCAAGCCCTTAGGACGGCACGATGTCGCAGGCGGATTTGCTTGATTAATTTGATGGATACACAGCAAAGCTGCGGCCAAGGCTAAAGACCGGCCCGGATGACCTGAAGTTTTCAGTTTTCGCCGTTCTCCGCGAGAAACCCGCCGGACTGGCGTGCCCAGAGGCCAGCATAGATACCGCCTTTGGCGATAAGTTCCTCATGCGTGCCCTCTTCGACGATCCGGCCCTGGTCCATGACCACCAGACGGTCGAGTGCGGCAATGGTCGACAGACGATGCGCAATGGCAATCACCGTCTTGCCTTCCATGAGTCGCTTCAGATTTTCCTGTATCGACGCTTCGACTTCCGAATCGAGCGCCGAGGTCGCCTCGTCGAGAATCAGAATGGGCGCATCTTTCAGCACGGCGCGTGCAATGGCGATGCGCTGGCGCTGGCCGCCCGAAAGTTTGACACCGCGCTCGCCCACAAAGGCATCGAACGACTTGCGGCCCTGAAAATCTTCAAGATTGGCGATGAAACCGTCAGCTTCCGCCTGCCGGGTCGCCTTCTGCAATTCCTCGTCGGTGGCATCGTCACGGGCCAGCATGATGTTATCGCGCAGCGAGCGATGCAAAAGTGCGGTTTCCTGACTGACGACTGCAAAGGCGTGGCGGAGCGAGGTCTGCGTGACGTCGCGTATATCCTGCCCATCCACCGCGATGGAGCCCTTTTCGACATCGTAGAGGCGCAGGATCAGATTGACGAGCGTGGTCTTGCCCGCGCCGGAATGGCCGACCAGCCCCACGCGCTCGCCGCCCCGCACAGTCAGATTGATGTTCTGGAGAACGCCCGCGCCCTTGCCGTAATGGAAGGTCACGTCGCGCACATCGATGCGCGCATCACTGACCACCAAAGGCTTTGCGCCCGGCCGGTCTTCAAGGCCGAGCGGTGCAGAGACGAGGCGCATCGAATTCTCGATCAGCCCGAGCTGACGCAACATGCCGTTGAGCTGCATCATGAGGCGTCCAAGCAGCATATTGAGACGCAGCACGAGACCGAGCGTGAAGGACACCTGACCGACCGTGATGGCATCCTTTGTCCACAGATCGATGGCAATCGCCGCAACGCTCACGATCATCAGGCCAGACAAGGCCGTCAGCGACACACGCACGCCGGTCAATGACCGCATGAAAGGCAGGATCGCCGCGAGATAGCGTTCGAAACCATCGCGCAGATAGCGCTCGTCATCATCCGCAGTGTTGAGCTTGATGGTCTGAATGTTGGAATAGCTGTCAACGATCCGCCCGTTGATCATGGAACCCGCTTCGGCAGAAGCTTCTGCATTCTTGCGGATTCGCGGCAGAAAGCGCCATGCGATGAAGCCGAAAGCGATAATCCAGACGATGACCGCAGCGGCCAGCCGCCAGTCGAGCCGACCGACCAGAAACAGCGTGGTGACGCTGTAGATCGTCATGAACCAGACGGACTGGATGAGACTTTCGATCAGGTCGCCCGCCGCCTGCCCGGCCTGCCAGACCTTTGTGGCGATACGCCCCGCGAAATCATTCTGGAAAAAGGCATAGGACTGGCGCAGCACATAGGAATTCGCCTGCCAGCGGATCATGTTGTAGAAGCCGGGCGACATGGTCTGGTCTTCCAGCAGGGTCGTTGCCGCGGTGACGACCAGCCGGATCACCAGAACTGTGAAGCCCATGAAAAGAAGCTCGGGGCCGGCGGCCTCGATGAGCGCAGACCAGCTGCGCTCTATGGTGCCTTTGCCAGCTTGATCCAGAATATCAACCAGACGCCCGGTGAAATAAAATAGTGCAGCTTCCACCAGCGGCAGAAGCCCGCCTGCCGCAAGCGCTGCGGCAAGCGGCCATTTGGCCTGACGCGCATAATGCCAGAGGAAAGCCATTGTGGTTGAAGGCGGTCTCAGATTGTCCGGTTCACGGAAGGGATCAACCCAACGTTCGAACAGGCTGTAGACCGCTTTCATCAATAGCGTTTTCCTTACTTGACCAGCGCATCCTCGGAATTGTCTTCGAAGCCGAGGAACCCGCCGGATTGACGTGCCCATAGACTTGCATAAATGCCGCCGAGCGCAACAAGTTCCTCATGCGTGCCGTCTTCGACGATCCGTCCCTTGTCCATCACGATCAGGCGATCAAGCGCGGCAATGGTGGAAAGACGATGCGCAATCGCAATGACCGTCTTGCCTTCCATCAGCGTATTGAGGCTGTCCTGAATGGCCGCTTCCACTTCCGAATCGAGCGCGGATGTCGCCTCGTCGAGAATGAGGATCGGCGCATCTTTCAGCATCACGCGCGCAATCGCGATACGCTGGCGCTGACCACCGGACAGCTTGACGCCGCGTTCACCCACATGCGCTTCCAACCCGCGCCGTCCCTTCGGATCGGTGAGGAGCGGAACAAACTGGTCTGCCTGCGCAAGACGGATCGCCTGCTGCAACATTTCCTCGGTCGCATCGGGCCTGCCATACATGATGTTTTCGCGCACGGTGCGGTGCAGAAGCGACGTGTCCTGCGTGACCATGCCGATATTGGCGCGCAGAGAATCCTGCGACACTTTCGAAATATCCTGACCATCGATCAGAATGCGGCCCTTCTCCAGATCGTAGAAGCGCAGCAGCAGATTGACCAGCGTGGACTTGCCTGCACCGGAACGTCCGACCAGACCAACTTTCTGGCCCGGCGGAATCTTCAGCGTCAGGTTTTCCAGAACGCCCTTGCCCTTGCCGTAGTGGAAGCCGACCTGATCGAAATCCAGTTCACCCTTGGTCACATGCAGAGCCGGAGCATTGGGCACGTCCACCACTTCATGCGCACGCGCAATCGTGGTGATACCGTCTTCCACCGTGCCGATATTCTCGAACAGCGCCGACATTTCCCACATGATCCATTGCGACATGCCGTTGAGGCGCAGCACCAGACCGATGCCGACAGCCACCGCGCCCACGGTCACGGCTTCCTGCATCCAGAGGCCGATACCGATCACACCGACTGCAAACAGCAGCAGGCAGTTCGACACATAAAGCGTGAAGTGGAACATCGTCACGAGACGCATCTGACGATGCACCGTGCCGAGGAAACCATCGAGGCTTTCGCGCACATAGGATTCCTCGCGGCTCGAATGCGAGAACAGCTTGACGGTCGCAATATTGGTATAACTGTCGACGATGCGGCCCGTCATGGTCGAGCGCGCATCGGCCTGCTGTTCCGAAATCACCCGCAAACGCGGAATGAAGAAGCGCAGCAGAAGCATATAAACCACGAGCCAGACGAGGAACGGGATCATCAGACGCAGATCGGCGGAGGCCGCGATGAACAGCGTGCCCGCAAAATAGACGATGACATAGTTCAGAACGTCGAGCAGCTTCATCACCGTTTCGCGCACGGCAAGAGCGGTCTGCATCAGCTTGGTTGAAATGCGTCCGGCAAATTCGTCCTGAAAAAACGCCATCGACTGGCGGATCAGATAACGATGCATCAGCCAGCGCACGCGCATGGGATAATTGCCAAGCAGCGTCTGATGGATCACCAGCGAGTGCACCAGCACCACGCCCGGCAGGCCCACCAGCACGACACCGGCAATCAATGCCAGCCGCCAGCCTTCATTGCTCAGAAAGGTCTCGCGCGACTGGTGAGAAAGCCAGTCCACAATATTGCCCATGAAGGCAAACAGCGACACTTCGATGATTGCAATCAGGGTGGTGAAAATTGCCATGCCGATAATCCACGGCCAGGCGCCGCGGGTATAATAAAGGCAAAACGCGACCAGACCGCGCGGAGGTTCCTGCGGCGGCTCTTCAGGATAGGCATTGAGTCGGTGTTCGAACCACTTAAACATGGCGCTCCTTTTAGGCGGGCCTCAAGCAATTGCCAAGACTTGACCGGAACAAAACAGGAATATTTTTGCGATCCGACGGGATCTGTAAAGACTATCCGTATCAGGATGTTGACGCATGGACCGCGCCCGATATGCAGCCTTGCGGCGACAGCCATTTCGCGTTACCCGCTTCATATGGATCTGCGCGTCGCCCTTTACCAGCCCGACATTCCCGGCAACACGGGAACAATTCTGCGCATGGCCGCATGTCTCGGCTTTGCCGTAGACCTGATAGAGCCTGCGGGTTTCGACATTTCCGATCGCTCACTGAAGCGTGCGGGCATGGATTATCTGGCACAGGCCGCGCTGACGCGACACGCCGACTGGAACCATTTCGAAGACTGGCGCAAACAAGCTGGACGCCGCATCGTACTGCTCTCCACCAAGGCTGCAATCCCCTATACAGACTACCGTTTTCAGGGGAATGACATTCTCCTCTTCGGGCGTGAATCCTCCGGCGTGCCGGATGCGGTCCACGACAGCGCCGATGCGCGTCTGTTGATCCCGATGGTTCCCGGTACCCGCTCCCTCAATCTTGCGGTTTCGGTCGCCATGACAGCAGGGGAAGCTTTGCGCCAGATGAGAAGCGAAAGTGATTCTGATTCAAAAGCATTTCCAGCAAAAGTGCGAAGCGGTTTTGCGTCGGATAAAGCGTGAACTAACAAGACCATAGGCGTCTTGGCGGAATCAGTACTCGAATTGCCCGCAGTATGCGTCGCGGATTGACCGGACCGCCGCGCATCGCCCCCATTTCCGGTTCGAAAGGCGCGCTTCATTCCATGAAACTGTCTGCTCGCACTGCCGTTCTTGCGGCATCCACCCTGTCGCTGCTGACCGCTGCTCCGGCCTTTGCTCAGGAAGCCGCCAAGGGCGCCGAACGTCTGGCGCCCAAAGTCATGGTCATCACCATGTTTGGTGAGGAAGCCAAGCCATGGCTGGAAGGTGAAAACTTCACGCAGAAGATCAAGCTGCCGGGCTTGAGCCCTGAATATCCGGAGATCGACTGCACCGCTGCCGGCCTTTGCCATATGACAACCGCCATGGGTTTTGCCAATGCTGCAAGCTCCACAGCGGCCATGGCGCTCAGCGACAAGCTCGACCTCAGCCACACCTATTTTCTGATTGCAGGCATTGCGGGCGTCGATCCGCAGCACGGCACACTCGGTTCGGCCCATTGGGCAAAATATGTCATCGATGCCAATCTCAGCCACCGCATCGACATTCGTGAAGCGCCGGAAGGCTGGAGCACGGATTTCTTCGGTCTTGGTGCGGCCAAGCCCGGCGAAAAGCCGAAATGGGCTGCCGGCACGGAAGTCTTTGAACTGAACGGCAAGCTGGCCGATTATGCGCTGGCCACCACGAAGGATGTCGCCCTTTTCGATGGCGACGACGCTAAGGAATATCGCAAGCGCTACACGCAGGAAGCCGCCACCGGCGCGCCGAAAGTCACTATTTGCGATACGGCGTCCGGTGACACCTACTGGCATGGTGCAAAGCTCGGTGAAGCGATGAGCGATTGGGCCAAACTTCTGACCGACGGCAAAGCCGATTACTGCACCTCGCAGATGGAAGACAATGCCACGCTGACAGCGCTCAAGCGCGCTGCGGATGCGGGCAAGGTGGATTTCAACCGCATCGCCGTCCTGCGCACCTCTTCAAATTTCGACCGGCAGGGCAAGGACCAGACCGCCATTGATTCCCTCGGCGCAAAGTCGGGCGGTTTCCCGCTGGCCACGACCAATGCTTACCGGGTCGGCAAAGCCTATGCAGACAGCATCATCGGCAAGTGGGACGCATGGGAAAAAGCACCGCAAACCGCTGCGGAATAAGGTCGTAACGGTATAACGACTCAAGATGAATGGCACCCAATGCGGCAGTTATTGGGTGCCATTTATTGCGATCCAATTTGAATCCAGTTTCAAGCAGTTGGCGGCAGAAATTGAATCAAATCTTCAATCCGCGGTTGGCAGCCGACGCATGGTGAATTCGATCACATCGTCGGGTCGTTCACACCAGCTTTCAATCTCGGTCCAGTAGGCCGATTTGGGAAATGTATCGAACCATTCCCGCGCTTTTTCGCGCGCTGCCTGACGCGGCAGGGTGAATGTTTCACGGATGAAACCGTCGCGTGGCAACCGGCTTTTCTTGGCGCTGTTTTGGGCGCGGCTCTTCTCCAGCTGCTTACGCAAGCCTTCGAGCGGAGGACGGGGCGGTGCTGCTGTCATGCGATTGCCTCCCGGTTGGCTGGAAACACACGCATCCAGCCCCTTGATCACAAAAGATAGGGTAGCGGTTTTGCAAAGACGAGTCTTTTCTTGGGGAGAGCGATTTCGCCAAACTGTCGAAGCCGGTCTTCGCCCTATGCGCGCGGGGCGGAACTTGCTAAGCCAGCAGATATAGCAAAGCCTATTTCACCTTGCCATTTAACCTTGGCTGCACGCAGCGATCCGGCAGATTGCGCCGAGAGGAAACAACCAATGCAACGCGACGAAATTCCCGCTATCATCCCCCACGATATCGAGGAAAAGAAGCAGGCGGCGCAACGCTGGTTCGAGGAACTGCGCGACCGCATCTGCTCAAGCTTCGAGCAACTGGAAGACGAGCTGCAAGGCCCCCTGTCCGACCGTGAGCCGGGCCGCTTCGTGCGCACGCCCTGGCTGAAGGAAGAAGGCAAAGGTGGCGGCGGTGTCATGTCGATCATGCACGGGCGCGTTTTCGAAAAAGTCGGCGTTCACGTGTCCACCGTCTATGGCGAGTTCTCGCCGGAATTCCGCAAGCAGATCCCCGGTGCGGAAGAAGACCCGCGCTATTGGGCAAGCGGCATTTCGCTGATCGCGCATCCACAAAACCCGAATGTGCCAGCCGTTCATATGAACACGCGCATGGTCGTGACGAGCCGTCAGTGGTTTGGTGGTGGCGCTGACCTGACCCCGGTTCTCGACCGCCGGCGCACGCAGGAAGATGCCGACACGCTGGCCTTTCACAAGGCATTCCGCTTCATCTGCGAAAAGCACAAGAATGTTGTCGACTATCAGCGCGTGAAGGACTGGTGCGACGAGTATTTCTTCCTGCCGCATCGCAATGAACCGCGCGGCACCGGCGGCATCTTCTATGACTGGCTGCATTCGTCGGATGAAAATGGCGGCTGGGATGCCGATTTCGCCTATACACGCGATGTGGGTCGCGGCTTTTCCGTCGTTTATCCGCATCTGGTGCGCCAGAACTTCAATCAAGACTGGACGCAGGCCGACCGCGACGAACAGCTTGTGCGCCGTGGCCGCTATGTCGAGTTCAACCTGCTCTATGATCGCGGCACGATCTTCGGCCTGAAGACCGGCGGCAACGTGAACTCCATTCTGTCGTCCATGCCACCCGTGGTGAAATGGCCGTAATTTTTTAAATAGAAAGGGCCGGATAACCGGCCCTTTCTTATATGCCAAAAGCGGGATGATGCGTGATGTCACCTTGCGGCATGTCTGGCCCAAAGGCCAGACACTGGACATATTCCGCAGCTATGCCCGGCATTTTCAGTCGTGGATCAGCTTTGAAGCCGAACCGCCTGTAATAGCCGGGGTCGCCCACCAGAACGCAGCCTTTCGCGCCGTCGGCCTGCAACAGGGCAAGACCTTCACGGACGAGAGCCCCGCCGATCCCTTCGCCTTGCCTTTCGGGTCGAACCGAGATGGGACCAAGCGCATACCAGCCCTTGTCCTCCCCGCCGATCTGAACCGGCGAGAAGGCCACATGACCGAGAACCGCGTCCCCGTCCACTGCAACCAGCGACAAAGTGAGCGCCGAGGCTGCACGAAGTGCATCGACGATCTCCCCTTCCCTCTGGTTACTATAAGGAACCGTGCTGAATGCTTCATCCGTCAGATGACGGATTGCAGCGATATCATCGGGCTTTTCCTTGCGAAGATACATGACGCCCTCCCTCAACGGTTATTGAGCTGAGCGCGAACATTCTCGCGCCCTTTAAGAGAAATGCGATAGGGACTGCCTGATCGGGATTCGATCAGCCGTTTGCGCCGCAATTGCTGGAACACAGCCATTGTACAATCGGCGAGCAGGTAACCCTCGCGGGTATAGCATTCGATTTCGCAGACGCGTCCGTCTTCGCGCAAATGGCGGATAAGGCCGCCTTGCGCCAGCACGTGCAACACGCGCTGTTCAATACGTGAGATATTCATTGTTGTTCATGCCTGGATGGAAACCATAACAAGCATCAGCACTCGCGGACAGCGCACGGCTATCCACGGCCAATGCCGTTCCCGTCCCTGAACAACTGCCCGATCAGACGCTCTCAGCGTCCGTCATCACAGTTCTTGTTCGGAACGATTAAAGGCTTCCAACAATCTCCAGCATCAACAATTCCTCTTTCAGAGGTGGGAAGGTCAAAGGGCCGATCGACCCTCTGACCCGCATGTAAGAGCGCAGATAGCGAAAGTCAAATCCCATCAGGCCTTTGGCTGATTGCGGAGCTTCTCGGCTTCTGCGTAGAACTTCTTTTCCCACTCATTGTGGTTGTCCAGCCCTTCCTTGATGAAGGGCGTGAAGATCGCGAGGTTCATCAGGCACCAGTTTACGAAACGGGCCGGGAATTTCAGTGGCTTCACGAAGTCGACAAACAGAACCACGCGCGTCTTGTCAGTGTGGTTCCACGCCTCATGCTCATAGGCGTCGTCGAAGATGAGAACCTTGCCCTCATGCCAATGGCAAACCTGCTTGTCCACGCGAATGGCCAGCTTTTCATTCGGCTCCGGCACGATGAGGCCGAGATGCAGGCGCAGCACGCCATTATAAGGGCCGCGATGCGGCGGCAGATGCTTGCCCGGTTCAAAGATCGAGAACATTGCCGTGGTCAGGCCCGGGATCTTGTTCACGATGCGCCATGTTTCCGGGCAGGTCTTGATGTTCTGCTCCGACTTCACGCCGAAGCCGAGCAGGAAGAATGTCTTCCAGCGATTATCGGTGGAAATCGTCTTCACGTCGGTCGAAATATCCTGAAAGGACGGCAGCTCGCTTTGGCGCAGCAGGATCGTGTCCAGCTCCTTGCGAATGGCGGGCCATTCCTTTTCAATTTCTGCCGCCCATGGGAAGGTCGCATTGTCATAAACAGGCGGATTGCCGAGCTTGGCATATTTCAGATTGAGGCTTTCCGCCCAGGAGACGATCCCCATGAAAAACCGGGTGATTTTGCTCGGGCGGTCCATTGCGGCCAGACCTTCAGTGCCGAATTTCTGTTTCGGATCAGAAGCTGCCTTATCTTGGATCGATGTATCGGGATTGGACATTTCATGCTCTTTCAAATCGGCGCTGAAAAGATTCCCAGCCATAAACTGATGAAACTACGGCTGAATTTTGCACACAAGCGGTCAGCTGTTCATTTTATCGCGATCAAGTTTCTCCAGAAGAGTGGCCCGGTCAAGGCTAAAACCGGAGTCGATCCAGAAAGTTTCAAGCGACCGCAACGCCACACCCAGACCCGGACCTTTTTCCACGCCAAGCGCCAGAAGATCGCCGCCCGTCACGGGAAAGACAGGGGCTTCATAATGTTCCGCTGTTTCGAGCAAACGGGAAAAGCCGCCAGCGCGGATCATGGCGTCATCGCTGCCAGCCGCATCGGCACGAGCCGCCGCATAGGCAAGCTTGATCCGGTCCACCACCGCCTGTTTGCTGCCGCGATAAATCACCTTCTTCAAGGCCTGTTCGGACAGCTCCGGCTTGACGGCATCCGCCCGCGCCCAGGCCTCCAGCCGCGCACGCTCGGCATTGGACATTTTCAGGCGCTTGCCCATTTCTTCCATGCGCACGGCATCCGGCGGCACGATGCTCTCAAGCCGCAACAGCGGATCGGCCGACCAGCCAAGATCGCCTTCGGAACGCACCAGGCCATGAATGGCGTCGATGCCCCATTTCTCGCTTTCGGGCAGAACGAGATTCAGCACGCCACCCTGCCGCATCCACAAAAGGGCGCGCGACGGATCGGGAGCCGACAGGAGTTTCTTCAGCTCCGACCATACGCGTTCGGCTGAAAGCTGCTCGATGCCGTCCTTCAGCCTTGCGCTGGCGCGCAGGCCTTCGGCTTCCGGACGCCCGGAACCATACCAGGCGAAAAAGCGGAAAAAGCGCAGGATACGCAGGTAATCCTCGCGAATGCGCTGTTCGGCATCGCCGATGAAACGCAATGTCCGGGTTTCAATATCGGCAAGCCCGCCGACATGATCGATGATTTTGCCGTCCGCCGTCGCATAGAGCGCATTGATGGTGAAGTCGCGCCGCTCGGCATCGGTTTTCCAGTCGGTTCCAAAGGCAACCTTGGCATGGCGGCCATCGGTCTCGACATCCTTGCGCAACGTCGTCACTTCATAGGCATGTCCGTGGGCGACAACAGTGATCGTGCCGTGTTCGATGCCCGTCGGGACAGGCTTGAACCCTGCTTCCTCGGCCAATCGAACCGTTTCCTGCGGCACATGCGTGGTGGCAAGATCGACATCGCTGACAGCGGTGCCCAGCAATGTGTTGCGCACCGCACCGCCGACCACGCGCGCTTCCCCGCCGTCGCGGTTCAAGGCCTTGAACAGCGCCTGCAGGGACTTCGACTTCAACCAGGTCGCCGTGTCGGAAATGTTCACATTGTCGCTCAAACGTAGAGCCTTTCATAAAGTCCGCGAATGATTCCGGCGGTAATCCCCCAGATGAATCGCTCGTGATAGGGCATGGCGTAATAAAAGCGTTCCTTGCCGTTGAGCACCCTGCTTTCGCGCCGGTGATTGGCCGGATTCATCAGGAAAGACAATGGCACCTCGAAAATATCGGCCACCTCATCCGGGTTCGGATGCAGGTCGAACGGTGTCTTGACCACAGCCAGAACCGGCGTGATCGAAAAGCCGCTGCCGGTCAGATAGCGTGGCAGATTGCCAATGATCTCTGCGCGCTCGGCAGCGAGACCGATTTCCTCATTGGCCTCGCGAAGCGCTGCATGTTCCGCCGTTCCGTCGCCCGGATCGATGGCTCCGCCCGGAAACGCGATCTGGCCCGAATGTTTTCGCAACGTATCGGTGCGCTGGGTGAGAAGCACCGTCGCATCAGGACCGCGATCCACCACAGGCACCAGCACAGCTGCGTCGCGCATCTGGGACGTCACCATGGCCTGCGTGAAGTCAGGATTGAGCGAATGATCGCCGGTAATCTCGCTGTGATCCGGCTGCCAGCTGCGAACGCGATTGGCAAAATCACCAGCGGAAAACGCCGAAAGGGATTTCAGACCCCGTTCCATCAGTACACCATCATTTCTGGGCTGCTTCCAGCGCATCCGCTGGCATGATCGGAAAGACGGCGCCGCCGGACCGCACAGCAAACATCGTCACGCCGTCGATCTCGATTTCCTCGCCAAGCCCGACCAGATCATACATCACGGAGCGCGTCACCAGCGCTTCCAGACGCCCGCGAACAAGTACATAGGGTTTCAATCCGTCGCTTTCTTCTTCAACGACGAACCGCAACGGATGCTCCGCATCGACTTCCACCACGTCGCCGACATTAGTGCGGAATGTCAGCGACTGTTCCACGCCCTCACCGGAAACCTGCATTTCAACAGCAATGAACGGCGCATCTTCGACACGGATGCCGACCTTTTCGACCGGCGTGACCAGATAGGTCTTGCCGTCCTCGTCCTTGCGCAGCACGGTGGAGAACAGGCGCACCAGCTGTTTGCGGCCAATCGGCGTCCCCATATAAAACCAGGTGCCGTCGGCCTTGATCTCCATGTCGAGGTCGCCGCAGAAATCGGGGTTCCACCGCTCGACAGGCGGAATGCCGCGCTCTTTCGTTGACGGACCGCTTTGCGCATCGGCATGGGCGCGCGCGATCAGGGCTTCCAGACCGCTGGTCGTCCCGGCGCTTTGCATCGCGTTTTGCGGCGCAACTTTGCCTATAGGGGTGCTCTTTGTCATCCGACTCGGTTATTCCTGTTCGAATGTGTTTAATATGATGGAAGTCATGAAATAGTCACCGTTTCGCGGCTTGTCAGCATTATATGCGATTTATAAGGCACGTCCGCCAGAGCGGTCACATATTGCGAGGTCACCATGAGCGTCGTCATCACGCCTGAAACCGCCAACTCCGAGCAGATTGTTGCGGAAGCCGAACGGGCGCTCGCAGATATTGCCCGCATCAAGGAAGGCGTCGGCACGGTTATCTTCGGACAAGAAAGTGTGATCGAGCGCACGCTCGTCGCCATTCTGGCAGGCGGCCATGCGCTGCTGGTCGGTGTGCCCGGCCTTGCCAAGACCAAGCTGGTGGAAACGCTGGGCGTGGTGCTCGGCCTCTCCGGCCAGCGCATCCAGTTCACGCCTGACCTGATGCCTTCCGACATCATCGGTTCGGAAGTCATGGAACAGGATGCCGATGGTCGCCGCTCGTTCCGCTATCTCAAGGGGCCGATTTTCGCACAGCTCCTGATGGCTGACGAAATCAACCGCGCGAGCCCCCGCACCCAGTCCGCGCTGTTGCAGGCCATGCAGGAATATCATGTCACGGTCGCTGGCCAGCGTTATGACCTGCCTGCGCCATTCCACGTTCTCGCAACACAGAACCCGCTGGAACAGGAAGGCACCTATCCGCTGCCGGAAGCCCAGCTCGACCGTTTCCTGATGCAGATCGATATTCTCTATCCGGAACTCGACGCCGAGCGCCGCATTCTTCTCGAAACTACAGGCGTCGCCGAAGCGAAGCCCTACGAGATTCTCGATGCGGAACGTCTGAAGCAGATGCAGACACTCGTGCGCCGTATGCCGGTTTCGGAAAACGTCGTCGAAGCGATCCTGAAGCTGGTACGCTCCGCGCGTCCCGATGCCGACAATGATCACGCCAGGCAGCATATCGCATGGGGCCCCGGTCCTCGCGCCAGTCAGGCGCTGATGCTCTGCGCCCGCGCCCGTGCGCTTTATGATGGCCGCCTCGCCCCTTCGGTCGACGATGTGAAGGCACTGGCCGAGCCGGTGCTGCAACATCGCATGGCGCTCAATTTCGCAGCCCGCGCCGATGGCATGCACATCCGCGATGTCATCGCCAATCTGGTAAAGGCTGCTGTCTGATGGTCATCGGCACGCAAGTTTCCACCGCAGATCGCAAGGATACGCTGGCCCGCGCACGTGCACGGGCGGCGGCGATCCCCGATCTGCTGGTTGAAGCCCAGCGTGTCGTCAATACCGTCATGAATGGCTGGCACGGACGGCGCAAACGCGGCCCCGGCGAGAATTTCTGGCAGTTCCGCCCCTATGTGCAGGGCGAGCAGCTTTCGCGTATCGACTGGCGGCGCTCCGCCCGCGACGATCACACCTATGTTCGCGACCGCGAATGGGAATCGGCCCATACCGTGTGGCTGTGGTGCGATTTCTCGCCCTCCATGCTCTACCGCTCGCAAATGTCGCCTGTTTCCAAGGAAGCCCGCGCGCTGGTGCTGACGCTGGCGCTGGCGGAAATCCTGTCACGCTCCGGCGAGCGCATCGCCTTTCCGGCACTGATCCCGCCTTTCGCTGCCCGCAATGGCGCGGAGCGTCTTGCAGGCGCTCTCATGCATGAAGCACCCACCAGCGCGTCCATGAGCCCGCTGCCGGATATTGCGCAGATCCGCCGTTTTTCGGAAGTCGTGCTTGTCTCGGATTTCCTGCACCCGTTCGACGAACTGACCGAACTTCTCGACCGGCTTGCGAAGCGCGGCGTGCGTGCGCATCTGGTCGAAGTTGCCGATCCCGCAGAAGAAACCTTCCCCTATTCCGGTCGCACCGAATTTCGCGATCCCGAGACAGGTGCAACACTGGTTGCCGGTCGCGCCGAAACCTATGCCGAGGATTATCGCCGTCTTTACACTGCCCGGCGCGAAACCCTGTCGGACTTCTGCAAACGGCTCGGCTGGAGCTATTCCGTGCATCGCACCGACCGTCCGGCGGCGGAAGCGCTGGCGCGCCTCCATAGTGCGCTAAGTGCAACCGGGGCATTGGGCGCGACGGGGGCCAGCGCATGAATTTTCTGCCGCTTGCCTTTGGTTCGCCGCTGATCCTCGCCGGTCTGGTTGCCTTGCCGGTGATCTGGTGGCTGCTGCGCATGACGCCGCCGCGCCCGCAGGAAGAAACCTTTCCGCCGCTGCGCATTTTGGCGCAGGTTTTCAAGCGCGAGGAAGTGCCCTCAAAAAGCCCGTGGTGGATGACGCTTCTGCGTCTGCTAATCGCCGCACTCGTGATCATGGCACTGGCAGCGCCGATCTGGAACCCGCGTCCTGTCGCGCTGACCGGTCAGGAACCGCTGGCCATTGTAGTGGATAATGGCTGGGCCGCCGCCGAAGACTGGCAGCAGCGGGTCAACGCCGCCGAAAAGCTGATCGATGACGCGGAAGGTTCCAACGCGCAGATTTACATCCTTGGCACCGCAGAACCAGCCAATGCGGAAATCGGCCCCTATGATGGCACCCGCGCCACAGAACGGCTCCAAGCCATGCAACCGCGCCCGATCCCAGTCGACCGCAAGGCGACGATGGAGCGGCTGGCTTCCGCCCTGTCGGATGGCGTCAAAATTCGCCTCGCCTTCATGAATGACGGGCTGGCGTCCCCTGCCGACGAAGAGACCTTTGCCGCATTGGACAAGACCGGCCATCTGGCAAATGTTCTCTGGTATGGTGCCAATCTTGACCGTACCCTTGCGCTGACCGGAGTGGATAACAAGGCCGACAGCCTCGAAGCCACCGCGATCCGCCCGGAAGGCGTGACCATGCCGCGCAGCCTGACGGCGGCAGCCTATGACGACAAGGGACGCCGCATCGCCGAAGCGCCACTGTCCTTTGCGCTGGGCAGCCCCGAAGGCACGGCGCATTTCAACCTGCCGGTCGAACTGCGCAACGATTTCCGCCTGATCCGCATCGACGGTGTCGAACAGGCGGGTGCAACGCATCTGATCGATGCCGGGTCTGAGCGGCGCACCATCGGCCTGATTGCCAGCGGCGACGGCGATCTCGCGCAGCCGCTTCTGTCACCGCTGCATTACATCAAGCGCGCCCTGACGCCTTACGCCAATCTGATTGAGCCGCGTTCCGCCGATCTGCTTCAGTCGGTCCCCGAACTGCTGGATGCCAAGCCGTCCATTCTCATCATGGCCGATATCGGCAACTTGCCGCCGCCTGTCGCAGAGCGGATTTCCGCATGGGTGGAAGAAGGCGGCACGCTGGTGCGCTTTGCCGGACCACGTCTGGCGGGCGCGAGCGACAATGATCCGCTGCTTCCGGTACGGTTGCGCAAGGGCGAGCGTGCGCTTGGCGGCACCTTGTCCTGGTCTGAACCGCAGAAGCTGCGCGCATTCCCGGAAAAGGGCCCTTTTGCCGGACTGCCGATCCCTGAAGATGTCAACGTCAACCGTCAGGTGCTGGCCGAACCGTCTTTCGATCTCAACGACAAGGCCTATGCCATCCTTCAGGACGGCACCCCATTGGTGACGGGTCAGCAGCGCGGTCGCGGCAACATCGTGCTGTTCCATATTTCGCCGGACGCCACATGGTCGAGCCTGCCGATTTCCGGCTCCTTCGTGGAAATGCTGCGCCGCATCGTGTCGTTGTCGCAGCGCACTGGCGCGCAGGACAATCAGGATGCCGTTTCACTGCCGCCGTTCCAGCTGCTTTCAGCCGCCGGCGCGCTGACACCGCCGACCTCGGAGGCCAAACCGCTGATCGTCGAGCGCAACAGAGAGGCCAGTGTCAGCATCAACACGCCGCCCGGTTTCTACGGCAATGAGGACGGTTTGAAAGCACTCAACATTTTCGCCGACAGCAACACCAAGCTGGAGCCGATCCGCCAGCCGACCCTCTCAGTCGGCGTCACGCCCGTCTCCTATACGGCAGATCAGTCAATATCGCTGGCAGGGCCGTTCTTTGCCGCTGCCGCCATGCTTCTGGCGCTCGATTCCCTGCTGATGCTGTGGCTGCGCGGCGCGTTCCGCCGCCGCATGAAGGTGCGCGCCAAAACGGCCACCATCGCCGTTCTTCTCGCAGGCGGCGCACTGTTCGCCCTCCTATCAGTCGGTGCTGACCGCGCCTTTGCACAAGCAGCATCGCCACAGCCGCCACAAATTCATGACGACAGCAAGCCCGGCGATGAAGCGATCATAGGCTCGGTTTCGCAGACCCATCTTGCCTATATCATCACCGGCAGCGCCGAGACCGACAATATCAGCAAGGCCGGTCTGAAAGGTCTGACCTTTGCGCTGACCGACAAGACGGCGCTGGAACCGGGCGACCCGATCGGCGTTGACCCGTCCAAAGACGAACTGGCCTTCTATCCGCTGATCTATTGGCCGATAGACCCGAATGCGCCGATGCCGAGCCCTGAAGCCATTGCCAAGGTGGACGCCTATATGCAGCAGGGCGGCACAGTGCTGTTCGACACGCGCGACCAGTTGCAGTCGGGCGCGAGCCTTGATCCATCGGTCTCCCCAGCCAATCAGCGCCTGCGCGCCATTCTCGACGACATGAATGTGCCGCCGCTCGAACCCGTGCCCGACGATCACGTTCTGACGAAATCCTTCTTCATCATGCCCGACTTTCCGGGTCGTTATGAGGGAAGCCCGCTCTGGGTGGAGGCGACAGCCCCAAATGCCTCGCCGCACGACCGTCCGGTTAGAACCGGCGACGGTGTGACGCCGATCATGATCACCGCCAATGATCTGGCAGGCGCATGGGCCGTAGATGATCAGGGCAATCCCCTGCTCCCCACCGTGCCGAACGACCCGATGCAGCGCATCTATGCCATTCGCGGCGGCGTCAATATCGTGATGTACATGCTCACCGGCAATTACAAGTCCGATCAGGTCCATGTTCCGGCCCTGCTCGAGCGGCTGGGGAATTAGAGCATGATGTTTTGCAACCATGTCATCGCCCAGTCCCGGTTCTCTTTTTCCCTCATCCTGAGGAGTCGTCAAAGACGGCGCAATATCCTGAGCTTGTCGAAGGATCGAAGGGTGAGGGAAAAACGAACGGCGCGCCTGCCCTCGTCCTTCGAGGCTTCGCTTCGCTCCGCACCTCAGGATGAGGGGGAAGCGTTACGGTCCGTACAGATAGGAACTTACGGCGTTAGGAGGCGGGCATGAATATCGAATTCGAACCGTTCCTCTCAACACCATGGCTCATCGGCATTCTCGTACCGCTGGCATTGCTGGTTCTGGCAACTGTCGCCCTGCGCATGCGCGGCGGGTTGATCCGTCTTCTGGCCGCCGCAGCCCTTGCCTTGGCGCTCTTCAACCCGGTGGTGATCAATGAAGAGCGCGAGCCGTTGAAAAGCGTTGTCGCTGTCGTGGTGGACCGCAGCCAGAGCCAGGAACTTGGGACACGCCGCGCCGACACCGATGCCGCTTTGAAAGCCGTGCAGGATCAGCTTGCCACCATGCCGCAATTTGAAACGCGCGTGGTGGAAACCGGCAAGCCGGACGAAAACGAGGATGGCTATGCGACGCGGCTTTTCGGGCCGCTGGCTCGGGCGCTGCTCGACGTGCCGCCAACCCGTGTTGCGGGCGCGATCATGATCACCGACGGACAGGTGCACGATACGCCCGCCAACAAGAATGCGCTGGGCTTCGACGCGCCTTTGCATGGACTGGTGACGGGCAAACCGGACGAATTCGACCGTCGCATCCGCTTCAACAAGGCCCCGCGCTACGGCATCAGCGGCAAGCCGCTTGAAATGTCGTTCACGGTCATCGACGAAGGCAAAAGCCTCGGCAGCCCTGCGCCGGTGGAAATCCGCGTCAATGGCGAAGCGGTTTCGCAGGAACAGGCACAGGTGGGGCAGGAAACATCTGTTACCATCACCTTGCCGCGCGCCGGTGTGAATATCGTTGAAATTGCCACGCCCGCGATTCCGGGTGAAGTGACCGAGGCCAACAACCGTGCAGTGGCAACCGTGGACGGTATCCGCGAAAATCTGCGCGTGCTTCTCGTCTCCGGCGAGCCGCATAATGGCGAGCGCACCTGGCGCAATCTGCTGAAATCCGACGCTGCCGTGGACCTCGTCCACTTCACCATTTTGCGCCCGCCGGAAAAGCAGGACGGCACGCCGATCAATGAATTGTCGCTGATCGCCTTCCCGACGCGTGAACTGTTCGTGGACAAGGTCAACGAGTTCGATCTCATCATTCTGGATCGCTACCAGCATCGCGATGTGCTGCCGCTGCTCTATTACGATTACATCGCGCAATATGTGGAAAACGGCGGCGCGCTGCTGGTTGCAGCCGGGCCGGAATATGCAGGCGAAATGTCGATTGCCCGCACGCCACTTTACAACGCCCTGCCCGCCATGCCGACCGGCACGGTGACCGAAAAAGCGTTCTATCCCCGCCTGACCGTTCTCGGCAAACGCCACCCCGTCACACGCGGTCTCGATGGCAGCGAGCAGGAGCCGCCCCATTGGAGCCGCTGGTTCCGCACCATCGACATCACCGCGCCGCAGGGCGAAACCGTGATGAGCGGTGCCGATAACAAGCCGCTTCTGGTTCTCAATCGCGTCGGGAAAGGCCGCGTCGGCATGTTCCTGTCCGATCAGGGCTGGCTATGGGCACGCGGCTTTGAAGGCGGCGGTCCCTATGCGGCGCTCTATCGCCGCATTGCCCACTGGCTGATGCAGGAGCCGGAGCTGGAAGAAGAAGCGCTCACCGCCGCAGGCAATGGCCGCACCTTGAGCATTCACCGTCAAACGATGGGCGATAATCCGGGCACCGCGACCGTCACAACGCCTGCTGGCAAGACGTTGCAGGTCAATCTCGCACAGAACAAGCCGGGCCTGTTCGACGGTTCGCTGCAAACCGACGAGATCGGCGTCTTCCGGATCAAGAACGGCGATCTGGAGACGCTGGCCCATGTCGGACCCGTCGATGCACCGGAATTTGCCGACAGCATTTCAACCGTGGATCGCCTGAAACCCATTGCTGAAGCGACCGGCGGTTCAGTCCATCGCGTGCGTGCAAGTGCCGACAGCGCCGTGCGGGTTCCGTCGATTACCGCGGTTGCCGCCAATCGCACAGCCCGCGGCAATGACTGGATTGGCCTGCGTGAAACCACCGACACGCAGCTCAAAAGCGTGAACCGTCTGCCGTTGTTCTCCGGCTTCCTGGCGCTCGCTGCCCTGCTCTTGGTCTTTGGCGGCATGTGGTATCGCGAAGGGCGGTAATCCGCCCTCGCACACCATTCTTCGTCTACACCTCGTTGCCCCCTCATCCTGAGCAGGTGCGAAGCACCGTGTCGAAGGACGAGGCACGCGCTGGTTTCCCCTCTCCTTCGATCCTTCAAAAATCTCAGGATGATGCGCCGTCTTCGACGGCTCCTCAGGATGAGGGGAAAAGCAAACGTTCCCACAAATCAAAGATTAAACTGAAAATCAGGCCCGGTTGGCGTGGCGCACAATGCCGCTGACGCCGCTTGCGGCACCGGCAGTGAGTTCACAGGCAAGCATCCGGCGCGGATCGACCGGTGCGGGCATGACCATGGAGCCATGCGGCACCATCTTGAAGCCGAACGGACCATAATAAGGTTCGTCACCCACCAGAATGACCAGCTTGTGTCCCGCCTTCGTCGCCGCTTCCAGCGACTGGCGCATCAGCGTGCCGCCAATGCCCCGCTTCTTCCATTCAGGCCGCACGGCAAGCGGCCCCAGCAACAGTGCTGGTGTCTTGCCGATCACAACCGGCGTCAGCCGCACGGAACCCACCACTATGCCCCCCATCAGGGCAACGAAGGAAAGGCTCAGATCATGCGGACCGCCTTCACGGATGAAATGGGCGGCACGGGTAAAGCGTCCCGGTCCGAAAGCTTCGGCATTGATGGCTTCGATTTCAATGTCGTGCGCCGGGCATTCCTGCGCGTAGGTCAGTTCAAGCTGCTGCATGGGCTTAAGATCACAATTGGAGACTTCAGGGACCGTCAGGTCAATGGAATGCACTCCGCGCTCGCAGCGCGGTCCAAGTTTCATCGTCGGATGAAAAGCATTTCCATTACGTGTCTCCCGGGCGATCGAACATTGGATGATCGCAAATTGGAACTCCCATTACACCAAATTGAGCAGAGGTAAAACCATTTTTTTCAAAATGGCAGTTTCGACTTCTCTTTTTGGCAACGTGACGCACTGTTTACGAGTTGAGATACTGCAAATGCCGCCGTTTCGATCTATTTGTTCAACGCATTATCCCACGCAAAACCGCTTCGCACTTTTGCTGGAAATGCTTAGCTGCCAAAAGGAGAAATCACATGGGACTTCTGGTCGATGGCAAGTGGCAGGATGTCTGGTACGACACCAAGAGCACAAAAGGCCGCTTTGAACGCTCGAAATCGCAATTCCGCAACTGGGTAACCGCGGACGGCAGCGCCGGTCCGACTGGCGAAGGCGGTTTCAAGGCCGAGCCGGGCCGCTATCATCTTTATGTTTCCTATGCATGCCCATGGGCGCATCGCACGCTGATTTTTCGCGCGCTGAAGAAACTGGAAGATGTCATTTCGGTTTCGGTCGTCGATTTTCTGATGGTGGAAGAAGGCTGGACCTTTTACGGCACCACCGGCAGCACCGGTGATGATCTGTACGGCTCCAAGCGCCTTTATGAAATCTATACCCGCGCCGATCCCAACTATTCCGGCCGCGTGACTGTGCCGGTCCTGTGGGACAAGCAACGCCAGACGATCGTTTCCAACGAGTCGTCGGAAATCATCCGCATGCTCAATACGGCTTTCAATGAATTCGGCGATGCCTCGCTCGACTTCTATCCGGAAGCGCTGGCGGCTGAAATCGATGCACTCAACGATTTCATCTATCCAAACATCAACAATGGCGTTTATCGCGCTGGCTTCGCCACCGAGCAGGATGCTTATGAAGAAGCGTTCAAGCAGCTATTCGCCGCGCTCGACACACTGGAAGACCGCCTGTCCCGCCAGCGTTATCTGACAGGCTCAAGCCTGACGGAAGCGGATTGGCGTCTGTTCACGACGCTTTTGCGCTTTGATCCGGTCTATGTTGGTCATTTCAAATGCAATCTGCGCCGGATCGCCGATTATCCGAACCTGTGGAACTATACGCGCGAGCTGTATCAGGTGCCGGGCGTGGCCTCGACGGTGAATATGGAACATATCAAGGGCCATTATTACCGCAGCCACAAGACGATCAACCCAACCGGCGTTGTGCCGATGGGCCCGGAAATCGACTTTGCCGCCCCGCATGACAGGGATCGTTTTTCGAAGAGTTAACCGGCCCGACCGCGACTGCGCTTTTCCTGCAACAGTGCGGTTTCTAATATCAGCACTCTCTCATTCTCTTGCGCCCCTTTGATCTCGATCAATGGGGCGCGAGGCAACGCAGTTCAGATTGGATGCATCCCCCAGGACGACACCCAAGACTGCACTGTGACTAAGGAGAGATTTGATGAACCGATTTGCGACAGGGCTGCTTGCAGCAACCGCGCTGACATTTGCCGCCCCGGCCGCCTTTGCCGCCGACACTGTGGTGGCCCAGCCAGCCTCTGAAATTCAGGCTGTGCCAGAAGCGCTTTCACCATGGCAGATCCGCGTGCGCGCCCTTGGGGTCATTGCGGAGAACAAGGGCCATGTGAATGGTGTTCCGGGTTCCGACCTCGACTACTCGAAGTCGATCACGCCCGAACTCGATATCACCTATTACTTCACGGACAATATCGCCGCCGAACTCATTCTCGGCACGACCTATGCCAATATCAACGGCGCAGGCTCCATCAGCAGTCTTGGCAAGGTCGGCAAGACCTGGATTCTACCGCCCACCCTGACACTGCAATATCACTTCACCAATTTCGGCGCGTTCAAGCCTTATGTCGGTGCAGGCGTCAATTACACCATCTTCTACAATCAGGATGCAGGCAGCGCCGACTATCTGAAGGTCAAGAACACGTTTGGCGGCGCACTCCAGTTCGGTGTGGACTATATGATCGACGAACATTGGGGCCTGAACTTCGACGTGAAGAAGCTGTTCCTCGAACCGAAGTTCGACGTCACAGTCGGCGGACAGGAACTGAGCGGCAAAGCCAAGCTCAATCCGTGGCTGATCGGCACCGGTATCACCTACCGTTTCTAATTTCAGACTATTTTAAAGGGCGCATCCTGCGCCCTTTATACCAAAGTATTACAGAGTATCTCCGCCCGGCGTTAAACAAAACCGCCGGGCACAAGTGGTATTACCACATCGGCAGCGGCTCCAGATCATACAGGGCTTCCTGCAAACGCCGCTTGGTTGAAGCTGTGGTTCCTTCCGGAAGATCGTCGAGCGGAAAGAAACCGCTCTCGGCAATCTCTCTATCGGGCACTTTCGGCGCAAGTTGTTCAAAAGAACGGCATACATACAGTGCTACATGATCCCGTGGAGAAGCATGGGCATTCTTGTAAAGCGCAAGAAGTTGGGGGCGGCCTTTCAGGACAATATTACCCTCTTCCCGCAGTTCTTTTTCTAGCGCCTGCTGAAAAGTCTCCCCACTATCTACACCGCCGCCCGGTAACTGCCATCCCGGTACGTAAGTATGTCTTACTAAAAAAACAGAGTTAATCTTTTCATCATACACAATTGCCCTTACCCCAAGTGTCATGGGGCGCCGCAAAAGAAAATATGAATGAAATATAAAATGACGAAAGCGCATTCCGACTCTCCAGCAAACATTATATGCAGTTATCAATGCAGCAATCGCATCAACAAAAAGTCGCTAAACACGGTTTCTATTTTAGAAATTATCCAGTAAACGGGCCTTATGTTTCGCCTCGCTCACATCTCCGATATCCACCTTTCGCCACTGCCGCGTGTGAGATATCGCGAATTGGCCTCGAAGCGTATCACCGGTTATATCAACTGGCTGCGCAACCGCAAGGGTGCAATGCACGGAACGGTGCTCGATAAACTTGTAGCCGATATGCTGGCGCAAGCGCCGAATCATATTGCCGTCACTGGCGATCTGGTCAATCTGGCTCTCAATCTGGAAATAGATATCGCCGCCGACTGGCTGTCGAAACTGGGCAACCCGGATGATGTCTCGGTCGTGCCCGGCAATCACGATGCCTATGTCCCCGGCGCGCTCGACCGGTCCTGCCGCAAATGGGAACCGTGGATGCGCGGCGACGGCATCGGCAACAAGGGCAAGCGCCCGCAATTTCCTTATATGCGTGTGCGCGATGATGTCGCGATGATCGGCGTTTCGTCAGCCCGCGCTACGGCACCTTTCATGGCGAGCGGCGATTTTCGTTCAGCGCAGGCCAAGCGTCTTGCCGCCACACTCGATGAGGCAGGTGCGCGCGGGCTTTTCCGGGTGGTGATGATCCATCATCCGCCGATCCACGGTGCAACGCCGACCCACAAGCGGCTTTACGGCATCCGCCGTTTTCAAAAGATCATCCGCAAGTATGGCGCGGAACTGGTCATTCACGGCCACACGCATCTGGCGACGAAATATGAAATCGACGGACCGAACGGCAAAGTGCCTGTGATCTGCGTCCCGTCGGCCAGCCAGAACTATGGCGGCCACAAACCGCCTGCCCGCTACAATCTCTTCAACATCGACCGCAAGCCGGATGGCGGCTGGCATTGCCTGTGGGAACAGCACGGCATCGAAGATGCAAGCGAGCGCATTTTCAAGATATCCGAGCAGGAACTCTACAAATGAAAAAGGCGGCACAGTGTGCCGCCTTTTTTGTTCAATAGCCTTCGGTTACTGACCGATCACCCGGTTGGCCGCCGATACGATGGCTTCCAGCGATGCGCTGACGATATTGTCGTTGATGCCGGCACCAAACAGCTTGCCACCCGGATGCGCCATTTCAACATAGGAGATGGCCGACGCATCCGAACCCTGCTGGAGCGAATGTTCGGAATAATCCACGACCGACATCTTCACGCCGAGATATTTGGACAGCGCGTCGACAAAGCCATCAATCGGACCGGTGCCCTTGCCTTCTATATTCTTGGTCACGCCGTTATCGGTGATTTCGGCGGTGAGAATGCGGCGACCCTTCTGTTCAGGATCCGGTATGGTGTGGTGATCCACGAACTTGATGCGAGCATCCGGCTGCGTCACATAGAGCTTCTGGAACTCTTCATGAATGCGCTTGGACGGCAATTCCTTGCCTTCGTCGTCGGTGATCTGCTGGATGATTTCGCGGAACTCGACCTGCAGATTGCGCGGCAGGTTCAAACCGTAATCGGCCTGCAGGATATAGGCGATGCCGCCCTTGCCCGACTGCGAATTGATGCGGATGATCGCTTCGTAGGAACGGCCAACGTCCTGCGGGTCGATCGGCAGATAAGGCACTTCCCAAACCGGCGAATTGGCCGACTTGCGCGCCTTCATGCCCTTGTTGATCGCATCCTGATGCGAGCCGGAGAAAGCGGTATAGACCAACTCGCCGACATAGGGGTGACGCTCTGCGATCTTCAGCTGGTTCGAATATTCATAGACATCCTTCATGCGATTGATGTCCGTGCAATCCAGCTCGGGATCGATGCCCTGCGTATACATGTTCAGCGCCAGCGTCACCACGTCCACATTGCCGGTGCGCTCGCCATTGCCAAACAAGGTGCCTTCTACACGATCGGCACCGGCCATCAGGCCCAGTTCCGTCGCAGCGATGCCCGTACCGCGGTCATTATGCGGGTGCAACGAAATGATCAGGTTTTCGCGATTGTCGAGATTGCGGCACATCCATTCGATCTGGTCGGCATAGACATTCGGCGTGTTCATTTCCACCGTAGACGGCAGATTGACGATCAGCTTGTTGTCCGCCGTCGGCTTCACGATCTCGATGACCGCATTGCAGATTTCCAGCGCCACATCCAGCTCGGTGCCGGTAAAGCTTTCCGGCGAATACTGGAAGCGATAACCGCCACCTGCCTTGGCCGCCATATCCATGATCATCTTGGCCGCATCGGTCGCGATCTGCTTGATCCCGCCAACATCCTTGGCGAAAACCACGCGGCGCTGCAATTCGCTGGTGGAATTGTAGAAGTGGATGATCGGCGTCTTTGCGCCTTCCAAAGCTTCGAATGTGCGGGTGATCAGTTCAGGACGGCACTGCACCAGCACCTGCAAATCCAGCTCGTCCGGCACATTGCCCTGCTCGATAGCCCAGCGGCAGAAGTCGAAATCCGTCTGCGAGGCAGATGGAAAGCCGATTTCGATTTCCGGGAAACCCATATCGACCAGCAAGCGGAACATGCGCTCCTTGCGGTCGTGACCCATCGGGTCGATCAAAGCCTGATTGCCGTCGCGCAGATCGACCGAGCACCAGATCGGCGCTTTTTCGATGCGCTTGGATGGCCAGGTACGGTCGTCGAGCTTGGGAGCCGGGAATGGCGAATATTTGGTGGCTGCATCCCGCATGCCTTTACGTTCGGCTTCGGCGACAGATTGCGGCGTGATAACGGACTGGTTCATTTCTCGTTTCCTCCCGGCTTCTGGACGGCATTAAAGCCCGTCAAGCACGGATATTCTTGATCGATTGTAGGGTTTTATGAAAAGGAGCACAGGCCAGCGGGACCGTTTTCGACCGCCGGACGCTCCTTCAACGAGCCCGGCGATCGCCGCTAAGGCCGAGGGTAAGAAGCGAGTTGAGAACGCAAACATCGACGCGCGCGCCAGTGGCGGCAGCCGAATGTCCCAGAGATGTTGCGTTCTTCGTCATCATGGTCAAGCTTTTACACGCGCGATTTGACCGATGCAAGATGCATTTACGCCAGTTGCTTCGGTCAGCACGGTATTTCAATCAGGCAAAGGGAACCGCACTTGTACCCAAAGGCAATTTCGCCTCGTCTTCCGGTTCAACATGGATGACGACGCGGGCGCTGCCGATCTGCTCTTTCAGGGCATCTTCAATGCGGTCGCAGATCACATGTGCATCGCCGACGCTCATGTCCGCAGCCACAACCAGATGAAACTCGATGAAGGTGACGCGCCCGGCGATACGCGTTTTCAAGTCGTGCACTTCAATGGCGCCTGCTGCATTGGACGAAATGACATCGCGGATGCGCATTTCCTCGGCAGGCTCGACGCCAATATCCATCAAGCCCTGCACCGACGAGTTGATCACGTGCCAGCCCTGCCACAGAATATTCAGCGCCACGACAATGGCGAGCAGCGGATCGAGGATTGCCCAACCGGTGACGACAGCACCCACCAGACCGACCAGCACGCCCAGCGACGTGAATACGTCGGTCATGATGTGTTTGCCGTCGGCTTCTAGCGCTGGAGACCGTGCCGCACGCCCAGTACGGATCAGGAGCGTGGCCCAGACGCCATTGATGACAGCGGCAACTGTATTGATGCCAAGGCCAAGCCATGGTGCTTCGAGCTGGCGCGGGGTCTGCAAGGCAAACCAAGCCTCGCGGAAGATCAACAGCGCCGCAACGGTGATCAAAACGCCCTCGACAACCGCCGAAATATATTCCGCCTTGTGATGGCCAAACGGGTGATTTTCATCGGCGGGCTTATAGCTCACGCTGATCGCCCACCAGGCGCCCACTGCCGCGATGACATTGACGATGGATTCGAGCGCATCGGAATAGAGCGCCACCGAGCCGGTGAGCATATAAGCCACATATTTCAGCCCCATCACCCCAAAGGCAATGGGAATCGACCATGCGGCTAGCCGCCGAACTCTTGCACTCGCGTCCATGACGAACCTTTGATTTATCTAATTACTGCCCGAGACAGGCCCAAAAACCGGACCTTGATCAATTCAGGCTCATGCATATTGGGCTCATGCGCACCGGCTTTGGCTTGAAATTAGCTTTCAGAGCCGGTCAGTCCTATGCAACTGCATTGTCTAAAGCGCATCTTATCCAAAAACCGTTTCACACTTTTTGAGATGTGCTTCAATGACCGCTCTATACCCCAGAACAATCGAAGTTCGTACCCCTGTTTTTTCAGTTATCGCATTTAATTTTTCCTGCAAATGCAAGGCATTACAGTTGCAAATGCGTTGCCAGAGCAAGCCGCGGAAACGCACCGTCGAATTCCAAAAACAAAACCGGCCGCAGGATGACTACGACCGGTTGAATATCAACGCGATGAAGCGCCTTTTCAGTAGTTGCTGCGGCGCGCTTTTTTGTGTTTGCCCGCCAGATGCGTCACCACATTCTCGATTATGCGCATACCGGCATTATGACCGAGCGTCATGATCGATTCCGGGTGGAACTGAACAGCCGCCACCGGCTCCTTCTTATGCTCGAAAGCCATGATCACACCGTCTTCGGTTTCCGCCGTGACGAGGAAATCATCCGGCAGACGCTCCGGATCGGCGAAGATCGAATGGTAGCGCCCGACCGTCACTTCCTTCGGCAGACCGGAGAAAATGCGTTCCGGCTTCGACACGCGAATGCGCGACGGCTTGCCATGCATCGGAATACGCAACTGGCGCAACGTGCCGCCATAGGCTTCCGCCAGAGCCTGAAGGCCGAGGCAGACGCCGAAGATCGGCAGTTCGCGCTTGCGCGCCTTGTCGATGGTTGCCTTGCAGTCGAAATCCTGCGGCGAACCCGGCCCCGGCGAAAGCACCACGAGATCAGGATTGACGCGGTCGAAAATATCGTCGGCGACTGGCGAGCGCACCGTCGATACGGTTGCGCCCGTCTGGCGGAAATAATTGGCCAGCGTGTGTACGAAGGAATCTTCGTGATCCACCAGCAGGACCGAGATGCCCTCGCCTACCTTGGCGGCCACACGTTCTTCAGCAACATGATTGCTCTTCTGCGCCTCACGCACAGCCGCGATCATCGCCGAAGCCTTCAGCTCGGTTTCCGCCTCTTCTTCTTCCGGGTTGGAATCAAACAGCAGCGTTGCACCGGCACGGATTTCAGCCACGCCATCCTTGATGCGGATGGTGCGCAGCGTGAGACCGGTGTTCATGTCGCCGTTGAAATGCATCATGCCGATGGCGCCGCCATACCATGCACGCGGGCTGCGCTCGTTTTCCTCAAGAAAACGCATCGCCCACAATTTCGGCGCGCCGGTCACGGTCACAGCCCATGCATGGCTGAGGAAACCGTCGAAAGCATCCATACCGTCACGCAGGCGACCTTCAATATGATCAACCGTATGGATCAGGCGCGAATACATTTCGATCTGGCGGCGACCAATCACCCGCACCGAACCCGGCTCGCAGACGCGGCTCTTGTCGTTGCGGTCGACATCCGAACACATGGTCAGCTCGGATTCGTCCTTCTTGGAATTGAGCAGTTTCAGAATCTGCTCCGAATCCGAAATCGCATCCTCCCCGCGCTTGATCGTGCCCGAAATCGGGCAGGTTTCGATGCGGCGGCCATTGACGCGCACGAACATTTCCGGCGATGCGCCAACCAGATATTCGTTCTCGCCCAGATTGATGAAGAAGGAATAAGGCGACGGATTGATCGTCTTCAGGCGACGGAAGATTTCCGACGGTGCAGTGTGGCAACGCTCATAGAAGGTCTGACCCGGCACGACCTCGAACAGATCGCCGCGCTTGAAGCTATCCTTGGCGCGCTCGACCAGCTTGGCATATTCGCCCGGATTATGATCGCCACGCGGCAATGTGCGTTCCGAAGGCTTGAACGCCTCGGCAGGCGTTGCCCGCGCAAGACCATGCGTCGAGGAACCGCCGCAGGTGAATTCATAACGATCGACCCAGGCGCGTGCTGCATAGTGGTCGGCGACGAAGATCTCGTCGGGAATGAACAGCACCAGATCGCGCTGGGTTTCCGGGCGCTTGAGCTTGTACTGGATCGGGTCGAACTGGAACGCCAGATCGTAACCGAAAGCACCGTAAAGGCCGAGATTGGCATCTTCTTCCGAGAAGAACAGCCCGACAATGGCGCGCAGCACCGTGAACACCGAAGGCATGCGCGAACGCTCTTCTTCGGTAAATGTGCCGGTCGGCTCCGCGATGGTCAGCTCGATGCGATCCTGCGTGGACGTATCCACCGTCACTTCGCCCAAGGCCTGTACCGTATCGAGAATGGGGCGCAGCAGGATGACGCCACGGGCGTTCAACGCCTCAATGCGCATGGTGCGCTGGCGCGACGTGATCACCACTGGCGGATCGACGATTGCCGTGTCCCATCGCGTATAGCGGCCCGGATATTCGTAGTTGGACGAGAACACCGCACCGCGTCTTTCATTGAGCACATCGATATAGGTTTCGATGGCGCCCTTATACGCAGTGAGATGGCGCACGCGCTCGACGACAATGCCGCCAGCCGTTTCGTGCTGAAATATCTCGCTATCCGCTATCTTCGCATTCATGGTCGGCTAATCCCAATTGCTTTCGTTTTCGAATAATTCCGGGCTTCGGTCCCATTCGGGCAGCCAAACAAAAAGGCCGCCCGGATAATCCCAGCGGCCCTGTCTCCTGAACGCATATGCGCAAACGCCTGCGTGGCCGCTTTTAGCGAGCCCACCACCAACCGTTGATGCGAATGTGCGAAATGTTCATGGGCGCTAGTGTTAGCGTTCCGCCGGGCGGCTTGCAACCGGAAAATTGTGGCCTCGCATTTTTCCCGACAGACCCGAGACCCGGCCCCGATGAGCCGACCCTGTGAAAATTGTCAGGCCTATACCTGTCAGAATTATGCTAAGCCTTCGGAACCGAAAAAAGAAAAGTCCGGACACCACGGAAGGTCCGGACTTTTCCCTGTCCTTAATGAGGACATACAGACAAGGAAGCGGGGTGCCTTGCCTGATCAAAACGAGGCTCCTCGCCCCCCAAATGACTAAATTTATACGTGCAATACGACTTTCAGTATGGCTAATCACTACCATGGGTTGCATGTAGTTGGCAACTAGTAATTGATTCGGGGCCGCCTGTTCGTATTTGGGACATGGCTCACCAGTCCCCGCAAATTTGTCAGCCTTCTGAACAAGTTTCGTCTTGCGCCCAGCGCGGATTTCAGATTCATTCCCGTGACTTAATTCAGAATGAACGCATGAAGAAAAGAGTCGCCGCAAACAGGCGACCAGTTGGGGACACACGCATGAAGAACCTTGATGCCATGGACAGGAACATCCTACAGGCCCTTCAGGAGAACGGGCGCCTGACCAATACCGAGCTTGCCGATCGCATCAATCTCTCGCAGACAGCGACTGCCGAACGCGTCAAGCGCCTGACCCGGGAAGGCTATATTCTGGGCTATTCGGCACGGCTGTCGCCCAAGATGCTCGACCGCGCCATGCTGGTTTTCATCGAGATCAAGCTCGACCGCACGACGCCGGAAGTCTTCGAGACCTTCGCGACGTTCACGCGCAACAATCCAGACGTTCTCGAATGCCATATGGTGGCAGGCGGCTTTGACTATCTCGTCAAGGCCCGCGTTTCCGACATGGATCATTATCGCCGTTTCCTGTCGGAAGCGCTTCTTTCTCTGCCCGGCGTGCGGGAATCGCACACCTATGCCGTCATGGAAGAAGTCAAGGAAACCGCGCATATCGCGGTATAAAAGGCCTCTCATGGCCATCGCCACGCTGACAGGATCCTTCCTGCTCCAGCAATGAATGCTTGCCAGAATTCATTTGCGGGTATATACCCGCATTATGGCACATTCTTGTTTCTGCATACTTCTGCGTCAGGCATCGCGCAAAACCTCCGCCATCTATGACGAGGCGCTGGCGCCGCTTGGCATCAATGTCGCACAGTTCAGCCTGCTGCGTCGGCTTGACCGCGCGGGCACACTGTCGATCACCGAACTGGCGCGCACGGCCGAGCTTGATCGTTCCACGATGGGGCGCAACGCCAAGGTGTTGCAGCGCATGGGACTGGTTGAGCCCGGCCAGGGCGAAGACCATCGCGAAACCAATATCAGATTGACCAATACAGGCCGGGAGCTTCTCACCCGTGGCGGTCCGCTCTGGGATAAAGCCCAGGAAGAAATCGAAGAAAAACTTGGAAATAACGGGGTCGAACAGTTGCAGGCGCTGCTTCAGGCACTCTGAAGCCCGTCGGACGCGACCCTCTAACTGAACTGACTTGACTGGAAACAATGACGGAGCGCGCTTCTGCGGCTACGCGCAAAGAAGCTCGCCTTCCTATCCGTGGCCATTTCTGCAAAAATGGTCCTAACCGAAAGCGCTCAAGATGATATCTGCCCGCCTCGCACGCGTTCTCGAACAGAGAAACATCCATTACGGATGGGTTGTCGCCGCCATTACCTTCCTGACCATGCTGGCAACGGCTGCCGCCATGGGGTCGGCAGGCATATTGATCGAACCGCTCCAGCGCGAATTCGGCTGGACCAACGCCAATATCTCTTTTGCCATGGCGCTTCGTTTGGTTCTGTTCGGCCTGATGGGACCGTTTGCGGCCGCCTTCATGAACCAGTTCGGCCTCCGCCGCGTTGTGACCGCAGCGCTGATCCTGATCGCCAGCGGCCTTCTCGGCTCCATCTTCATGACGGAGGAATGGCAGATGGTGGGCCTCTGGGGCGTCGTGATCGGTGTCGGCACCGGCATGACCGCGCTCGTGCTGGGTGCAACGGTTGCCGCCCGCTGGTTTGAAAAGCGCCGTGGTCTTGTGGTCGGCCTGATGACCGCCAGCAATGCCACCGGCCAGCTGGTTTTCATGCCGATCCTCGCCAGTGTCAGCCAGACCATTGGCTGGCGCACATCGCTCACCATCGTCATTGGTTTCCTGACCGTTGCGCTGTTGCTGGTTCTCGCTTTGATGCGCGATCACCCGGCAGATATCGGCCTGAAACCCTATGGCCGCACGGCTCCACTGCCAGCACCTGAACCGAAGAAGAGCTTTGGCGCCATGCTTGCCTCGCCGCTGGTGACCCTGCGCGAAGCGTCCTCGACCTCCACTTTCTGGGTGCTGTTCCTGACCTTCTTCGTCTGCGGCTTTTCGACAAACGGCCTCATCCAGACCCACTGGATCACGCTTTGCGGTGACTACGGCATCGCGCCGGTCGGCGCAGCCGGTATCCTCGCAGTCATCGGCGCATTCGACCTGATCGGCACGATCATGTCCGGCTGGCTCTCCGACCGTTTCGACAATCGCTGGCTGCTGTTCTGGTTCTATGCGCTGCGCGGCCTGTCGCTGATCTATCTGACCTTCACCGACTTCTCGGTTTATGAACTGGCGCTGTTCGCCGTCTTCTACGGTCTGGACTGGGTCGCAACCGTACCACCGACGGTGAAGCTTGCCGCCGAACGTTTCGGCCCGGAAAAGGCCGGTCTGGTCTTTGGCTGGGTGTTCACCGGTCACCAGATTGGCGCCGCTGCTGCCGCCGGTTTTGCGGGCTTCGTCCGCACCGACTATGACAGCTATACGCCAGCCCTCGTTCTGGCTGGCGCCATGTGCCTTGCGGCGGCGGCGATGGTGTTCATCATCAACCGCCCTGCCCCGCGCGTCGTTCTGCAGGCTTCATGACGCGACCGGCTTTTTGCCCTTCCTGTTCAGTGCCAGCACACCGACACTGATCAGGAGGGCGGCGAGCGTGTCGGCAAAGCCCGGCACTTCGCCAAGCAGGACAAGGGCAAGAACCAGCGTGATGACGGGGATCAGCGCCGAAAGTGCGGCCCCGGCCGCCGTTCCCAGCAGAACAACAGCGCGGTTGAAGGCAAAGACGCCAAAGGCCGAAGTGAGAACGCCCTGATAAAACCCTTGCAGGGTGATATCGCCCCAGGATGTTGCACCGAGCCCCATGGGCAGGAAAAGCGCATAGATCGGCAGATAGAACAGTGCCGAGGCGACAGCTGAAATCGCCGTCGCATGCAGCCCGTCCATCCCCTTGCTGCGAAACACCATGACATAGATCGCCCATATGAGCGCCGCGGCAAAGAAGGCGATGTGTCCGACCATTTCCTGTCCGCCCAGTTGCGACAGTCCCGCGATCAACATGCTGCCGATCAGGATCAGAACCACCCCGAGCCAGCGCGACATTGCAAGACGTTCTCCCAGAAACACCACGCCCAGAATGGCCACGAGCACCGTCATGATGCCCGGAATGAGCGCTGCCGCATGGAATGCCGGGGCGAATTGCAGACCATAGGCGGTCATCAGGGCATAGGGCGCGCCTGCGCCGGAAACCAGAAGGACAAAGCCCAGCGGTCCAAGCTGCCGGAAGCCGAAGCCTTTCATGACTACGACCGGCAGCAGCACCAGCCCCGCCACACCAAAACGCAAAGCGATGATGTCGAAAGGCGTGAGCGCGGTCTTGAACCCAAAACGCGTCAGAACGAACGATCCGGACCACACCAAAACCCCGGAAAGCCCCCAGGCAAGACCGCGTATGGTATCGGATGTCGAAGGTGTCGGGGTGTTGTCGGCAATGGCGGTCATGGTTGCTCGCTGCAGGATGGTCGAAGAATAGCCGGACTATTGCACTCTTCGCCGTAGCGAACACCACGGATAAGTGAGATATGAGATATTAGAGTTTCTTATGCCGCTTTGCTTTTGGCGTCTTGCGCTACATCGCAGAACCGCTCGACCAGATGCCGGACAGGACTGTCGGCCCGAAAAACGATATAGACGGTGCGAAATGTCGGCGGATCGAGGCGAAGCGCCCGCAATCCGTGCAGGTCCGCCCCCGGCAGGCTGATCTCCGATAAAAGCGTCGTGCCGATGCCATGCCGCACCATTTCCAGCACGGTGGCTACATCACGGGTGCGCACCTGCTCGCTGCAGGTCTTACCGTCGCCATGAATGATGCGGTCAATGATCATTTCACAGCCCGCAGCAGCAATCAGCTGGCGATCCCGCAGGGTCTCGACGGCGATCCTGTCATGTCGCATGAAAGGATCGTCGCTGCGTCCCACCACGACAAGCTCCTCCTGACCGATGTCGCATGCTTCCAGCTCCGGCGCGGGCAACGAGGTTATGCCAAGATCGGCAATGCCATCCCGCACCCATTGGCTCACGACATCATGTCCGCCCTCGAACGCGCTGAGTTCAATAGCCGGATAGAGCCGCTGAAAAACTTTCCGCAAACCGGGCAAGGCATATTCGAGCTGGCTTGGAATGGCCGCGACACGGAGCCGCTCGGGCCCTGCCGAAACATTGCTTCGTGCTCGCAGCTCGATCCTGTCCACCGCCGCAAGAGCGGTCCTGGCATCGTCGAGGATAGACTGGCCAAAGGCCGTCAGGGTTGCCCCATCGCGTTTGCGGGCCAGCACATCAAGGCCCAGTATCTTTTCCAGCGTCGCAATCGCCTGACTGGCTCCCGATTGCGTCAGCCCCAGCTGGCGCGCCGCAGCACCGACGCTGCCGGTTTCAGCGACAGCTTGCAGCAGACGTAACTGGACCAGACTGATCTTCATGTTCTCGATTCCGGGTTCAATCGCTCAACAATGCATCGCCCCAGTCGGCGCGGCGCGCCCAACGGAACAAGTCGCCGTCGCGCTTGGTCAGCAGGCGCTCCTCGGCTCTGCCGTCATCCTTGCAGAGTTTAACCGAAACTTTGCCGCCGCCAACCCTCGTCGGCGCAACAACCCGCGCTTCAACAGCATCGGATGGTTCGCGCACGGCGGCGAGATAAATAAACTTCTCATCCTCCCACGGCACTTCCGCATCCTTGGTCATGCGGTGAATGCGCGAACGGGCAACGCGGCGCGAGAAATGGCACCAGTCCGGCGCGACCAGCGGGCAATCCAGCTGGTGCGGGCATGGCGCGGCAATCGTCGCACCCCGTCCGATCAGCGCCATGCGTGCATCAAGAATGCGCTGCCAGCCCGCAGGCGTGCCCGGCTCGACAATCACGAACATCTGCCGTGCAGACGTCCAAAGCTGCGCAACCAGCTTGCGCCGATCATCAGGCGCCAGCTCATCCAACACATAGGCAATGGTGACGAGATCAGCTTGCGGAAAATCGAGCTTTTCCTTCACCACATCGCCAGCGCGCCAGTCCAGCGATGCCAGACCGCTCTGTGTGGCCAGACTGCTACCAACGGCGCGAATGGCCGGGCTTGCTTCGATCATTGTGGCGTTTTCAAGCGACTGCCAGCACCCCCGGGCTGCCCATAGCGCCGTACCCGGGCCAGCGCCAACATCCAACATCGATTGTGGCGCGAAATCCGGGCAAACTTCCGCAGCACTTTCGAGGCTTGCGCGCACCGCCGCATAAGTGGCAGGCAAACGCGCCGCGAGATAGGCTTTCGCGGCCAGATCGTCGGAAATATGCAGGCGACCGTCCCGCGTCTCGGCGCGATAGCGGCGCGACAGAAGATCGGAGGCGCGCTTGAGATCGGCCAATGCCACGCCCTCAAGCGCGGCATCCACCGCCTGACGCAAAATCGGAGGCAGTTCCATTGCCCGTCAGCGCTCCAGAACCTGCTTCACGTCGACCAGATTGGAACGAACGCGCAGGATATAGAAGCCCATTGTGGTCAGATGCGACGGGGTAAACCACGCATCCGGGCTGCCGTTGGAAACGATGAAAGGCTGCATGTCGAGCGCCGAACGCATCTGCTTTTCCATCTCGTCCCACACACCGTCGAGGTGCTTTTCAGCCAGCACGCCACGGAAATCGGAATGCGCCGAGCGGAGCAGGCCGTAATAGGCGTAGAGCTGACCATAGGCGAACCAGAAGCGGTCATCCGCACGGGTGTCGAACCAGCCATTATGATAGTTTTCCGCGCGGTCCTTGAGGATCGCCGAGGTGGAACCCAGATCGCTGGCGATACGGTCGACAAACTGGATCAGATTGTCGGCGCGGGCATCAAACGTGGCCTGACAGTTTTCAAGGCGCGTATTGAACGAACGCAGATCCTTGATTGCCGAACGATAATAGCTTGGCGTCGGGGTCTTCGGACCGAACGGGCTCAGACCGAAATACCAGGAATCCTCGGCAAACTGCAAATTGCCACGCGCCTTTTGCAGATCGCCATCGATCTGCGATGTGCCGCGCAGACGGCCGATATTGTCCACCAGTTCAATCGCCGTACGACGCACGGCGGCATTGATACCACGCTGGAACGAGGCCTTGTTGTCGAGGAACGGTGTGCGATCCCAGTCGAGGCCGAAGAAACCGGCCTTGTAGAGCAGCATGGAGGAAATCCACGCATTCTGGTTCACGTTGAAATCGGTGAGGTCTGCGGCAACCTCGGCAATCGCCGAACGCGAGCACTTGCGCGCCGTTGACGGAATTTGTGCCGCCTGAACCGGCTGTGCAGTCTGTGGCGTTTCGGAAGAAGGCTGGTCATTGCCCGATCCGGCCGCAGTTCCGGTGGAAGGTGCCGGTTCCGGAGCTTGTGCTGGCGCAGCGGGTGCGGACTGCGAACTTACTTCCTCGCCGGGCGTGTTGGCGGTCTGATAACTATACTTTGCCGGATAGTCCGGATCGAAATTGGTCCAGACCTGAGTCTGCCAGATAAAATAGATATAGAGCGCAGCCAGACCGACCACGACGACGCCAATTATGGCTTTCCACAATATTCCGAACTTAAGATAAAGCCGCCACAAAGCGGCCAGCGGAACGGCTATCAGCCGGGCCAGACCCGCAATCATACGACCTAGGAAGGAGAAAACGGCCCGCACTGCATTCCACACTATCGATCATCCTTCATTTGGCCCGCAATTCCGGGGCTTCGAACCATTTTCACTCACGCGCCGATCCGTCCGCAAAAAACGTCGTTTCCCGAAAAGGCGTGAGCAAGAAACGTTGTTCCCTTTCAAATAGAGTGCGCTTGTCTTTTCGACAACCGGGATCGCTCATCCAACTGATTTTATCCGGCATTTTGGCGTGGCAGGGTTGAAACCGGGGGGCCGATCCGTAACATGGCGCAACTTCGAGCCGTTCCAGAAAAAGTGCGGGATATTTTTCATTCTCATCACGACAAAAGAGACAGACGTCGCAATCGAGAATATTTTCGCCGCTGTGGTACTTGAACGGCGCAATCTTTGGTGTTTGCTAAAGCCGGAACCGGAAAAATAAGCAAACCGTCAAAACGGCCCGGAAATGGAGAGAACAATGAAACTGACCTATACGCTTGCCTTTGCTGCGCTTGCCACGGGAACGGCAATGCTTGCAGCACCCGGCGCCAGCTTTGCGGAAGAGCCGAAAAGCTGCTCGACGGTGCGCTTCTCCGATGTCGGCTGGACCGACATTACCTCGACAACTGCGGTTGCGACCGAAATTCTCAAGGGCCTCGGCTACAAGACCGATATCAAGGTTCTTTCCGTGCCGGTGACCTATGCGTCGCTGAGCAAGAAGGACATTGATGTCTTCCTCGGCTACTGGAACCCTTCCATGAGCGCCGATCTCAAGCCTTATCTGGATGACAAGAGCGTCGAGACGCTGCGCACCAATCTGACCGGCGCGAAATACACGCTTGCCGTGCCGACATATGCCGCCAATGAAGGCCTCAAGGACTTCAAAGATATCGCCACCTTCAAGGACAAGCTTGGCGGCAAGATTTATGGCATCGAGCCGGGCAATGACGGCAATCGTCTGATCCTCGACATGATCAACAAAGACGCCTTCGGCCTGAAGTCGTTCGAACTGGCGGAATCCTCCGAACAGGGCATGCTTGCGCAGGTCGCGCGCGCCGTCAAAAGCAAGGAGCCGATCGTGTTCCTCGCATGGGAACCGCATCCAATGAACAAGCGCTTCGAGATCACCTATCTCACCGGCGGCGATGACTTCTTCGGCCCGAATCTCGGCGGCGCCAAGGTCGAGACCAATGTGCGCAAGGGCTACACGCAGGAATGCCCGAATGTCGGCAAGTTCCTGACCAATCTCGAATTCAACCTCGATCTCGAAAACGAGATCATGGGCAAGATTCTCGATGACGGTCAGGAGCCTTCAAAGGCGGCAACCGACTGGCTCAAGGCAAATCCGGCTGTGCTCGACACGTGGCTCGCTGGCGTGACGACCGTTGACGGTAAGGAAGGTCTGCCTGCTGTCAAATCGGCCCTCGGCCTCTGACGCGCAGCATTCGCAGGCCGCGGCTAAACCCGCGGCCTCGTTATTTGCGGGTAGCCGTATCCTTTCCATCAAAAAACGCAGCAGGAGACTTCATCGTTGAACTGGCTGACGGACTATAAAATCCCGGTTGGACCGACTGCAAAAACGGTCGTGGACTGGCTGACGAACAATATGGGCGGATTTTTCGACCTGCTGGCAGCGGTCATGCAAAGCATGATCGACGCCCTGCTCTTCGTCCTGAAACTGCCCCATCCCCTGCTCCTGATCGCCATATTCGCGGTGATTGCCTGGTTTATCCAGCGGCGCATTTCTGTGGTCGTCCTGACGATCCTGGGCTTTCTGTTCATTCTCAATCAGGGTTACTGGGACCGGACGCTGGAAACACTGACGCTGGTGCTTTCATCCTGCGTTCTCTGCATGGCCATTGGCGTTCCGCTCGGCATTGCCGCAGCCCATCGCCCCACCCTTTATGCCGCCATGCGCCCCGTGCTTGATCTGATGCAGACGCTGCCAACCTTCGTCTATCTGATCCCGGCGATTGTGTTTTTCGGCATCGGCATGGTGCCCGGCCTGCTTGCCACAGCGATTTTCGTTCTGCCCGCGCCGGTGCGCCTGACGCATCTTGGTGTTTCCTCCACCCCATCCTCGTTGATCGAGGCGGGCGAAGCCTTCGGCGCCTCGCGATCGCAGCTTCTCTGGAAGATTGAGCTACCCTATGCCATGCCGCAAATTCTGGCGGGTCTGACCCAGACGATCATGCTGTCGCTTTCGATGGTGGTTATTGCAGCCCTTGTCGGTGCCGACGGCCTAGGCGTTCCGGTGGTTCGCGCGCTCAACTCGGTCAACACCGCGCTCGGCTTCGAGGCAGGCCTTGTCATCGTCGTGGTCGCCATCGTGCTCGACCGCATCTTCCGCGCTGGCAGGGAAAAATAGCATGGTCCCGAAAAGTGGGAACCGGTTTTCGGTTCGGATCATGCTCAAACAAAAGTCAGGAGATTGCGGATGACCATTATCGCACTCGAAGACGTCTGCATCATTTTCGGCAAGAACACGGACAATGCGCTGGCGCTGGCCGATGGCGGCGCAACGCGATCCAAGATTCAGGCCGAAACCGGTCATGTACTCGGCGTCCATAATTGCACGCTCGATATTGAAGAAGGCGAAATCCTTGTTCTGATGGGCCTGTCCGGTTCCGGCAAGTCCACGCTGCTGCGCGCCATCAACCGGCTTAACCCGATCTCGCGCGGTCGCGTCACAGTACAGGACGGCGACCGTGACATCGATGTCGGCAAAGCGGATCGCAACACGCTTCGCCACCTACGCACCGAACTCGTTTCGATGGTGTTCCAGCAATTCGGTTTGCTCCCGTGGCGCACCGTTGAGGAGAATGTGGCTTTCGGGCTGGAAATCTCCGGCATGGGCAAGGAAGACCGCATCAATAAGGCCCGCCAGCAGCTTGAACTGGTTGGCCTACAGGACTGGGCCAAGCGCAAGGTCGGCGAACTCTCCGGCGGTATGCAGCAGCGTGTCGGCCTCGCCCGCGCCTTTGCTACCGGCGCGCCAATCCTGCTGATGGACGAGCCGTTCTCGGCGCTGGACCCGCTAATCCGCACGAGGTTGCAGGACGAGCTTCTGGCCTTCCAGTCGCGGCTGAAGAAAACCATCGTTTTTGTGAGCCACGATCTCGATGAAGCCATGAAAATCGGCAACCGCATCGCGATCATGGAAGGCGGGCGCATCGTGCAATGCGGAACACCGCAGCAAATCCTGCTGCAGCCAGCCGATCAGTATGTCGCCGATTTCGTCGCGCATATGAACCCGCTTGGCGTGCTGCGCGCAGGCGATATCATGACGCCGTTCGACCGCAACGCCGCTCCGCGCCCCTTTGCGGCAACGGCACGCCGGGAAACGCTGGTGCGCGAGCTGATGAACGCCGTTGCAGACAGTAACGGCGATGTCGGCATCGTCGAGAACGGAAACATTGTCGGCAAGGTCGCGGCGGACGATATCGTCCGGGCGCTTGCCTGGCACCAGCAGCGTTGACACGCTTCTTGAACGGCAGTCGATACATCAATGAAAAATTGCCCATAAAGAAAAGGTGGCAACGGCAACAAGAATAAGGACAGAAAACAAAAGTATTAATAGAATACGCATTTGATCACCGCGTGGATTAAATTTTATTACTGTATCGTAATCACTCTCATACACAAGTTATAATGGGAATAAAAACGCCGCATATTTTAATATGCGGCGTTTTTATTTGATGCTAAGCTCTGCATTTCCAATAAATGGACTTTCAATCGGCTAGGTCAGCGCTGCCTGTCTGGCAGCAGCGCGCGCTTCAACACGCGCGCGAATGGCATCGACGTCCGCACGTGGCGTCGCGGCAAACAGCTTCTTCGTATAATCGTGCTGCGGATTGTTGAACACGTCGTCACGCGCCCCATATTCAACCACTTCACCGAAATACATCACCATCACCTCATCGGCGATATAGCGCACCACCGAAAGGTCGTGGCTGATGAAGACGTAGGTCAGGCCGAACTCTTCCTGCAGGTCGGACAACAGGTTGAGAACCTGTGCCTGCACCGACAGATCGAGCGCGGAAACCGGCTCATCGAGAATCAGCAGCTTCGGATTGAGCATCAGCGCGCGTGCAATGGCGATACGTTGGCGCTGGCCGCCGGAGAACATATGCGGATAGCGGTTAAAGTGTTCGCGACCGAGACCAACCTTCAACAGCATCTGCATCGCCTTGGCGCGACGCTCTTCAGCCGACATGTTCGTGTTCAGCAGCAGCGGTTCGGCCAGCACGTCGCCGATCTTCTGGCGCGGATTGAGCGAACCGTAAGGGTTCTGGAACACGATCTGCACCTTCTGGCGCATTTCAGGCGTCAGCCCGTCACGAGCGATGTTCACATCCTTGCCACCGATTTTCAGATCGCCGGAAGTCTGTGGGTCGATCATGGTCAGGATGCGCGCCAGCGTGGACTTGCCGCAACCGGATTCGCCCACGATTGCCAGCGTCTTGCCCTTTTCTAGCTTGAAGCTGACGCCTTTGACGGCATGAACCACCTTCGGCTTGCCAAACAGGCCGCCGCCGACATGATAGTCGCGCTTGATATCGCGCGCTTCGAGAACAACCTCGCTCATCGCGCTTCTCCTGCACTGCTATTGTCAAAGACGAAATCGGACACCGTCGGCAGACGGTCGCCAGTCGCATTTTCCGGCAAAGCTGACAGAAGCGCACGGGTGTAAGGGCTTTTCGGCGCGGAGAACAGCGACAGCACGTCAGCGTCTTCCATCTTGTGGCCCTTATACTGCACGATGACCCGATCCGCCGTTTCGGCGACGACACCCATATCGTGGGTGATCATGATCAGACCCATGCCATGTTCCACCTGGAGCCGCATCAGGAGATCGAGGATCTGCTTCTGGATCGTCACGTCGAGAGCCGTGGTCGGCTCGTCGGCGATCAGAAGCTTTGGATTGCAGGCAATCGCGATAGCGATCATGACGCGCTGGCACTGACCACCCGACATCTGATGCGGGAAACTGCCCAGACGTTCGGCAGCGTCGCGGATACCGACAAGCTCTAGCAGTTCGATAGCGCGGGCACGGCTCGCCGACCCGTTCATACCCATATGCTGCTTGAGCACTTCCTCAAGCTGATAGCCAACCGTGAAGCACGGATTGAGACTGGCAATCGGCTCCTGGAAGATCATCGAAATGTCGCGACCAATGATCTGGCGGCGCTCCGAACTGGAAAGCGTGCGCAAATCCTTGCCGTCGAACGACATCGTGTCTGCCGTCACAGTCGCGGTCTTTGGCAGAAGGCCCATAACGGCCAGCATGCCCACCGACTTGCCCGAACCGGACTCGCCGACAATGGCCAGAACTTCACCCTTGTCGACCTTGATATCGATGCCGTCGACCGCCTTGAATGGACCGGTCGAAGTATCGAACGAAACCGTAAGGTTCTTGATTTCAAGCAAAGCCATCGATCAGCTCCTCTTGAGTTTCGGGTCAAGCGCATCGCGCAGACCGTCGCCGATCAGATTGATGGCGAGAACAGTGATCAGGATTGCCAGACCCGGGAAGGTCACAACCCACCAGGCGCGCGTGATGAATTCGCGCGCTTCGGCAAGCATGGTGCCCCATTCCGGCGTCGGCGGCTGTGCGCCCATGTTCAGGAAGCCGAGCGCCGCCACTTCGAGAATGGCGTTGGAGAACGACATGGTGGCCTGAACGACCAGCGGTGCCAGACAGTTCGGCAACACGGTCTTGAACATCAGACGCAGCCTGCTTGCACCGGCAAGCTTGGCAGCCGTTACATATTCCCGCTCCTTTTCCGCCATCACCGCAGCACGCGTCAGACGCGAAAAGTGCGGCAGCAGAACCAGCGTGATCGCGATGACTGCATTCGTCAGGCCCGGCCCGAGAATAGCCACCAGCACCAGCGCCAGAAGCAGCGACGGGAAGGACAGCATGATATCCATGACGCGCATGAAAGCGGCATCCACGGCTCCGCCCAGATAACCGGCCAGCACGCCAATCGTGATGCCGACGCACATCGAGATCACCACGATCACGAAGCCGACCAGCAGCGAATATTGTGCGCCGTAGATCAGGCGGGACAGGATATCGCGGCCCACGGCGTCGGTGCCGAGAAGGAACGACGTCGAGCCGCCTTCCTGCCATGCCGGAGGCTTCAGGAAGAATTCGCGGAACTGTTCCGTCGGATCATGCGGCGCGATCAGCGGCGCAAAAATGGCCATCAGGACGATGGCGATGAAAACCCAGAGGCCGATGACAGCGCCACGATTGACGCTGAAATAAAACCAGAAGTCCTTCAGCATCGCCATGCGGCTGACGCCGGGCGTGGCGGTATCCGTGGCGACGGGTGTGTTTGTTACATTGCTCATTGGAACCTCACCTGTGCCGGATTCGCGGATTGACCAGACCATAGAGCAGATCGACAATCAGATTGACTGCCATAACCAGCCCCGCGATCAGCAGAAGTCCGCCTTGCACGACCGGATAGTCGCGGCGAGAGATCGAATCGAGCATCCATTTGCCGATGCCCGGCCAGGAAAAGATCGTTTCCGTCAGGATTGCGCCAGCGAGAAGCACGCCAACCTGCAGACCAATGGTCGTGATCACCGGAATGAGTGCATTGCGAAGCGCATGCAGTCCGACAACCCGGCGGGTCGGCAGGCCCTTGGCGCGCGCCGTGCGCACATAGTCTTCGCCCAGCACTTCCAGCATCGCCGAACGGGTCTGGCGCGCGATGACCGCAAGCGGGATGGTCGCCAGCACGATGGTCGGCAGGACAAGATGCGACGCAGCCGATGCAAAAGCACCCTTCTGCCCCGACAAAAGGCTGTCGATCAGCATGAAGCCAGTGACGGGCGGGAAGAAAAACAGCAGCGAAATACGGCCCGATACCGGGGTCAGCTGCAGATAATTCGAGAAGAAAATGATGAGGAGCAGGCCCCACCAGAAGATCGGCATGGAATAACCGACAAGGGCGACACCCATCAGCGACTGGTCGAACCACGACCCGCGCTTGACGGCTGCAACAACGCCCGCCGGAATACCGATCAACACGGCCAGAATGATTGCGCAAACGCTCAATTCCACGGTGGCCGGGAAGAGCGAAAAGAACTCGGTCAGGACCGGCTTCTTGGTGACGATCGAAAGGCCGAAGTCGCCATGCAACAGGTTCCAGACATAGTCGAGATATTGCTGCCAGAGCGGACGGTCGAAACCGAATTGCGCCATAAGCTCAGCATGACGCTCGGGACTGACACCACGTTCACCGGCCATCAACAGCACCGGATCGCCCGGCAGCACGCGCACGAAACCGAAGGCGACGATGGTAATCCCGATGAAAGTCGGCACCAGATAGGCCAACTTATTCAGAAAAAAACGGAACATAGAATAAACTCCGACCGGGAGCGGAGGGTTGACCCCTCCGCTCCCGGCCGCTGGTGTTGAGACGAATTACTCTGCGATATCGACGCCGGTGAAGCGATGGATACCCACTGGGTCCATCTTGTAGCCGGAGACCTTGGAGGACATCGGCATGAACACGGTCGAGTGATCGAGAGTTGCCCAAGGAGCCTGCTCCTTGAAGACGACCTGCGCCTGCTCATAGAGCTTGGCACGTTCGCCCTGATCGGCAGTGACCTTGGCCTTCTGGATCAGATCTTCGAACGGCTTGTAGCACCACTGGGCACGGTTGTTGTTGCCAACGCCCGAGCAGCCGAGCAGAACGCCGAGGAAGTTGTCCGGATCGCCATTGTCGCCGGTCCAGCCCATGATGGCCGCACCGTCACGGTCCTTGTCGGACGACTTCTTGAGATATTCACCCCATTCCATCGAAACGATGTCCACGCCAACGCCAACCTTTGCGAAGTCCGACTGGATCAGTTCGGCCACGCGGCGGGCATTCGGCATGTACGGACGGCTGACCGGCATTGCCCAGACCTTCATCTTCAGGTCCTTGACGCCAGCAGCTTCAAGCGCCTTCTTGGCTTCTTCCGGGTTGTACTCGTCGTCCTTGACGTCGTTATTATAGCCCCACATTGTCGGCGGGATCGGGTTCTTGGCAACTTCGCCCGAACCCTGGAACACGGCATCGACGATGGCCTTCTTGTTGATGGCCTGGTTCAGCGCCTTGCGCACTTCAGGCTTGTCGAACGGAGCGACCAGCGTGTTATAGGCAAGATAGGCAACGTTCAGACCTGGCTGTTCGTCAACCTTGAGGTTCGAATCGGCCTTCAGACCTTCGATGTCCGCCGGAGCCGGATAGGACATGATGTGGCATTCGCCAGCCTTCAGCTTCTGCGCGCGCACAGCCGGATCGGTCGTGATCGCGAAAACGAGATCGTCGATCTTTTCCTTGCCGCCCCAGTAATCCGGGTTAGCCTTGTAGCGGATCACAGCGTCCTTCTGATAGGCGACGAAGGTGAACGGGCCGGTTCCAAGCGGGAACTGGTTGAGATCATCCATCTTCTTGTCGGCCTGAAGCTTGTCGGCATATTCCTTCGACAGGATGGATGCGAAATCCATGGCCAGATCAGCGAGGAACGGAGCTTCCGGACGGCTCAGCACGAAGGTGACAGTGTGGTCGTCCACGCGCTTGATCTCCTTGATCAGCGTCGGGAATTCCATGCTGTCGAAATATTCGTAGGAAACACCGGCAGTATATTCGTGCCAGGGATTGTCCTTCTTGGCCTGACGCTCGAACGAGAAGATCACGTCATCGGCGTTGAATTCGCGCGTCGGCGTGAAAAAGTCGGTCGTCTGGAACTTCACACCCTTACGCAGGTGGAAGGTATATTCGAGGCCGTCCTTCGAAACGTCCCAGCTCTCGGCGAGACCGGGTTCAATCGTGGTTTCGCCATGCTTGAACTCGACGAGACGGTCATAGGCCGTGCGCGACGAAGCATCGAACGTATCCCCGCCCGTATAGGCAGCCGGATCGAAGCCTTCAGGCGAAGCCGGCGAGCAGTAAACGAGTGTCTTGGCAGATGCAGCACCGCTCATAAGAGCCACCAGCGCGGTTGCAGCCAGGAGTGTTTTGTACATTTTCATTTTATTGTCCGCCTCCACGGAAAAGTCTGCCGCGCGCACCCCATTGCTCGCAGCTTGGCCTATCGAAACGCTTGGTTCCTTACTTTGCAAGCGCAATTGTTAGAACCAGTTCACATTCTTATGCGTTTACCACCCATATTTTTAGATTTTAATTTCTTCGAAACGCCATATTGCGGAAAATTGCGCTAAGAGCGGTCAAATCATAATATTATTTGCGTGAATTTTCGCATAGGGTCATGCAGCTGTCGCATAGCGCCTCTGGAATCGCCGGAATTGCGGGCAATATCAGCGGCAGGCCCCTGTTTTATCGCCAGAAAATCGACTAAGAACTAGACAAAAGAACTCATATTTACGGCGGCCCGATGACCGAGACCAAAGAAAAGACCGAATCCCCTATCAGGCCGACAACGCCGGAAGCCATTCAGCTGGCCAAGACATTGATGCGCACGGCACGCTATGGCGCCCTTGCCGTGCTGGATGCAAAAACCCATCGCCCGCTGGCAAGCCGCGTGGCAACGGCCACGGACACGGACGGCACACCGCTCATTCTGGTTTCGGGACTGGCGGCCCATACTCCAGGTCTGCTTGCCAACCCCGCTTGTTCACTATTGCTTGGCGAACCCGGAAAAGGCGATCCGCTTGCCCATCCGCGCATCACCCTTCACTGCGAAGCCGCCAAGGTCGAGCGGACAGCGGACGACTATCCGCGCATTCGCCGCCGCTATCTGAACCATAATCCCAAAGGCGCGCTTTATGTCGATCTCGGTGACTTCGCGTTCTTTCGCCTGCATGTTTCGGGCGCCAGTCTGAACGGCGGGTTCGGCAAAGCCTTCAATCTCACATCGGAAGACCTAATCTGTCCCGCCCACATAGCCGAAAGTATAGCTCCCAACGAACAGGACTTTCTTGATAGCGTCATAGAAAGTGGAGAAGATGCGATTGCTGCCCTTGTCACCGAAATGATCGGCGCAGCAGCAAAGCCATTGAAGGTCGCGGGGATAGATCCCGACGGTATCGACATTGCGGTTGGCAATGAGATGGTGCGACTCTCCTTTTCGCAGCGTTGCGGCACGGTCGCAGAAATACGCTCCGAACTGCCAAAAATGACCGCCGCGCCCCGCTGAAACAAATTCACTGTCTTTTTGGGACAAATTTGCGCGATTTAAACACGAGCGCATTTAAGCAAGGCCTTTTCAAACGAAATGGCAGCCTTTAAATTTGAATGCGTGTTCCAAAAAGGAACCGTCATTTGAAACTACCAGCGGTCTTACGGGGGTATGACAGCAAATGAACCAAGAACATACTTTTTGTGATTTAACAGAAAATGCAGATCAGGCAGCAGATTTTCTTTCAGCACTCGCAAACAACAAGCGACTATTGATTTTATGCAAGCTGCTCCACAATGAAATGTCGGTTGGCGCGCTCGCCAAGGCGATTGACCTCAGTCAGTCGGCATTGTCGCAGCATCTGGCCAAATTGCGGGCTCTCGACCTCGTTTCGACCCGACGCGATGCCCAGACCATCTACTATATGGTTTCGTCACCGCATATCGAGTTGATGTTGTCGACGCTCTCAAGTCTCTATATGAGTCCGACACCGCGCCGGCAGGAACAGCCGGTACTAGCCATCGCTTAAGCATGAGGTTACAGCCGTGCAATGAAATCAGAAGATCATTTGCACGGCTGTCTCCAACGCATTGACGATCCGGACGACGACCGCCTTTCCCCCTATCGTGACATCCGCGAAAAAGACCTCGTCGGACGCCAGAAGCGTTTCATTGCCGAGGGCAAAGTCGTCATCAATGTCCTGTTCTCCTCCACGGCACGTTTTGAGACAGAATCGTTGCTCGTGCTGGAAAATCGGCTCGAAGGGCTGACGGAACAGCTGGCGCAGATCCCCACAGGCACCCCGGTCTATTGTGTACCGCAAGCCGTCATGGATGCGGTTGCTGGCTTTCATGTGCATCGCGGCATTCTTGCCGTCGGACGCCGCAAGCCCCAGCCGGAATTGGCTGACTTGCTGGCCGCGCTCCCGCAACAATCGCTCGTCACAGTACTGTGCGGCATATCCAATCACGACAATGTCGGTTCCATCTTCCGCAACGCTGCCGCCTTCGAGGCCGATTGCGTGCTGATGGACGAAACCTGCTGCGATCCGCTTTATCGCAAGGCCATTCGCGTCTCTGTCGGCGCGACGCTGAAAGTGCCCTATTTCCACGGCGGACGCATTGACGAGATTCTCGCCGCGTTGCAGGATGCAAACTTCAACGTGCTGGCGCTCAGCCCATCGTCAGAAACCAGCATCTATCAGGCAACCGGACATGATCGTCAGGCGCTGTTGCTTGGCACAGAAGGCGAAGGACTGCCGCAGCGGCTTCTGGAGCGACTCCAGACAGCCCGCATTCCCATGTCGAAGGAATTCGACAGCCTGAATGTTGCTACCGCCTCCGGCATCGCCCTGTCGCGTTTCAGCCGGTTTCAGTAGACCTCGTGCTTTAGCTATCTGTTTTTCCGCACATCTTGTCCGAAAACCGTTTCACACTTTTCGGGATGGGCTCCCAGCAAACGGTAAAAGCGCAGCGATCAACCGCCCGTCAATGGCCGCCAGCCCGGCGGCAATCATTGCCATGCCGATAAAATGCTTGGCTTGCAGGGTCTCACCCAGAAACAGCACACCGAGCAGGATCGCACTGACCGGTATGAGAAACGTCACCAGCATCAGATTGACCGCGCCCGCCGTCGAGAGGATGCGGAAGAAGAGCACATAGGCAAGCGCAGTTGAGAGCAGCGCGATTCCGACCAGCGCACCCCAGGTAGCAGCGCTTGGTGCGGCCAGAGTCCACGGATGATCCACGATCAGGGCAACCGGAATGAGCATGACGGTCGTTGCCGTCACCTGACCGGTGGCCGTGATCAGCGGCGCGACGCCCATCGCCTTGAAACGGCGTCCGAAAATACCGGCGAAAGCATAGGAAAGTGCGGCGCAGAGAACAGCAAGCTGCGGCCAGAGATTATGGCCAAGTCCACCAATGGCGTCAGGTCCGATCATGATCGCCACACCGCAGAAACCGATCAGAACCCCCACGACCTTGTTGCGGGTGATCTTTTCGTCCGCGGTGAGAAAATGCGCAACGATCACGCCGAATAGCGGTGTCGTCGCATTGAGGATGGAAGCAAGCCCGCTGGCAATCTGCGTCTGGCCCCAGACGATGAGACAAAACGGCAGCAGGTTGTTGAGAAAACCCATACCGAAAAAGGCAGCCCAGATACGCCGATCCTTCGGCATGGACAGACCCATCAGACGGATCAGCACCATCAGGGCGAGCGCCGCCAGAGCAACGCGCAGCGTGACAATGCTGAATGGCGGCAGTTCCCGAACTGCAATGCCGTTGAAGAAGAATGACCCGCCCCAGAGCACGGAAAGCACGAGCAACATGCCCCATTCTTTCCAGCCCATCACCTTTTGCGTCGTCATCGCCAGCGCTCCCGAAATTCAATAATTGGGCTCTACCATAGCCAGACTAGGCCAACTGAGCCGGATTGACTTCCCGTTTATCGCTTTTAAATTCAATGCTTGGCAAACGAGTGTTTCTCGCAGGATGAGTGAGTAAAACTAAACTATGCATGCACCACTCCCCTCCCTCAACGGACTGCGTGCGTTTGAAGCCACGGCCCGGCGCGGCAGTGTAACATTGGCGGCGCAGGAACTGAATGTGACGCCCGGCGCTGTCAGCCTTCAGGTGCGCGAACTGGAAATGTCGCTTGGCATCACGCTGTTCACGCGCAAGCCGCGCCGTCTTATCCTGACAACAGACGGCGAACAGTATTTTGCGGCTTTGCGCACGGCATTCCGCACCATTCGCGAGGCAACGGCGCAGCTCAAAACCCGTGCGCTGCCCATACTGACAATCAGTTGTACACCCAGCTTTGCCATTCAATGGCTGACGCCGCGGCTTTCGCTTTTTGAAGCGTTGCACCCGCAGGTCGATCTGCGCATCAGCCCATCCAACCGGATTGTCGATCTTGAGCGCGACGGTATCGATGTTGCGATACGCCATGGTTTCGGAATCTATCCCGGGCTGGAAAGCGAGCGGCTGATTGATGATGATCTGACGCCGGTGTGCAGCCCTTCCCTTTTGACGGGCAAGGATCGCGATCCTGCAGTGCTCGAAAACTCTACCCTGCTCCATGACGAGCATAGGCATGACTGGCGTTTATGGCTGGAGGCGGCGGGTCTGAGCACCATCGACGCATCCAACGGGCCGATCTTCCTCGACAGCAATGGCGCTATCGAAACAGCGAAAGCCGGGCATGGCTTTGCGTTGGTGCGCCGGTCTCTTGTGGCGCGCGAGATGGAGGACGGCACTCTGGTCGCGCCCTTCTGTCAGGAAGTCGCCAAGGGTTTCGCCTATCATCTGGTCTATCCGGCAACGGCGCTGGAACGACCCATCGTGGCCGCGTTTCGGGATTGGGTGCTGTTGCAGGCAAAAAAATAGGCGGGTGCTAACACCCACCTATGATTTGTTTTGCTCTCTGAACCCGGCTCAGGCCGCCGAAGCGCTCGCCGTGCTGGCCACCAGACGGCGCAGCATTTCTTCTGCCTGCGGTTCACGTTCGGAGCGACCGATGAAACCGCCACCGAAAACGCGCGCCGTATTGCTCTCGTCGGAATAAAGCACGCAGGCCTGTCCCGGTGCGATGCCGCTTTCGCCATCCACCAGTTCAACCCAGGTCTTGCCACCGGAGTGGCGCAGAACGGCCGGACGCGGCGGACGCGTGGAGCGAACCTTGGCGAAAACTTCCATTCCGCCTTCCGGCAGATCGTCGATTGGGCCATCGCCCAGCCAGTTGATATCGCGCAGGAACACCTTGTGCGTTTCCAGCGCCTCACGCGGGCCGACGATGACACGCGCATTGGCGGCATCGAGATGCACGACATAAAGCGGCTCACCGGTTGCAACGCCGATACCGCGACGCTGGCCGACCGTGTAATGCACGATGCCGTCGTGACGGCCAAGCGTGCGACCGTCGATATGAACGATATCGCCCGGATTGGCCGCTTCCGGCTTCAGCCGGGAAATAATGTCGGAATATTTGCCCTGCGGCACAAAGCAGATATCCTGACTATCCTGCTTCTTGGCAACCGTCAGGCCCATTTCCTCAGCGATTTCACGCACCTGCGCCTTTGGCAGATGGCCAAGCGGGAAGCGCAGATAATCGATCTGCTCCTGCGTGGTCGCGAAAAGGAAGTAGCTCTGGTCACGATCCGTATCGACCGGACGATAGAGCGAGCGATGCGCACCATTTGCACGGCTGCGAATATAGTGACCCGTCGCCAGAGCATCCGCACCAAGATCGCGCGCGGTCTGGAGAAGATCAGCGAACTTGACCGTCTGGTTGCAGGAAACGCATGGGATCGGCGTCTCACCGCTGACATAGGAATTCGCGAACGGGTCGATCACGGCTTCGCGGAAACGCGCTTCGTAATCGAGAACGTAATGGGGAATGCCGAGGCTTTCCGAAACGCGGCGGGCGTCTTCAATATCCTGTCCTGCACAACAGGAGCCGGCGCGATGAACCGCTGCGCCATGATCATAAAGCTGCAGCGTCACGCCGACGACGTCGTAACCTTCACGTTTGAGAATCCCGGCCACAACAGATGAATCGACGCCGCCCGACATGGCGACGACAACGCGCGTGTCTTCCGGCTTTCCCGGCAGATCGAGGCTGTTCAGGCTCATGATTGATTCCAGCTTCCGGGCATGCGCCCTGCTTCTCAAAATTCAGATTTCTAAGGCCTATATAGGCGAAACTGCGGCAATTTGCCAAGGTGTCGCATAATAAACATTGGTCGAATTGCGACCTGGCCCGCACACTTCACCGTGAAATTCACCGAAAAACGCCCAAATGTCGTCGGGCCATTCATTTTTCTTCGAAAATTTTTCAAGTGTTACCAGAGTGTTACCGGCAGTTTAGGTAATTTTTAAAGCTGTGGCGCTAGTCTCACACTCGATTAGGTCCTTGAGTGTTGTGTAGAGAGTACAATGACCGATCTGGTAAGACCGCGTATAAAGTATGTAATTGGTCCCGATGGCAGCCCGCTGACCATTGCGGACCTTCCCCCCGCCAATACAAGGCGCTGGGTCATCCGCCGCAAGGCCGAAGTTGTCGCTGCTGTTCGCGGCGGACTTCTGAGCCTTGAGGAGGCATGCCAGCGTTATACATTGACGGTGGAAGAGTTCCTTGGCTGGCAGTCCTCGATCGATGAGCATGGTCTCGCCGGTCTCCGGACGACCAGAATTCAGCAATATCGGCACTGATGGATCGTGCCGGGTTGAACAGTCGTTCAATCATTCGACCGATTCAGCCCATAGATCTGACAAATTGAAAACCGGCCCTCTGGGCCGGTTTTTGTTTGCGCAATTCATTCCTATGTTGAAGACTGTATGTGTTCAATCTGGAGGATGGCATGAGCGGAAATATCGAGATTCGCAAGGAAGACAGTTCCGACGGCGGGCGCTATGTGGCGTCGCTGGATGGCAGCGAAGCCGAAATGACCTACACCAAGCTGGGGCCTTCGCTCATTTCCGTCGATCATACACGCGTACCGGAGTCCATGCGCGGCAAGGGCGCGGCACAGGCACTGGCCAAGAACGCCATTCTCGATGCGCGCCGCAATGGCTGGAAAATCATTCCGCGCTGCAGCTTCATGCATGCGCAGGCAACGCGTCACCCCGATTGGTCTGATGTGATTACCAACGGCTGATAAAGCCAGCAGGAAACTGAAACGCCGACCGGATTAATATCTGGTCGGCGTTTTCGCGAATCATGAATGATGGGATCGGAGAACGATCAGCCCTTTGGCAATTCCTGAATGCGGCTTGCGAGGCTTTTGGAAACAGCCTTGCCGTTCTTCCCGCTTTTGCCACCTGCCGCCGTCTCTGCGGCTTGCAGAATGCCGTGAATAGGCGAATCGGGGCCTTCCTTGTCCGCGGTTGCAGCAACCATGCGGGCAGCAAGCTCCGCCATTTCCTCGCGAAGCGCCGCATTCTGCCGCGTGATCTCGGCTTGATCCTGATCGGACAGCGAAACAGCGACTGCACCACCGCGCGAAAAGCGTTCCAGCTTTTCCTGTGCGTCGGATAGTTCGGAAATCAGCTTTTCCAGCTTCTGCTGCAAATCGCCGTTTCGACGTTTCTCGCTCTTCAATTCAGTCTGCGCCGAGGTGAGCTGCGTTGAAAGCTCGTTATAGCGGGCAGTTGCTTCCTTACGGTCACGGCGCATTTCGGTTATCTCGCTCGACAAGCGGCCACGTTCAGCCTCATTAGCGCTTATCTCGATACGCAGCGTATCCGCAAGCCCTTCCAGCGCAGTGTAATGGCTTTGAACGCGTTCAAGCTCGGCTTGCAGGATTTCGGACTTTTCCGACGCTGTCTCTTGCGACGACTTGGCCTCCGACAGCGTCTGATCCTGATCCACCAGTTTCTTCTCGATGGTGGACTGGCTTTCCTCAAGCAACGGAATGCGCTTCAGCTCTTCATATTGACGTCCAAGGGTAACCGCCTGTTCGGCTGCCTTCTGGCGTTCCCGCTTCAACTGCTGCTCCAGCTTGCTGATCGCGACGGCGAATTCCGCACGCAAGCCATCCTTGTCAGCCCGGATTTCAGCAAGCGTGATCGGCAGTTCGGCCTGAACCTGTCGTCGCGCTAGAAAGAAAGCGCGCCGCCAGACCGATGGCCCAAGCAGGATCAGGACGAAAACCGTCACAAGAACGCCAAGCAGGAAGAAGAGTGCCGACTGGATCAAGGTTTCACACGAAGTTGAGCTTTTTGCAGCCAAACAGAACCATCAACTGATGGTAGCGCATAGGTCTGGAATGCGCAAAAGGCTTTCTTGCACCGAAACATTCCGGGTGCAGAACAGCCTTCGCGCAGCCGAAATCCACAACAACCTAGAAGGGATTCCAGGTCGGAGCCGCGGAAACCTTCAGATAGCCGATATTCACACCAAGCCTTGCGCCAACGCCAGTGCGGATCGGTACGAGCACAATGTTTTCGCGCTTCAGCACATTGAACCCGACGCCTGCAACGACATAAGCCGAACCGGCAACGCCCGCATAGCGGCCGTAAAGGTTCTGGATATCGTCCAGATTATAGACGAGCATCATGACGCGTGAGCCCTGACCGCCGAAATCCCAGCCGAGCGAAGGGCCCTGCCAGTAAGTCTTATGGTCACCGGCATTCTTCGTATAAAGCGTGCCTTCGCCATAGGTCAGTCCGCCGATGAACGCGCCGGAACCTTCTTCACCAAGAACATAGCCGTTCGGCAAGCCGAAGCTCTGGAACGCTTTCTCGACGGCGCTGGCAAGCCCGCCCGAAGCCGAGCCAAAGAACCGATGACCGGAATCGACGATTTCCTCGGCGGTGTAGGTGTTCTGCGCCCGTGCCTGATGCGGCAGAGCGAGGATGGAGACAAACAGTGCCGCAAGAAACGCGATGTAATACGCCGCATTGCGGAAACTGGTTTGCGACAGGGATGGTATGGCCATTTTTATTTCCTTCTGGCTACCGCTTCTCTGTCTGACGCCCTGTTAAAAGCATGACGCCGCCTCTTCCGGGCTTTCGCGTCGAATCGCGCATATTGTAAACGCTAATTTATTGTCCAAACCTTTATGAGCGGAAATTGGCGTTACAAAGGCGAAAATCCCTCGTCTTCATCAACGCGCCTACATCGATAAGCTGATCTCAAAAAAGACAGCTTTGTTGCGGCTTTCTAGTGTGGCGTGTATCCAGTTAAACCGACATTCAGGGCGATTCGCCCATCTTCATGCCGCGCGTCAAACGACAGGTTTTACGGGCGGTTTCGTTAACCGATCAGGACGCGACCGTCCGGCCGAAGCGCCGCGGAGCCGGGTCCATCCGCGTTCCGGAGAAAGCGCCATGCCACTACCCGTTACCCTTTCCGCACTCGATCTCGGTGCGCTTCTGTGCAGCAGGATCTGTCATGACATCATCTCGCCGGTTGGCGCGATCAATAACGGTCTTGAACTGCTGGAAGAAGGCGGCGCAGACGAAGATGCGATGGCGCTGATCAAGTCGAGCGCACGCAACGCCTCGGCCCGTCTCCAGTTTGCCCGCATTGCCTTCGGCGCTGCCGGTTCAGCAGGCGTGCAGATCGACACGGGCGACGCGCAGACCGTCGCCACCGAATATTTCAAGAACGAGAAGCCGGAGCTGACCTGGGAAGGCACCCGCGTGCTTCTGCCCAAGAACAAAGTGAAACTGCTGCTCAATATGCTGCTGATCGCCAATGGTGCGATCCCGCGTGGCGGCTCGCTTGCTGTGCGTCTGGAAGGCGGCGATACCGAACCGCGCTTCGTCATCACGGTCAAGGGCCGCATGCTGCGCGTTCCGCCAAAGTTCCTGGAGCTGCATTCCGGCGCCACCCCGGAAGAGCCAATTGATGCGCATTCCGTGCAGCCTTATTATACGCTGCTGCTTGCCGAAGAAGCCGGCATGACGATTTCTATTCACGCGACGGCAGAAGATATCGTATTCTCTGCCGAGTAGGTGAATTTGGAGCGCGGGTCCGCCCGCGCTCCTGCTGACATGATGACAGCAGGCAACGACCGTGTGACGTGAGGTGTTTCAGGCAGCTGCCCGCTGCCTTTCTGGGGGAAATTCGATGGGAGACGAAGCAATGGCCGGCTATTGCCTGTTGGTTGACGATTCATCCGTCATCCGCAAGGTAGCGCGCCGTATCCTGTCCGATTCCATCGCAGAATTTGCCGAAGTCTCAACCGGACATGACGCGCTCGACAGTTGCGCATCGCGGATGCCGGATATCATCCTTCTCGATTTCGACTTGCCGGACATGACCGCCCTCGAAGTCATCCCGGAACTGCGCGCCTTGCCCGATGGCCAGCATCCGCGCATCATCATTTGCCTCTATGAACTCGACGTCACGCGGATCATGCGTGCCAAACGCTCCGGCGCGGATGGCTACATATTGAAGCCCTTCGACCGCGCCTATCTCACCGAGCAATTCACCGCCTTGATGAGCGCCGAGCAGCCGAGGCGCCCGCGTCTGGCGTGATACGGGTTTTGGCGATACGTCGCGACAAAACCACCTGATCCTCGAACTGCCAAAAACAAAAAGCTCCGCCGAAGCGGAGCTTTTTATTCGATGACCGTAAGGTCCGGACCGATCAGGCGCTTTCGCGCAGCTCGGCATCCGGCTCGCGCAGCACATAGCCGCGGCCCCAGACGGTTTCAATGTAGCTCTGGCTACCGGAAACTGCGTCAAGCTTCTTGCGCAGCTTGCAGATGAAGACGTCGATGATCTTCAGTTCCGGCTCGTCCATACCGCCATAAAGGTGGTTGAGGAACATTTCCTTGGTGAGCGTCGTACCCTTGCGCAAGCTGAGAAGCTCGAGCATCTGGTATTCCTTGCCCGTCAGGTGAACGCGCTGGCCGGAAACTTCCACCGTCTTTGCGTCCAGATTGACGATCAGATCACCCGTGGTGATGACCGACTGTGCATGGCCCTTCGAGCGACGAACGATCGCATGAATACGCGCGATCAGCTCATCCTTGTGGAAAGGCTTGGTCATGTAGTCGTCAGCGCCGAAGCCAAGGCCGCGAACCTTGTCCTCGATGCCGGCCATGCCGGAGAGGATCAGGATAGGCGTCTTCACCTTGGAAAGGCGCAACGTACGAAGAACTTCGTAACCAGACATATCCGGCAGATTCAAATCCAGCAGGATGATGTCGTAGTCATAAAGCTTGCCGAGATCGATGCCTTCCTCGCCCAGATCGGTCGTGTAGACATTGAAACTCTCGGACTTGAGCATCAGCTCAATGCTCTGTGCGATAGCACTGTCGTCTTCAATCAAAAGGACGCGCATCTCTTATCCCCTTTCCGCAGCCGACCAGATGTCCCTCAAGGCGGCACACGGAACCGTCGTTGCCTCTGTATGAAGGTGCCAGCAAATGGTTAACAAAATATGATTCTGGTTGGCAAGCATATTTATGCCCTGTTTAGAAAATTCTCGTAGCGATCTGAATCATAAGGAGATTCACTTTCTCATGACTCTAAAGCATCACTTTAAGAATTCTCGCTAAGCGATTCATCCGACTCTAGGTTTCACCTGTTGCTCAAAAACCACATTAGGTTTACCGAGCCTTAAGTCCTAACGCGTATGATTAACCTCGCCGGTAAAGGAATGGTTACCAAACGGGTGAAATCTTAACTTTTTGTTTCGCTACGAGGGGTGATTTCCGACAACGGCCGCGACGCTTTCCCTCTTTGGGGCTGGATTCGCGGGGGATTCGCGGTGTGAACGGGCGCATTTTGCTTATTCACACTTGTTAATAAAACATGGTCCGACCGCGTGAAACGAGGGTCGATGAGACCATGTTTCGAATGAATTGGTTTAGAGCGCCGATCCGATAAGCAGGATCGAACCGTTGTCTAGACTCAGGGGGGAACGCCCCAACACATGGAAGCTGGTTGGTGTTCAAGGAGTATTGCGTATGAAGCCACGTGAAAGCCTAGTCAGGCTGAAACTGTTCCAGGTGAAGGAAAAGCGCCGTCAACTGGGCCAGCTTGACCTGATGATCGGCGAGTTCGAGCGAATGGCTGGAGAACTCGACGCCCAGATCCTGTCGGAAGAAAAGAAAGCCGGCATCACCGACATCAATCATTTTGCCTATCCGACCTTCGCCAAGGCTGCACGCCAGCGGCGTGACAACCTGTTCGGTTCGATCGGCGATCTGATGTCGCAGAAGGAAGCGGCCGAAGCAGAACTGGCCGTCGCCGAGATCGAGCTTTCCAAAGCCGAAGCACTGGAAGAGCGTGACGGCGGCAAGGCGCCACGCGAAGTCGTTGAGCGTCCGGCCAATCAGCGTCGCGCAATGATCGGCTGATCAACGGCGAAACGATTGCGATTTTCAAGGCACTGCCCTTCTTTGTAACACTACAGTTGCAAATTCGTCAGGCCGTGGTGAAACGAGTGATTTTCGAGCACCGGAGCGGAGCGTACTTTTGGGTACGTGAGCACCGGAGCGCAGGAAATTGCTCGTTGCAGCCCGGCATGGTGAAGAATGCAACTGTAGTGATAAGGGCGGTGCCTTTGCGTCTGTATGCCGGGCCAGCAAACAACAGCCAGTTGGCTCTGTCCGCATCGGCGACATAAAAACTTGGTTTGCATCCCGCCTCACCCGCATGTAGGGAAGACGTGCAATGCAGAAATCCGCCCCCTCAGGGCTTAAACCAGCCCCAAGCAAGTTCAATTTCAGCAAGACGCCCAAGCCGGTCCAGTGGGGCCTGCTTCTGGTGGTGTCGGTTGTTTTGATTGTTGTCGGGGAGCTGCTGCATCTTCCGGCAGCCTTGCTGCTGGGCGCGATGATCGGCGGCATCCTGATGGCCGCTGGTGAAAGCACATTGCGCGTTCACAGCCAGCTTTCGACACTTGCGCAGGCCGTGGTCGGCCTGTTGATTGCCCGTGCGATTACGCCTGAGTTCTTCTCCAATATGGGGCGGCATCTGCCGATCATCCTGATCTCGATGCTCTTCGTGCTGTTTTCCAGCACGCTGATTGGCTATCTGCTGGCGCGGTTCCGCGTCCTGCCAGGCACAACCGCCGTCTGGGGTTCCTCTCCGGGTGCTGCCACCGCAATGACACTGATGGCAGAATCCTTCGGCGCAGACGCGCGGCTCGTCGCGTTCATGCAGTATCTGCGCGTCGTGCTGGTTGCGACCACCGCATCGCTCGTCGTGCGCCTTGGTGCGGGCGTGGAAATGGCAACGCCAGCTGCAATGGACTGGTTTCCACCGCTCAACCCGTCCAGCCTTGGCGCTACGCTGCTTCTCGTTGTCGCTGGTGCGCTTCTTGGTCAGATCTCGCGCATTCCAACGGGCGCCATGCTGGTGCCGCTGGTGCTGGGCGCGATCCTTCAGGATACCGGCGTCATGACCATCGACCTGCCGCCATGGCTGCTGGCGATCAGTTATACGCTGATTGGCTGGCGCATCGGTCTTGGCTTCTCGCGTGCGATCATCGCGCATGCAGCACGGGCCTTTCCCGCCGTGCTGGCCTCGACGCTGATTCTGATCGCCGTCTGCGGCCTGTTCGGCATGGCGCTTGGCCACATGCTCGATCTCGATCCCCTCACCGCCTATCTGGCGACAAGCCCGGGCGGTGCAGACACAGTTGCCATCATCGCCGCATCGACCAATGTCGACCTGCCCTTCATCATCGCCATGCAGACGAGCCGTTTTTTCGTGGTGCTCTTTGCGGGACCGGCGATTGCCCGCTTCGTCGCCAAACGTGTGGAAAGAAGCCTGGCAAAACGTCCGGAAAAATCAGGCAAATAAAAAACCCGGCTTTCGCCGGGCTTTTCTTCAACTGAACTGACCAGATCAGGCTTTCTTGCCGTGGAAACCACGGATAGCGCCGATGATCTTGTCCTGATCGGCTTCCGAGAGATACGGATGCATCGGCAGGCTCAGAATACGCGATGGCAGGGCTTCCGAGACCGGCAGGCCGCCCGGCGCAACCGGATAGTGCTTATATGCCGTCTGCTGGTGCAGCGGCTTCACATAATAGATCACCGACGGCACGCCCTCGGCCTGAAGATGCGCCTTCAGCCCGTCGCGGTTTTCGCTTTCGATGGAATATTGCGCCCAGGCGGAACGGTTACCGGCAGGCAAGGCCGGAACTTTCACCACATCCTTCAGCGCTTCATTGTAACGCTTGGCGATACGGTCGCGCGCTTCCATTTCGTCTTCGAGAATTGCAAGCTTTTCCAGAAGAACAGCAGCCTGGATCGTATCGAGGCGCGAGTTGAGACCAATGCGAACATTGTCATACTGCGTTTCACCCTTGCCGTGGAACAGCACGGAGCGCAGCGTGTTGGCAAGTTCGGCATCATTGGTGAACATTGCACCGCCGTCACCATAGCAGCCCAGCGGCTTGGCCGGGTAGAAGCTGGTCGCACCGACATGACCGAAAGCACCGCACATGACGTTGTCGCGCTTGCCGCCGATGGACTGTGCGGCGTCTTCGATGACGAACAGGCCTTCGCGCTCTGCAATCGCGGTGATGCGGTTATAGTCGGCAGCAAGGCCGAACAGGTCGACGGGAATGATTGCCTTCGGCTGCAGGCGGCCTTCCTTGCGGATAGCGGCAATGGCAGCTTCAAGCTGTTCGACATTCATATTGTAGCTGGTCGCGTCGACATCGACGAAAACTGGCTCCGCGCCGACAAGCGCTACAACTTCCGCGGTCGCGGCGAAGGTGAAGGAGGGAACGAACACTGCATCGCCAGGACCGATGCCGCGTGCCATCAGAGGCATCTGCAGGGCGTCGGTGCCATTGGCGCAGGCGATCACATGTTCGACGCCCAGATATTCGCCGAGCTTCTTCTCGAACTCTGCCACTTCAGGCCCGAGAATATAGCGGCCTTCCGCAACAACCTTGGAAATGGCGGCATTGAGACGGTCTTCGATACGCGCGCGCTGCGCTCCAAGATCAATAAACTGCATGTTGGCTCCATAGAGTTGGCCTCGCACGAACCACGTGCGAATCCTTGGCACCTATTTATTCGCTTGCGCCCCGCCCTGCCATGGCCGGGGCGTTCAAAGTTTTGCGAATGCTGTAACACCGCTTGACGAAACGTAAGCTCCGCCCGCGACATCTTATTTGTTATGCTTCACGGATCCTTCGGTCAGAATCCGCAGAACATCGATCGCTTCCTTGCCATCGGTCCGCGGCGTCTCGCGCGTTTCGATGCAATGCATGAAATGTTGCAACTCGCGGGTAAGCGGCATGCCTTCCTCGACCGGTATATAGATCGGGTCTACGAACTTGAAAGCCCACTGATCGTTTTCCCGCCAGACTTCGTGCTTGTAGAGAGCAAGCTTGCGGTCCCACGGTTCGCCGTCATCGAAGACAGCCATGCCCTTGGTGCCGGTCACGCTGAGGCGACGTTCGCGATATGCATTGAGCCGTGAGGCAAAAAGATGTCCGCGAATGCCGCTCGGAAATTCCATGTGCACATGCGCAAAATCGTTCAGATGATCGATGATGGCCGTGCCTTCGCCGCGAATGGCGCTTGGCTCTTCGCCGGTGATGGCGAGAATCATCGACAGGTCGTGCGGCGCGAGATCCCACAGCGCATCGAACTGCGCATGGAACTTGCCGAGACCGACGCGATGCGAATGAACATAACGGATCTCGCCAAGTTCACCGCTCTTGACCATGTCGAGAAGCTTCTCGAAAGCCGGATGGAAACGCAGAACGTGCCCAACCATGAAGATGCGACCGTTTTCGCGCGCCGCGGCCACTTCTGCTTCCGCCGATGCGACATCGAGCGCAATGGGCTTTTCGACAAGAACGTCCTTGCCGTTCTTCACAGCTTCGGTCGCATATTGCGCGTGGAACTGTGCAGGCAGGGCCAGAACGATAGCGTCGACGTCTGGACGGGTGAACAATTCATCGACCGGAACATTGGGAACGCCGAATTCGGAAGCGAATCGTTCGGCATTTGCCGGATTGGCGTCGGAGACTGCCTGAAGGGCGCCGAGGCTCTTCAGGGTACGAATGTGGTTGCCGCCCCAATAGCCGCAACCCAAAACCGCAATACGAGGTGCCATGAAACTATGCCTTTGCTTATGCACAGTTCCTTATCGGTGCAAATGATGGAAAACAAGACGAAACCTGTGCGAAGAGTGCTTGACAGGTTTTCATTCCCCACATATACCGCCGCCATTCCTTGCAGGAACAATGCTTTGTCCCACCGGAAACGGTGACGATAAAAAGTTCTGCAAAGCGACGCGTGGCGGAGTAGCTCAGTAGGTTAGAGCAGAGGAATCATAATCCTTGTGTCGGGGGTTCGAATCCCTCCTCCGCTACCATCGTCTCCTTCCAGCCGATTGAATCGAATATCTGGTCACGCATTACTGCTGCCGCCATCTGTAAAGCACTTTGCGGACAGATGTGGGGATGAGCGCTTGGTAGAAATTTCTAGCCTGATCTGTGAACCGTCCGACTGCAGCCGTCGATCCATTTATAGAAGCAAGCAGATCATTCGTTGCATCAAGCCGGTTTCCAACGGAAACAGAGCTTTCCTGGGCATCCTTTCGAACATCTCTTAAGCCTGCTTCAACATCACCAAGGCGTGCCAGAAAAACATCTTGATAATTGTTCTCTTGATGCTGGCCCAGCTCAGTGGCAATCGCATGCCATTTTCTTTTCTCGCTGGTCACGACCAGTTCTTCGATCCAATGCGCCGATGCCAGATGGCATTCTGCCGTATTAAGCGGCGCATGGTCTTCAACGGCTTTCTGATAAATCCGCACATAGTCGTCGATATAAGCATCAAGCCCGGCGACTGATCGCATATAAAGCATCACCCCGTGTGCATCATCCGCATCATATTCGGATATGGCTTGTGTCACATTTTCAATCGTCGTCGGCTGGGACAAGAGCCCAACGCCCAAATTCCAATCCCGCCATCGCTCGATATTCGCGGTCGAAAGACGACCTGCAAAGCCCCGGGCGTCACAGACGATCACGCTACAACCCACTGCCGCCGCTTCGATTGCCATTCTCGCGGTTGCAAAAACGATGTCGTAATTCACGAGATCTTTTTCGATTTCACCAGAGATCTTACCAGTCGCGGGGCCCATCTCGTCCAGCGTGACATTCATAATCGCGCAGGCTTCTCGCACCGCCTGCTGATGTTCGCGGTTTTTGGTGAGTAACAGACCCCGCACGGGCTTTGTCGGGAGAGGCTGTCGCGGCTTGAAGCGCTTTAAATCCACCGCGTTGTGAATGATGCTCAAGCGATCCGATGGAACGCCGCGCGATAGACTTTTCGCCCGGCACGCCTCATCAACCGCCACCCATTGACGAATTTGCGGATGAAGCATCGGCGCCTCAACCTCAAAAAAAGAGCTGTGGCACGTAAACACGACAGGCACATCGGGAAATCGCGCCATGGCGATCAGCGTCGGCGTCAAATGATGGGCATGAATAACATCAGGCTTCTCAGTGATTTGGTCAATACGATCATGGACTTTATGCCCCCTCGCGCGCATTCCTTGCGCCAGACCGCCCAGCGTGGGCGCAAAGACCACCACTTCGTGTCCCGCCTGGCGCAAACCGTCTGCTAACAAGGCAGACACAGTTTCCGTGCCCGAATTCGAGAACATGAACAGATTTGTGATGAGAACGCGCACTTCAAAAGCCCTTGCAATTTATAGTTAGTATGCGAAGGATTAGCTTATATATGACGCAGAGGCCACATGCCCCAACCAACACTGAACATCCTGATTCTGGCACATCCGGGCCACGAACTTAGAATTCACCATTGGTTAGAGCTTCACCGGCCGACGGTATATTTATTGACGGATGGATCAGGCGGCAAGCTATCATCCAGAACCCACTATTCCAGAGCTGTTATTGAAAACGCAGGCGGGTTGCCCGGTGCTGTCTTCGGCACAATAACGGACAAAGCGTGGTACAGCGCGATACTAGGTGGTCAAAGCGCATTTTTCACAACAATGCTCAATGCAATTCTCGATGACATTCCTCTGGACCGGCCTGTACAGATTATTTCTGATGCATTGGATGGCTACAATCCAATGCACGATATGGCCTGGGCGTTCGGTAAAATGGTTCAGCATCGTCTTGTCGCATCGGCCATTCCGGCGCGTCATCTTTGTTCTGCGGCAACTACAAATGTTGCGGGAAAAACGGAAGTCGTGCTTCAGCTGAATTCAGCCGCGCGAAGCAGAAAGATCGCCGCAGTCGAAAAATACACGCCTTTGGCAGAAGAAGCGCAGAGAATTTTGGCGTGTGACCCGACAGCCTTCGATTGGGAAACACTTATTTCGCAGGATTTTGATTGGCAGAATGACTATTCGCCACATTGGGAAACTGTCGGACAAAGCCGTGTCCAAAGCGGCCTTTACCCCGAGTGCATCACATATAACGGACATATCCGTCCGATCTGGAAGCAGCTGTTCTCCGAAACTTGTGCTCGCTCATCCGTTACTATGGGCTAATTCTTCAAACTCTCGTCGAAAATGAAAGCCGGTCCAACAACGCGAACCGTTCGGTCCGTCAGCGGCGCAAAGGCCGCCGTGGCGACCGTATCAACTGTATCGGCATTGCGCGCGGGGCGATTATCCGGCATCGGCATGACCACATTGCGCATAGCTTTGGCGGATCGATTGCTGGCACGCAGCTCGCTCACCTTGGCGACATAGCCCGCCCAGTCGCACTTCTGGAAGTTTCCGCTATCATGATAATTGTACGCGGTGGGCAGGTCGGCATAGGACTTGCCGCTGGTAGCGGAAATCATATCCGCCGTTTCGCCATTCGGGTCGCTCAGAACATAAAGATCGACATTTTGATTCTGGCAAATGAACCGGCATTGAGCCAGCGTTTCCGGGGTGCTCTCCGCTTTGTCGAATTGCGAATGCGGTGCCGGGAACAGGTAGCCATCGGAAAGCCGCACGCAATAGGTCAGCGCGCCCTTGCCACCCCAGGACGGCGTCGATTTGTCGTCGGCCTTGGCCGTGACATTCGCTGCCTTTGGCCGGTCCACGCGCGCGCTCTGTGTTGCAGACGATGCGTTGGAACAGGCCCGCGACGCGAGCCCCGCCGAAATCTGCCGCTGCACCTCTGCGATGCGCACCGACAAATCGCGACAGGCATTGAACAGCCCACCGCCGCTATCGCCTTTGCAGCCGCGCGCCCGCTCCATGCCGCGCAACGCAGTAAGCTGTCTTTGCGCCATAAGCTCGGAAGCACTAGCCGCCTGTGAACAGGCCGCCTCCGCCAGTTGGGGGTAAGCTAAGAGGCCAAACAAGAAAAGCAGGGCGACAGTTTTTGTCATGACAACACCCTTTGGTCTTCAACCTTTGAGTTCTACCGCGTTGACAAGATGTGCAGCGGTACGTCGATCGTGGGGGATGAATGAGTAGCATTCAGCACTTCATCGGGGTCCATGTCCGACAGCAGTGCTGCAAGCGCCAGACGCAGATAGAGGGGGGCGTCGGGTCGTTCGATTGATTTGAGTGCGATGCGCGATATGCCGAGCGCGTAAGCCAGTTCCTGTTCGGACGTATTCAGAGATGCACAAATCTTCGCAAGTTTATCATATGCGCGTCTGCCCATTATCGTGTTCCCTCACCTGAAATGAATATGGCGACGCCGTCAGCCGCCATTAAAATTACCACTTTACATTCAGTCCGATATTGCCTTCCCAGATACGGGTTCGCTCTCCTCCAAGATTGGTTGTGTAATCGGCCGTCGCAAAAAGACTGGCCTTTTCCGTTACATCGATCGTTACCCCGCCGCCCACTTCCAGCGAGGTGCCCTTCAAATTCGTGGTGATAGGATCGGTGCCAAAGATGACGACCTGATCCGATGAAAAATTCTGCCAGAGATTGGCCTTCAGATAGGGGCGCAGCTTGCCGAACGACGTGTCTTGCGTGCCCTGCAAGCGCATGCCGATGCGACCGGTCCAGGCGTTGTCGGAATCAAACGTCACGCTGGAATAGCTGTCTGCCTGATCATCGAGCGACAGATGCTGCCAGATCAGTTGCGCCTGTGGCTCCAGCGTCCAGTTTCCGCCCAGCGCTACCGGATAGCCGCCTTCCAGCGAGGCCGTCACGCCATGACCGCCGACATCAATGCTTTGCTGCGCGTTGGAACTGGCGCTGCCGTCGAACCATGTCCCCATCAACACGGCATCAAGATACCAGCCTTGCGGGCTAATATGGGTCCAGTAGCCGCCGAAGCTGGCGCCCGAAACGTCCAGATCGCCAACTGCAAGATCGTTCCAACCAAGCGCCTGACCGGTAATGTCGCCCGTGGCGCGCGCATAACCGAAGAAGACGCCGAAGCGGTCGAAATGGCCGCTGGCCGATTCATAACCGAACAGATCCTGGCCGACCTGAAGGCCGAGAAGGCTGCCATCGACGGCAGGCCCAACCGTTCCCTTCCACTTCATGTCCACGTCCTGACCGAACACCCGCATCCAGCTTGACGGCAAATAGCCGCCACTTTTGAGCAGGTCCTGTTCGCCCCGGCGCTCATGAAATGTGCCGAGCGTGGTCAACGCGAGATGATGCGCAACCGGTGGCAGCGCGGAATAGACCGGCACCTCTTCGCGATAAAGCGTGACGACATCGCCTTCAACAGGCGTCGCGTCAGCCGAAGGCGGCGCAACACCCGGAGCCGGGAGCGGCACCGGAGTTGGCACGACAGGTGCGGTCGGCGTAATTCCCTGTACGATTGTCGAGCGCAGATACCAGTTTTCAGTCGTGTCGGCGGAGACACCGCCCTTGAACAGGTAATATTGGTAGGCGCCCGCCGCGAGAGGCTCGTTCAGCGCAAAAGCGCCGGCAGTCGTGGTCGCACCGTTGAGCGCCTGCACCACCATGATGCCGTCGGCAGCGGTTCTGGCGCCAGCGCCACCGACATTGTTCACCTCGATTGTGGTGTTGCCGGAAGCGGCACCGCTATCAATCACCAGTCTGTCCGATGGCGAACCATCGCCCGCCAATACCGTATCGATGAGCAACAGTCCGTTCTGTCCGGTATAGTTGCCTGTGATCGTCAAACTGTCGGTCGTGCTGGAGCCGCCATTTGTCAAGTCGATGCGGCCCGCATTGACCACATTGGCCAGTTGTCCCGCTGTGAAAGGCACGATGCTTGACTGTGCAGAGCCGCCCAGAATGGTGCTCGTCGCGTCGATATTGAGCGTGCCCGTGCCAGTTCCGGCGTCACCCAGCGTAAACGCCGTATCGAAAGTCAGGCTGGTATTGTTGGTGAGATTGACGGTTTCCCAACTGTCGAAGCGGCTGACCGCACCTGCCACAACATTGTCGAATGTCAGACTGTCGATCCCCACACCGCCGGTGATCCGCGATGTTGCGCCTATATTGGCATCGGTCAGATTGGCGAGTACTGCAACGTCGTCGTCCCCGCCGAGATCAACAAAGCCATTCACGACGCCGCCACCGTTCCAGGTGAACTGATCGTTGCCGACGCTCATGAGAACGTTGCCGCCGATCGTGCCGCCTGTGATTGTCACGCTGTCCGCGCCACCGCTGACGCTGATATTGCCGCCAATGCTGCCGTTGGAAATGATGATCGTATCAGTGTCAAAGCCCGTCACCAGATTACGGTCGATGATACCGCCCGACATATTGAAGTAGTTCTTGTCGAGCTTCATATCGACGCGACCGATCTGACCGCCGGTCATGACGGCATAATCGCCATCTTCGAAGGCACCGACAATCCGTCCGCCCGACATGAAAAACGTATCGCGAGCGTCACCCTGATTGAGCGAGCCGATCTGGCCGCCGGTCATCTGGAAATCATCGACGCCCGCGCCCTGCTGGACATTGCCCGTCACCGTGCCGCCGGAAATGACGAACGCATCTGCGCCGCTTCCCTGATCGACATTGCCGACAATCGACCCCGAATGCACCTCGATGCGATCTGTCCCCGCTCCGAAGGTCACATTGCCATTGACCGTGCCGCTGCCGCCTTCAGGCAGCAGGAGCGTGTTGTTACCGCTCGTATCAGTCAGACCTGCTGCGGACGTGCCGCTATCACAGATGAAAACATCGTCACCAGCTGTCGGTGAAAACACACACGCAGCCTGAGCATTACCAGATTGCAGAAGCACAGCGCCGACTGTGAAAAGCGCCGTCGTGGAAAGCAATAGGGCGGCCGTCAATCCGCGAACACCTAAATGCATCGAAACCCCTCAGTTCATTGCATAAAAGCCCCGGGCATTAAGAAGCCAATTTATTATTGGGGCAATACTTAAATTTTGAGTAGATCAAGCCAGATGTTTATAACAGATACACAAATATTAGATGATTATATTTAACGATCTGAAACTTATTGATTTCTTTCAATAAATAACGGTGCTATCAGAAATTTACCATAAGCAATCAATACAGATTGTTGCGGAAAAAATTCCCTCGGGGGCCAATATCAGCCCTCCAGTTCTGCTCAGCCGTGGTGACAGAACCAGATTCGAATCCAATACACACTGTTAGCGATGCAATATTTCGGCAGTCATTGCGCCGGTTGCATTACGGTTGGAGCCCCTCATTATAGAAGGCTTCATCGCTGAATTGAGGAGGAGGCATATGGAACAATCAATGGGTGGCTGCCTGTGCGGCAATGTCCGGTTTGTGACCACGGGGCGTCCCTATCGGGTGGGCCTCTGCCACTGTCTCGACTGCCGCAAGCATCACGGGGCGCTCTTTCACGCCTCGGCTATATTTCCTGAGAATGCAGTCACGGTTAGCGGCGAAACGCGCGACTATGCCGGACGGCATTTCTGCCCGCGCTGCGGTTCCACAGTCTTTGGCCGTTCTGGCGATGAGATCGAGGTCAATCTGGGCTCACTGGACGCCCCCGATCAATTCGTGCCGACCTACGAGCTTTGGACGATCCGCCGCGAGAGCTGGTTGCCGCCCTTTCCGCTCAAGAAGCGCTATGAACGCGACCGTGAAAATAAGAGCCGCTCGGAGGAATAGAGCCAGGATGCGGCAAAGCTGCGCTGGATAAGCGGAGGGCGAGCGCCTATATCCGGGCTGGAACAACCCCGAAAGCCTTGCCATGACCCTTCTCATCAACCAGCCGCACCCATCGATAGACCCCGCTTCCATTCAGGAACTGGTGGCCACATTCTATGGCCGGGCGCGGGAGGATGAGCTGCTCGGGCCGATTTTTGCGGAGGCCGTGCATGACTGGGATCATCATATTGCGCAGATTGCGCAATTCTGGTCGTCGGTCATTCTCAAGACCGGCGGATATGACGGGCGGCCTATGCCGCCGCATCTCAAACTCAATTTGAAGAATGAGCATTTTGACCGCTGGCTTGCGCTATTCGAGCAAACCGCACGCGATATCTATCCTGCGGAAGCGGCGATCATTTTCATCGACCGCGCAAGGCGCATTGCCGACAGTTTCGAAATGGCCATTGCAACGCAAGCGGGGCGTATCGCCGCCCCGCGTCATGCTCGCCGCGCGCTATAGTGTCTGAATCAAAAAGCGACAGGCCATAGCGAAAATGGTGATTTCGAGAACCGGAGCTTGAGCCGTACTTAAAGGTACGCGAGCACCGGAAGCGCAGAAATTGCCATTTGCAGACCGGCATGGCGGCTTTTGGATCAGACACTCAGGCGGCAGGCTTCGACTTATCTGCTTCCAGCTGCTTTTCGTGACGCAACAGCATGCCGAACAGATCGCGCGGCTCATCCGGATCGGCCAGCAGGTCGAGCTGCTCGTAAAGGCCCGTATCCTTCAGCTTGTCGCGCACATAACGCAGCGCCGAGAAATCTTCCGTGGCAAAGCCAACGGAATCGAACAGCGTGATCTGGCGCGCGTCCTTGCGGCCTTCCGCCTTGCCAGCGATGACTTCCCACAGCTCGTTGACCGGATAGTCTTCCGGCAGCTGCTGGATTTCACCTTCAATCCGGGTCTGCGGCGGATATTCGACGAAAATGTCGGAACGGCGCAGAATGTCCCCGTGCAATTCGGTCTTGCCCGGGCAATCGCCACCAACGGCATTGATATGCACGCCCGCGCCAACCGTATTGTCGGTCAGGATGGTGGCATTGGCCTTATCAGCCGTTACGGTCGTGATGATGTCGGCACCCTCGACCACTTCCTCAACCGACTTGCAGGCGACGATGTCAAAGCCTGCATGGGCAAGGTTGCGCATGCATTTTGCGGTCGCTTCCGGGTCGAGATCGTATAGGCGGAGCTTGTTCACGCCGAGCAGCGCCTTGAACGCCATGGCCTGGAATTCGCTCTGCGCGCCATTGCCGATAATCGCCATGGTGCGGGCATTCTTCGGCGCAAGATATTTGGCGGCAACCGCAGAAGTGGCAGCCGTGCGCAGCGCCGTCAGGATCGTCATTTCGGTCAGGAGCATCGGATAGCCGCTGCCGACATCAGCCAGAACGCCAAAAGCCGTGACGGTTTGAAGACCTTCACGCGTATTCTTCGGGTGGCCGTTGACATATTTGAAGCCATAGAGCGTACCGTCGCTCGTCGGCATCAGCTCGATCACGCCTTCGCGGGAGTGGGACGCAACACGCGGGGTCTTGTCGAAATTTTCCCAGCGACGGAAATCCTCTTCCACGTAATCTGCGAGTTCCTTCAGGAAAGTCTCGACGCCGATGGAAAGCACCAGCTTCATCATGTTGTCGACACTGACGAAGGGGACGATGTTGAGGTTCGGCTGGGTCATTCAAATTCTCCTTAAACACGCTCCGAAAGACTGACACGACCTTCGGAACGCATTGCGTATTGATACAATGATCGGAGCGTCATTCTGTTGCGTCGGGCCGCATAACGGCCCAAGCAGGCAGGTGACACGCCTTAGTAGCTGATCGTCGGACGATCCATGACGCTGCGGCCCAGAAGGCTCGCCATCAGGTCGACCATGACGGTGGCAGTGCGGCCGCGTTCATCAAGGAACGGGTTCAGCTCGACCAGATCGAGGCTCGTAACCAGGGCGCTGTCATGCAGCATTTCCATGATGAGATGCGCCTCGCGGAAGGTCGCGCCACCCGGAACCGTGGTGCCGACAGCTGGTGCAACCGACGGGTCAAGGAAATCGACATCGAGGCTGACATGCAGAAGGCCGTCTTCCGCTTTCACGCGGTCGAGGAAACGGCGCAACAGGGCGGCCACGCCGTGCTCGTCAATCATGCGCATGTCGAAAACCGAAACCTTGGTTTTCTGGATGGCCAGACGTTCAGCCGGATCGACGCTGCGGATACCGAGCATGCAGACATTGTGCGGATCGATAGCGGCTTCCAGCTTTGGGAAATAGCCTTCGAAGCCCTTCTGCCCGGTATAATAGGCAACCGGCGTGCCATGCAGATTGCCGCTGGTTGTGGTTTCCAGCGTGTGGAAATCCGTATGCGCATCGAGCCAGAGCACGAACTGCTTGCGGCCCTTTGCGACAGCGCGGCGCGCAATGCCCGGAACCGTTCCGGCAGCCAGAAGATGGTCGCCGCCGAGGAAAATCGGGAAGCCCTCTTCGCTCTCGCGGAAAGCCGCGTCGCTGATCGCCTCAATCCATGCAACTGCGCTTGGCAGCGCCTTGATCGCGTGGTTTGGATGTTCCTGCGGGGCCTTTGCAGCCTGTGCGGGGCTGGGAACCAGATTGCCGAGATCCGTAAAACCGTGACCAAGCTCGCGGATGGCATCCGCAATACCGGCGGCACGGTAGGAATCGGGACCCATATTGCAGCCTGCGCGGCCAGTGCCTTCCTGAACGGGTAGTCCCAAAATCTTGCAATGCATTAAACAAGGTTCCTTCTGATTATTGCTCCAAGATTCATCATTTTTATTTGGCGATGTGAACCAACCGGATTGGCAATTTTATCGGTTTGGTTTATCAGAATGTCGGATTGGCTTTTCAAATTGGAGAAACTATGGACGATCTGGATGAAAAGCTTATTACGCTTTTGCGCCATAATGGCCGCCGCAGCATATCCGACATTGCGATAGACCTTGGCGTTTCCCGCGCAACGATACGTGCGCGCATGGAGCGACTGGAACGTTCAGGCGATATTCTGGGCTATACGGTCATTCTGCGCTCGGACGCTGTCGACCTGCCGGTGCGCGGCATCATGATGATCGAAATCGAGGGCCATGTCGCCGACCGTGTGGTCAAGGCGCTTGGCGGTTTCTCGGAAATTTCCGCCGTCCACACCACCAATGGTCGTTTCGATCTGGTGGTTGAGCTGGGCGCGGCCACCCTCACCGACTTCGACGCCGTGCTGCGTCGTATCCGCCTTGTGCCCGGCATCAAGGCCAGCGAAACCAATCTTCTGCTGGCCACGCCGCGTTCGACCCGCGCCAGGCTCTGACTATTCAAGTATCGCAAAGAAAAAGCCCGGTCGCGCGACCGGGCTTTTTTGTTTTCAATATCAGGCGAGCGCCGGATAATCCGTATAGCCCTTGGCGCCACCGCCATACATATGCTGCTGGTCCAGCTCGTTGAGCGGCGCATTTTCCTTCAGACGGCGCACGAGGTCCGGATTGGAAATGAACGGCTTGCCGAATGCCACCAGATCGGCGCGACCGCTTGCAATTTCTTCCTCGGCCAGCTCGCGATCATAGCCATTATTGACCATCCAGGCGGCATCGCCGCCAGCGTCGCGATAGACCTGCTTCAGGTGAGCATAGTCGAAAGGCTGCGGGCCCTGCTGGAAGTCACGCGGACCGCCGGTTGCGCCTTCGATAATATGAACATAGGCGAGACCATAAGCGGCAAGCTTGTCGATGACATAATCGAACAATGGCTGCGGATCGGAATCCGATGCGTCATTGGCGGGCGTGACCGGCGAAAGACGGATACCGACCTTGCCTGCATCGACCGTCTTGGTGATCGCATCAACCACTTCGAACAGGAAGCGCGCGCGGTTTTCAATCGAGCCGCCATATTCGTCTGTGCGCTGATTGCTGCCCGAACGCAGGAACTGGTCGATCAGATAGCCGTTGGCCGCATGGATTTCGACACCGTCGAAGCCGGCAACGTCAATCGCATCCTTGGCAGCCTTGGCATAGGTGGCGACGATTTCTGCAATCTCGCTCTTTTCCAGCGCGCGCGGCTCGGAGGTCGGTGCGAATTCGCCCGTGCCATCAGGATGAACCAGATAGGTCTTCGACTTGGCAATGATCGCCGAAGGTGCGACCGGCTTGCCGCCATTCGGCTGCAAGGTGTTGTGGGAAATACGGCCCACATGCCACATCTGCACAACGATCTTGCCACCGGCGGTGTGAACGGCATCGGTCACCCGCTTCCAGCCAGCGAGCTGCTCGGCCGAATAAAGACCCGGAACATCGGCATAGCCCTGTCCCTGATGACTGATCGGCGTTGCCTCGGTGATGATGAGGCCAGCACTGGCGCGCTGCTCGTAATAGGTGACATTGAGATCATTCGGCACGGCACGCGGCGAGCGATTGCGCGTCAGCGGCGCCATCACAACGCGGTTGGCAAGCTTCAGATCACCGACGGTGACAGGATCGAACAAGGTGGCCATAGTGCATTTCCTTCAAGTTGGAAAAGTTGGGCAAATTGGAAAGGTTGGTCAAACGGGAAGAACTGGTCAAAGACCGGATAGCGACGCGATGAAGGCGGCAACTGCCTCTTCGTCGCGTTTGTAGAACGTCCATTGGCCGACACGATGGGGCGTTATCAGCCCCGCTTTTGTCAGTACGGACAAATGGGCTGAAACGGTGGATTGAGACAGACCACACCGTTCGAACTGGCCCGCGCACACGCCCATCTCCAAAGACATGTGCTGAGCGGAGAAATGTTTCCCCGGCTCTTTGAGCCAGCTCAAAATTTCGAGACGCACCGGATTGCTAAGTGCCTTGAATATCTCATCCAAGGGTATCGCCGAGACTGTGGATTGAACGTCCGACATTGCAATCACCTCGCTGATCTAATGCATATCGTCATTTCACGATATAGATATCGCTGAAACCCGATTTAAAAAGGGGCGAGGTGTTCACATCGGCGTGAACGGCCAAACTGCCGCCTTTCCTGTGGAACATCGATACCGCCTTGATTGCGCCGAACGGACATCCGACTATGTTCGCTGCAAATATTTGAGATTGGAATGAAGATGGCGGACGACAGCAAGCGCATTGCCGGAATTATCGCGGCGGAAATCAACGCAAAGCCAGAGCAGGCACTCGCCGCTATCGGTCTGCTGGACGAAGGCTCGACCGTGCCCTTCGTCGCGCGCTACCGCAAGGAAGTCACCGGCGGGCTCGACGATACGCAACTGCGTCAGCTCTCCGAACGCCTTGCCTATCTGCGTGAGCTTGAAGCCCGCCGCACATCCATTCTGGAATCGATCCGTAGTCAGGAAAAGCTGACGCCCGAACTGGAATTGAAGATCGCCAATGTCCAGACCAAAGCCGAGCTGGAAGATCTCTATCTGCCCTATAAGCCGAAGCGCCGCACCCGTGCGGAAATCGCCCGCGAGCGCGGCCTTGGGCCTCTGGCCGAGGCGATCCTCACCGACCGTCGCCTTGTGCCTGCCGAGATAGCCGCGTCCTATGTCACCGGCGAAGTCGCCGATGTAAAAGCAGCACTCGATGGCGCGCGCGACATCATTGCCGAAGGTTTTGCGGAAAATGCCGAGCTGATTGGTAATCTGCGCAACTATCTGAAGGACCGTGCCGTGCTGCGTTCACGCGTTGTCGACGGCAAGCAGGAGGCGGGCGCGAAGTTTTCGGATTATTTCGATCATTTCGAACGCTGGGCCACCGTCGCCGGTCACCGCGCGCTCGCCATGCTGCGTGGACGCAACGAGGATTTTCTGTCGCTCGACATCGAAATCGATGCCGACGACACCTCACCTGTGAAACCCGTCGAGCGCAAGATCGCTGCCGCCTATGCGATTGGCGGCACGCTGCCGGGCGACCGCTGGCTGATGGAAGTGGCAGGCTGGGCCTGGCGCGTGAAGTTGTCGCTCTCGCTTTCGCTCGACCTGATGCGCGAGCTGCGCGAGCGCGCCGAAGAAGAGGCGATCAATGTTTTCGCCCGCAATCTGAAAGACCTGTTGCTGGCCGCACCTGCCGGTTCGCGCGCCACGATGGGTCTCGACCCGGGCATCCGCACCGGCGTCAAGGTGGCAGTGGTCGACGGCACGGGAAAACTGCTCGACACCACCACGGTCTACCCCTTCCCGCCCAAAAACGATGTGCGCGGCACACAGGCTGAACTGGCCAGCCTCGTTCGCAAGCACAGAATAGAACTCATCGCGATTGGCAACGGCACCGGCAGCCGCGAGACGGAGCGTCTCGTCGTGGACATGCTGTCGGACATGCCAGCGCCAAAACCGCTGAAGGTCATCGTTTCAGAAGCGGGTGCATCGGTCTATTCGGCATCGGAAGCTGCCGCATCCGAATTCCCGCAGCTGGACGTTTCGCTGCGCGGTGCGGTTTCCATTGCACGCCGCCTGCAGGACCCGCTGGCCGAACTCGTTAAGATCGAGCCTAAATCCATCGGCGTCGGCCAGTACCAGCATGACGTCGATCAGATACGCCTTGCCCGCGCCCTCGATGCCGTTGTGGAAGACGCGGTGAATGCGGTTGGTGTCGATCTCAATACGGCATCCGCCTCCTTGCTTGCCCGCGTGTCGGGGCTTGGCACATCCATCGCCGAGGCCATTGTGGCCCACCGGGATGCCGAAGGCGCCTTCAAGAACCGCAAAGAACTGCTCAAAGTCGCACGTCTTGGCAACCGCACTTTCGAGCAATGCGCGGGTTTCCTGCGCATTCCGAACGGCAGCGAACCGCTCGACGCTTCATCGGTTCACCCGGAAGCCTATGGCGTGGCGAAGAAGATCGTTGCCGCATGCGGTCGCGATGTGCGTGCGCTGATGGGCGACAGCGTGGCGCTGAAAAGCCTCGACCCGCGGGTTTTCGTGGATGAACGGTTCGGCCTGCCAACCGTGCGCGACATCATTGCCGAACTGGACAAGCCGGGCCGCGATCCGCGACCGGAATTCAAGACCGCAACCTTTGCCGACGGCATTGACGACATCAAGGACCTGAAACCCGGCATGATGCTGGAAGGCACCGTGACCAACGTGGCCGCCTTCGGTGCTTTTGTAGATATCGGCGTGCATCAGGACGGCCTCGTCCATGTCTCGCAGCTCGCAGACCGTTTCGTCAAAGACCCGCATGAAGTGGTGAAAGCGGGCGATGTGGTGAAGGTGCGTGTGACGGAAGTGGACGTGCCGCGCAAGCGCATCGGCCTTTCTATGCGCAAAGATGGTGGCGACGCCACCGGGCGCAAAGATGGCGGCGATGCCCCGGCTCCGCGTGGTCCCAGCACCCGTGACCAACGCCCGGCCAAGAACTTTACGCCGCAGCGCAAGCAGGAACAGCCCGCAACGGGCGGGTTCGGCGCGGCACTGCTGGAAGCGATGAAGAAAAAATAACAACCAGACGGCCTTCACCAGCCACGTGAAGGCCGTTTCACACTTTTCGTGATGCGCTTATCTATTTGTTTCTACGCATTATCCTACGCAAAACCGCTACGCACTTTTGCTGGAAATGCTCTAGTTTTGTACCTGCGGCACCGGGCGTTTTGCCTGCCCGGCCAACCGTCGGCCAACGGCGATCATCGGCTTTTCGACAAAACGATAGGTCAGGCTGGAAACGGCAAAGGCGGCCACCACGCAGAGCACCATCGTTATCAGGTCACTCCACAAGCCGGTCGGCGGCAGGAACAGAAAGATCGTCCAGAACACCGGCACGTGAAAGAGATAGATTGAATAGCTGATCTCGCCCGTCGCTGCCAAAATTTCGGATTTCGGTCGCATGGTCCAGAGTGACAGCAGAAAAACCGCATAGGCCGCGATATAGGCGGCAATGACCGGAAACTTGCCAACGATGAAGAATGTGTCGTTCCGGGCCAGCGAGAAATCACCAATCGAACCGATAATGCTCATCTGCACGATGGCCAGCACAAGCGCAGTCCAGACCGCATGCGGCGCTTTTTCGATAACGGCGAGACGCAAGAGCAGGCCGCAAAACAGAAACGACAAATGCAGCCCGATATAGATCACCGGCAAGTTGATGCCGAACGAGCGCAGCATGAACGGCACGCCGGTGGAAGCCGCCAGCAATAACCCGGCAGCGAAGATCATCAATGGCTGGCGCAAGATGCCCGCCATGAAAGCCAGCGCGATCAGGATATAGAAGGCAAGCTCGATAAAGAGCGTCCAATAAACGCCCGACAGCCAGGGCTGGCCGAACATATTTGCCGCCATGGTCACATTGGCGGCCAGCGTTTTCAGTTCCGGACTGTCGCCCGTGAACGTCAAATAAGCCCACATGCAAGCCAGTGACAGCCAGAAAGCCGGATAGAGGCGGAAGAAGCGCCCTATGGCAAAACGCCGGATCGGATGCTCGCCCTTATTGCCGCTTCGGATACTGAATGGCACCACAAAACCGCTGATCAGAAAGAACAGAACCACGCCGAAACGGCCAAAGTCGAAGCTTGTGACCAAGGACATCAATATGCCGAATAACGGCGTGTCCTTATAGGTCGCGTGATGCAGTATATCGGCGAAGAAGTGATGAAACACAACTGATGTTGCGGCTATCGCACGCAAGCCATCAATATTGGAAAAACGGGCTGCCGCCATCTCCCCTCCAGCAAAAATATTAGCCTGAGCTTATATGGCAACCTCGCTTCTCACAAGAAGACTTACATGTTTTGATTAGTGTCAGATTTTATTGCCGATTGGAAAGCCGGTTGAAGCTTTTCTCACCGGCATATCTTCGGTCGGGATGATCCAGCCGCCGCAGATCGCGATACGAACCTCGTCGCCCTCTTCCAGCCGAACCGGATCGCGTACTTCGAAATGAAGGGCAATTTCCGGCTTGGTTATGACTTCGGCCTCAATGCGCGAACCACCGCCGCGATAAACAGAACGCTTCACGCGAACCGGAATTCCACCGGTTTCGGTGAGTTTCAGATCGGCAGCCCGCACGCAGAGCTGTGCATTGGCGCGCGGCATTTCAATGCCCGAACACCGCACCTGCGTGCGGCTGCCCAGCACCAGCGCTTCGCAATGGCCCGCTTGCGCAAAAGACACCACTTCAGCAGGCAGAACCATGCCATGGGCGATGAAGGAGGCCACCATTTCACTGGCAGGTTCTTCATAGAGCTTTCGCGGCGTATCGAACTGCTGAAGCTTGCCGTGATCCAGCACAGCGATGCGGTCGGCAAGCGCCATGGCTTCCGCCTGATCATGGGTGATGTAGATGATCGTCGTACCGGTGCGCTTGTGGAAAGCGGCGAACTCGTCTTCCATCGAGGCGCGCAGATGCACGTCGAGATTGGCCAGCGGCTCATCGAACAGCACCAGCGAGGGCGCCGCCACCAGACAGCGGGCGAGCGCCACGCGCTGGCGTTGTCCGCCGGAGAGGTTGGCGGGACGACGATCACCGAAACCGTCGAGATCGACCAGCGCAAGCGCTTGCCTCACCCGGCGCTCCCGCTCGGCCCTGGCGACCTTGGCAACGCGCAGACTGTAGCCAACATTTTCCGCCACGGTCATATGCGGCCAGAGCGCATAATTCTGGAAGACGATGCCGACCTGCCGCTTTTCTGGCGGCACATTGCCGCCTGCATGGGAGACGCAGCTGTCGCCGATGTTGATTTCACCGCCATCGACTTCCTCGAAGCCCGCAATCATACGTAACAACGTGGTTTTGCCGCAGCCGGAAGGTCCGAGAATGGCAACGAACTCGCCGTCATTTACATCCAGCGTCACGCCGGACAGAGCCTGAAACCCGTTGAACGTCTTGGATACCTGGTCGATCTTCAGTCGCGCCATGGCAGGACTCCGTTTGGAAGACGCCGCGCAAACAGATTTGTTGCAAGCATCAGCATGAATGTCACCGCAACGGCCACAATGGATAGAGCAGCCGCATAGGCGGAATCACCCGCCTGTTCGAAAGAAAACATCACCACACCCAGCGTTTCCGATCCCGACGCCCAGAGAAGCGCCGAAACCGTCAGTTCGCAAAACGCGGTCATGAAGATGAGCACGCCGCCTGCAAGCGTCGCCGGTGCGACAAGAGGAAATATAATCGTGCGCAGCCGATAGAAAAGCCCCGCACCTGCAACGCGTGCCGCCTCCTCCATCGCGCGATCAATCTGGTGCAGACCGGCAACCGTTGGCCGCAGCGCCAGCACGAAGAAGCGCGCGAGATAGGCGAACAGGATGATCCAGAGCGTATTGTACAGGCTGACGCCGATCACAGGCAGCGGTTTCAGGAACAGCAGCAGACAGGCAATGGCCAGCACGACGCCGGGAAGCGCATAGGGCAGCTCGGCGGCAAAATTGAGCACCGGGGTCCAGCGCCGTTTGCGCCAAGCCAGCATATAGGCGAGCGGCACGGCGATCAGAACGGCAAAAAGTGCTGCGATCAGCGACAGCAGGATGCTGTTGCCGAAGGCCCGCGCCGCTCCACCATGTTCCATGAGCACGAAGCGGAAATTTTCAAATGTCGCAGTCGCGAAAGTCAGCGGCACGCCATAGGCCGGGACCAGCGCCGACAGCGTCAACCCGATCAATGGCAGCGCGAGTACAACGACAATCATCAGCCATGCCACAACTTCCGCCAGAAGACGCCAGGGGCCGAGCGCGAAAGGGGCAGCGGGCAAGGATGTGGAGACGATGCGGAAATCGCGTCTGCGCGATGCATAATCCTGCGCTGCGATACCCGCCATAGCGATCAGCCCGATCAGCACCGATAATACGGCAACGCTCGACAGGACCGATGGCCCGCCACCGGCAAGACGTTGATAAATCAGCGTTGGCAGGACGAGATAATTCGATGGAATACCGAGAAAAGCCGGAATACCGAAATTGCCGACACAGGAGACAAAGGCCAGAGCGGCAGCACCGATGATCGATGGTGTCATCAACGGCAATATGATGGTGCGCAGCACGGTCCATTTGCTCGCACCTGCGCTCAAACCGGCCTCGACCAGTTCACGCGGCAGTTTGCGCAAGCCTGCCCGCACGATGAGGAAAACCAGCGGCCCATATTGCACGCCGAGCAGAAAGATAATGCCCCAGACGGAATAGAGCGGATTGCGGCTGCCAAGCGGCGGAGCCATGCCCAGGAGTTTCAGAAACTGGCTCGACGGCCCGAACAGCTGGAGCCAGGCCAGCGCCGTCACCTGCGGTGCGATCAACAGCGGCGTTACATAGAAAAGCACGAAGACATTGCGGCCGCGCATATTGGTGAGGCCCACTAGCAGCGCCGCGGCAATGCCGAAGGCAAGTGCCAGCAACGTGCCGCCAATGCCGATTTGCAGGGAATGCCACGTCGCAACCCATGTCGACTGGCTGCCCAGCGTCTCAACCAGAACCGATGTTGAAAACTGCCCCTGCGGCGCAACAAGCTCCACCAGCAGTCGGCCCATCGGGAGAAGCGACAGAACCGCCACGATCAGTGTTACGCCAACAATCAGGGCCGCATCGCGGCCCTGAAGGTCTTTCATGATACGCATCGAAATGCCTTATCCGCCAAACAGCTCGGAGAACTGCTTCTTGTCGGCATCAGTCTGATCGAGAACCTTCTGGGTGTCGATAGACATGATGTTGATCTTGGTGCCTTCCGGCAGCCAGGCAGGACGGCCAACGCCTTCCTTGGCAGGCAGATAGCCCTGATCCAGCGCCAGCTTCTGGCCGTCGTCGGAGAGGATGAAGTCAACGAACTTCTTGGCGCCATCGACATTCTTGGCAGTGGCCATGATGGCGACCGGCTCGGTCACGGCAGGCACGCCTTCCGACGGGAACACGAACTCGACCGGCGAGCCCTTGGCCTTGGCGTTGAGCGCCATGAAGTCGACGAGGATGCCGTAAGGCTTTTCACCGCTGGCAACAGACTTCAGCACAGCGCCGTTGCCCTTCACGCTTGCCAGTTCATTGGCCTTGAGATTCTTGAAGTAATCCCAGCCCAGATCCTTGTTGAGTGCAAAACCGCTCAGCAGGTAAGCCGCCGCGCCCGAATAAAGCGGGCTCGGCATGACCACCTGGCCCTTATAATCGGCCTTGGCGAGATCAGCCCAATGTTCCGGCTTCTGCGATGCGCCGGTATTATAGGCAATGCCGGTGGTGATCAGCTTGGAGCCGAAATAGGTCTTGTCGGCGTCATAGGCGTCGGCTGCAAAACCATTGACCTTGGCTTCCGGATAGGCGAGCAGACGCTTGTCCTTCTTCAGGCCTTCCATGGTCACCGCATCGGCGATCAGCAGCACGTCTGGCTGCGGCGCACCGGCGGAAAATTCAGCGGCAAGCTTGGTGAGGAGTTCGCTTGTGCCGGAGCGGAAAATCTGCACTTCCGTTTCCGGATTGGCCTTGCGGAAAGCCTCGACGGTTTTGGTCGCATCCGCTTCAGGCTGCGAGGTATAAAGCGTCAGCGTGTCGGCCTGTGCCACAGCGATGGATAGAGCAAGAAGCGCAGGTACGGCAACGGCCCGCTTCAGCATCTTGTTCATGGGGTTTGCTCCTCGAATTTCGGTGTAATGCTCGCCAGCATGGCCGGCAATGCCAGCGCAGCCCTGCCGCGTGCGAACTGATAGCGCGCAGATACTGTTATGGCGATAGGCACGATCATTTCTATTCATGCTGCACCTGTCAAACATCCTGCGCCGTAAAGTCGGAAAGCAAAAAAGCCTTCCGGCGGAATCACGTCCATCGGAAGGCTTTTAAGGCATTGAATGTTCATGGCCATCAGCGATCCGCATCTCTCCAATCTGGAGACGATGCGCATCGCAATAGAGGATTTGCGCTGCGGTTTTATGACAAGCCGCAGGGGTGCAGAAAAATCAAATTACCATTTCTGCGACATGGGCGATCTGCGCGCCTGCTTCGTAGTAAGCTTCGCGAACACCACGGAAATTCTGCGCCTTCGGATCGCTGACCGGCAGTGGCAGATCGTCTTCCTGGATTTCGCCCGAAACGAGCTGCGACAGGATCTTGCCGAACACGGTGCCCGGCACGATGCCGCGACCATTATAGCCGGAGAAGCCGACCACATTGCGCGCCAGACGATGGAACTTCGGCAGGCTGTCATTGGTCATGCCGATCTTGCCATACCATTCCGCTTCGAACTCGACATTGCCGATCTGCGGGAACAGGCGCTTGAGCGACTTCTTCGCCCAGGCCTTGTGCACGGAAGCGCCTGTATTGCGCAGGGCGCCGACGCTGCCGAACACCAGACGGCCCTGTTGGTCGAAACGGAAGGACGACAGAACTTCCTTCGTGTCCCACGCGCCCTGACGTTCCGGCAGAATGCTCTTTTTCAGATTGTCGGAGAGCGGCGTGGTTGCAAAATTGAAATAAGGCAGATGCACCAGTTCGGCGCGGACTTCAGCCCATGGCGCATTGGTGTAGGCATTGGTGGCAACGACCACCCAGTCAGCCGTGACCGAACCCTTGGCGGTCTTGACGGTCCATTTGCCGTTCTTTTCTTCAGCACCGACCACCGGGCTGCCCGTGAAAATCTGTGCGCCTGCACCAACTGCCGCATGGGCCAGACCGCGCACATAGGCCAGCGGCTGGATCGTACCCGCACGCAGATCAAGCAACGAACCGGCATAGGCCTTGGTGCCGACCTTGGCTTCGGTTTCCCTGGCGTCGAGCAGTTTCACATTGGCGCCACGACGCGCCCATTGCTCACAGCGGTCTTCCAGTTCCTTCAGACCCTTCGCGCCCACGGCGCAATGCAGCGTGCCCTGCTTTTCGACTTCGCAGGCAATCTTGTTTTTCTCGATGATTTCGAAAACCAGCTTCGGGCCATTGCCCAGAACATCGAGCAGACGCGCACCGTATTTTTCGCCGAGAACACCCGGCAGATCATCGGGCATCACCCACATGCCGGCGTTGACCAGACCCACATTGCGACCCGAACCGCCAAAGCCGATCTCAATACCTTCAAGGACGATCGCCTTCACGCCCTTTTCCGCCAGATGCAAAGCCGTGGAAAGACCGGAGAAACCGCCGCCCACAATCACCACGTCGGCCGTCAGGTCGCCTTGCAGCGACGTGGTCTTCGGAGCAGCCGGAGCGGTCTTTTCCCAAAGACCATGAGAGCGCGGATCGTTCAACATTGAGAGCAACCATTTCATATATTGGAAAACGGGCTAGCCACCCGACTGCATCTATTTCACGTCGCGAAAGCCGGATGGACAGCGCTAATTGCGCAACAATTCATTCCGGTTTGGAATGAACCAGTGCCGAATAGTCCGTATTGCCCACCTGCCCGGCGATCCACTGGCAGAATACCTGGGTCAGCGGGTTCTCCAGTTTTCCTTCCGGCACAACGAGATAATAGTCATTCTCCGTGCGCATGGGCTTTTCGAAAAGCAGCACCAGATCGCCATCGCGCAGCTCCTGCTCGATCAGATAAAGCGGCAGAAGCGCAAAGCCGAGACTAGCCAGAGCCGCCCCGATCACCATCGAAAACTGGTCGAAACGGTGCCCCCGATAAGCGGACTGCCCTTCGACGCCGCAGCTTTCGAACCATTGCGCCCACATTTTCGGACGTGTCGCGAGATGCAGAAGCGGCTCGCTTTCCAGATCTTCCGGCGCGGCCGGATGGCGCGCTTCCAGCAGGCGCGGGCTTGCGACGGGCACAATCACCTCGCTGCACAGGAAAGTGCAGGTTGCGTGCGCCCAAACCGGCTGCCCATAGTGAATGGCAAGATCGTGCGGCTGTTCCTCGAAATCAAAAACGCCCGAACGCGACGCCACATTGATGGCAATGCCCGGATGTTTCTCGACAAAATCGGGAATGCGCGGCATCAGCCAGCGCGTGCCGAATGTCGGCAGGGTTGCGACGCTGAAGGACGATGTGGACTGCGCCGAGGCCATCGCGCGCAACATCGTATCTTCGGTCTGGTTGAGAAGACGCCGGACTTCCGGCAGAAACTTGCGCCCCGCATCGGACAGGAGAATGCGCTGGCGGATACGCTCGAACAGAAGCACGCCGAGCTGGCTTTCCAGATCCTTGATCTGACGGCTGACGGCGCTCTGGGTGAGATTGAGTTCATTGGCCGCCTGGGTGAAGCTGCCATGCCGCGCAGCACATTCAAAGGCTTGCAAAGTGGCGATGTCCGGAATCAGTCTCCTGCTTAGCTTCATTCCAATCTCGCATTAACATAGTTGCTTTCGGCGCAATCATAACCGGAAAGCGGCTGATATGATACATTTTCATCATAATCCCGTCATGTTTTCGCAATGCTGAATATGACCCCTACCAAGACGATCCAAGTTCTACGGAAGCATACGCCATGAACGCGCAGAAATTCGTATCGCCAGACGCCATTCGCTCCGCCTTTTCGGCTGCGATGTCCGGCATGTACAAGCAAGAAGTGCCTGCCTACGGCACCCTGATGGAACTCGTCGCAGATGTGAACGCCAAGGTTCTGGCGGACGACAGCCATCTGCACGAACGCCTGACGGAAACCGACTCACTGGAGCGTATTTCCGAAGAGCGTCATGGCGCTATTCGCCTCGGCACCGCTGCTGAACTTTTCATGATGCGCCGCGTCTTCGCGGTCATGGGCATGTTCCCGGTCGGCTATTACGACCTGAGCGCGGCTGGCGTTCCCGTTCACTCCACCGCTTTCCGTCCGATTGACGATGCCGCACTGAAGCACAATCCGTTCCGCGTCTTCACCTCGCTCTTGCGTCTCGACCTCATCGCCGACGAGAAGCTGCGTGCGGAGTCGGAAGACGTTCTGGCCAAGCGCAACATCTTCACCGCGGGCGCGGTAGTGCTCGTCGAGAAGGCAGAAGCCGAAGGCGGCCTCAATGATGCCGACGCCAAGGCGTTCGTGGCCGAAGTGCTGGAAACCTTCCGCTGGCACGATCACGCCAATGTCTCGACCGAGCTTTACCATCGCCTGCATGATGCACACCGCCTGATTGCCGACGTTGTTTCGTTCAAGGGCCCGCACATCAACCATCTGACACCGCGCACGCTCGACATCGACGCCGTGCAGGACCAGATGCCGGAACGGGGCATCAATCCGAAGGCTGTCGTCGAAGGCCCGCCAACCCGCAAGTGCCCGATCCTCCTGCGCCAGACCTCGTTCAAGGCGCTGGAAGAAGAAGTATCCTTCATCGGCAGCGACGGTCAGTGGACCCCCGGCTCGCACACCGCCCGCTTCGGTGAAATCGAACAGCGCGGCATTGCCCTGACGCCAAAGGGGCGCGGTCTTTACGACAAGCTTCTCAACGACACCCGCGCCATTGCCCGTCCGGCCCCGGATGGCTCCAATGCAAGCACCTATGTGAAGGCACTGAGCGACACGTTCGCAGCTTTCCCGGACACATGGGCTGGCATTCGTGAAGCGGGCCTCGGCTACTTCGCCTATTCGGTCAAGGACGCCGCAAAGCTTGCAAGCTTCAAGCCGAACACCGATATCGAGCTTCTTGTAGCCGCTGGCGCGGTTCAGTTCGACCCGCTGACCTATGAAGACTTCCTGCCGGTCAGTGCTGCCGGTATATTCCAGTCCAATCTGGGCGATGACGACACGCAGGAATTCGTGGAAAGCCCGAACCAGAAGCGCTTTGAAGAAGACCTTGGCGCCAAGGTTCTCAACGAATTCGAGCATTACGCCCGTATCGAACGTGAATCCATCGAAGCCGTACAGGCCCGCCTCGGCGGCCTTGAAGCGGCAGAGTAAAGTTAAGACATAGAGAGGAAAGCTATGAACACCGCTGTCAGAAAAGTCGACGTGAAGAAGGAAGCCGCAGAGCTTCTCGCCAAGCTCGGTGTTGACGCTGCCGTTTACACCGCAGGCAACCTTGCTGGTTTCAGCCCGGTCTCGGGCGAGCAGATCGCATCCGTCAAGACCCACAGCAAGGACGACGCTGCCAAGATCATCGACAAGGGCGATGAAGCCTTTCGCGCCTGGCGCAACGTTCCGGCACCGAAGCGCGGCGAACTGATCCGCCTTCTGGGCGAAGAACTGCGCGCTTCCAAGGAAGATCTCGGCCGCCTCGTTTCGATCGAAGCTGGCAAGATCACTTCGGAAGGCCTCGGCGAAGTGCAGGAAATGATCGACATCTGCGATTTCGCTGTCGGTCTGTCGCGCCAGCTCTACGGCTTGACGATTGCAACCGAACGCGCCGGCCATCGCATGATGGAAACCTGGCATCCGCTCGGTGTTGTCGGCGTCATCTCCGCCTTCAACTTCCCTGTGGCCGTCTGGTCGTGGAACGCGGCTCTCGCCATCGTTTGCGGCAACTCGGTTGTCTGGAAGCCGTCTGAAAAGACCCTCCTCACGGCTCTCGCCTGCGATGCGATCTTCCAGCGCGCCCTCAAGCGTTTCGGCGATGCACCGGAAGGCCTCTCGCAGGTACTGCTCGGCGACCGCGAAATCGGCGAAGTCCTCGTGGACAGCCCGAAGGTTCCGGTTCTCTCGGCCACCGGCTCGACCCGCATGGGCCGCGAAGTCGGTCCGCGTCTTGCCAAGCGTTTCGCTCGCGCGATCCTCGAACTCGGCGGCAACAATGCCGGTATCGTCTGCCCGTCGGCCGATCTCGACATGGCGCTGCGCGCAATTGCTTTCGGCGCCATGGGCACCGCTGGCCAGCGCTGCACGACGCTGCGTCGCCTGTTCGTTCATGAAAGCGTTTATGACGCTCTCGTCCCGCGCCTGCAGAAGGCCTATGCCAGCGTTTCCGTCGGCTCGCCGCTTGAAACCACTGCTCTGGTCGGCCCGTTGATCGACAAGGTTGCCTTCGACAACATGCAGAAGGCCCTCAAGGAAGCTTCCGCTCACGGCGGTAAGGTTCAGGGTGGTGAGCGCGTCGATAGCGGCCATGAAAACGCTTACTATGTGCGTCCGGCCATCGTCGAAATGCCAAAGCAGGAAGGCCCGGTTCTCGAAGAAACCTTCGCTCCGATCCTTTATGTGATGAAGTATTCCGATTTCGACGACGTTCTGGCGAGCCATAACGAAGTCGGCGCAGGCCTGTCGTCCTCGATCTTCACGCTGAACCTGCAGGAAGCAGAGCGCTTCCTCTCGGCTGAAGGTTCGGATTGCGGCATCGCCAACGTCAATATCGGCACCTCGGGCGCCGAAATCGGCGGTGCATTCGGCGGCGAAAAGGAAACCGGCGGCGGTCGTGAATCCGGTTCGGATGCGTGGAAGGGCTATATGCGCCGCGCAACCAACACGATCAACTATTCGAAGGCTCTCCCGCTCGCACAGGGTGTTTCCTTCGACATCGACTGATCTTGATCAACGGTCAAAAGAAAACCCCGCTCCGGCGGGGTTTTTTTATATCAGCACGTTTCACTCCGAGGCTTCGCCCGGATGTCGAAGAGTTTGGCGTAACCGCTCGCTACTTGGGGATACCGGAACACATCCAGTGATTGCTTGTCTGCAAGCATTGTCCATCACACTTCGATTCACACTCGCTCTGTGTGGAAACAAAGTCGCCGTCTTTCAATTTGCCATCCCCAGCATAAGCATGACTGACAATATTGAACGAAAGCATTGCGAAGAAAAATAAAAAATATTTTTTCATAATCCCACTCCAAATAAATTTTACAATTTACCTTTTATATTATTGCCCTGCACAATCTATTCCAACAATTCATGATCAATTATCAGATAGCAAAAAGGCGGCTCAATGAGCCGCCTTTTATATTTATCCAATGGCAATATCAGCCCATGCGTTCCGACGCGAACGAGCCAGGACTCGCCGGAAAGACCACGGTACGGTTGCCGTTGAGGAATGAACGGTGGTGGATGTGGGCGTGGACTGCACGCGCCAGCACCTGCGCCTCGACATCGCGACCGATGGAAACATAATCGGCAGCGCTCTGCGCGTGCGTGATGCGCGCCACGTCCTGCTCGATGATCGGGCCTTCGTCGAGATCGGCGGTGACGTAATGCGCCGTCGCGCCGATCAGCTTCACGCCGCGCTCATAGGCCTGCTTGTAAGGGTTCGCGCCCTTGAAAGACGGCAGGAAGGAGTGATGAATATTGATGATCTTGCCCGACATCTGCTTGCAAAGCTGGTCGGACAGAACCTGCATGTAGCGCGCCAGAACGACCAGCTCCGTGCCGGTATCGTTGACGATATCCATCAGGCGTTGTTCGGCTTCGGGCTTGTTGGCCTTGGTGACGGCTACATGGTGGAACGGAATGTCGTGGTTCACGACGACCTTCTGGTAGTCAAAATGGTTCGACACCACGCCGACAATATCGATCGGCAGCGCGCCGATCTTCCAGCGATAGAGCAGATCATTGAGGCAATGGCCGAAGCGCGAGACCATCAAAAGCGTCTTGGTGCGCTTGGCGTTGTCATGGAAATCGAAATCCATTTCAAACGGCGCTGCGACGGGCTGGAAGCCTTCGCTCAGGGTCTCGAGCGCCACGCCTTCTTCCGAAATGAAACTGACGCGCATGAAGAAACGACCCGTATCGAGATCGTCGAACTGGGCGCTATCAATGATGTTGCAACCCTTGGCCGCAAGATAACCCGAAATTGCAGCAACGATGCCGCGGGTGGACTTGCAGGTGACGGTCAGGACAAAATTATGCATCGGACTTCCTCAGTTTTCGAAGGCGCAAGCCAAAGCGCGCGCCTTGAAACTAGTTCACGATGCGGTCTCCGCCATGCCAGAATGCGTAATGCACTGACCGGATTGCGCTATCAAGCAACTTTGGAAGAAAGATTGCTCTTATTTGATCAAAGATGCGGATTGCGATCCCTATACCGCGCGACCAGTTCCCGGTTCACGTCACCGGAGCCCGGCATATTGGCGCTGAGATAGACCGGAGCGGCACCATCATCCACGAGACGGGATGCGACATCGGCAAAGATCGCATTCAGGATCGTCACGCCAAGCGCGGTGGAAACCGGTCCCACCTTCAGGGCGCTGCCCTCCACTTCCAGCACGGCATCACCCGCAGGCGCATCATTGTCGAGAACGACATCCGCGAGCGAAAGCAGCTGTGTGCGTCCCTTGGCAATCGCGCTGGAATAGGTAACGGAAGTGACCGCGATCACCGCCGCCCCCTTCTCGCGAGCATAGCGCGCCGCTTCGATTGGCGCGGCATTGACGCCGGAATTGGAAACGACGATCAACACGTCGCCCGCCCGAATGCCATAGCGATCGAGGATCGGCAGCACCGCGCCTTCGATCCGCTCGAAATGCGAGCTGGCAACTGCACCATCCTGCAACATGATCGCGCCGCAGAGGATCGGCACGGTGATCGCCAGACCACCGGCGCGATAATGCAACTCTTCCGCCATCATGTGGGAATGGCCGGTGCCGAACACATAGACTCGGCGGTCAGCGCGTGCGGCGGCGGCAATCAGGTCGGCTGCCTTTTCCATCGGCTCGGCCAGGCGGTCACGCAGGCTCGTCAGACGGGCAATCAGATCGTTGAAATAGCGGTCTGTTATAGCTGTCATCTGCTTTCCCCTCACCCGGCTGCCTGTTTCACGCCGGAGCGCCAGGTTGTCTTCGCAAACAACCCATCATCAAGATGCACCGCATCCATGCGCATGCCCGGACGCAGCAATCCGCGATCTGCAAGCCGCAGATACCGTGCCGGATAATGGCTCGCCATGCGCAGGGCTTCGGCCAGCGTCAGCTCCAGTTCGGCCACGCCGAAGCGCACCGCCGAGGCCATATCGAGGTCGGAACCGGCAATGGTGCCATCGGACAGGATCAGCTTGGGGCAGATGCCGCCCGGCACGCGGTGCACGGCGCGACCATTGATTTCAAAACTGGTCGCATTGGAGCCGACCAGCGACATCGCATCCGTCACGAAGAACAGATGGGCGTCGCCGCGCTTGGCGCGCAGCGCCAGACGCAGCGCCATCGGATCGACATGATGACCATCGGCAACGATCCCACACCAGATATCCGGATGATCAAGCGCCGCCCCGGCAAGACCCGGCGCGCGATGGCCGATCTGGCTCATGGCGTTGAAGAGATGGGTAACGCTGCGCGCACCCGCGTCAAAGCGCTTGAAGGCTTCTTCCGCCGTCGTGTCGCTGTGGCCGATGCTGACCACAACCCCCGCATCACTCAAACGGCGCACCTGTTCGGGCGTGACCTGTTCGGCAGCGACGGTCACAAGCAAGGTGCCGATCTGCTCCGCCGTGTGGATATAAAGCGCGATATCAGCGTCATCGACCGGGCGCATCAGCTCGGCCAGATGCGCGCCCTTGCGCGCAGGTGCCAGATGCGGCCCTTCAAGATGCAGGCCTGCGACGCCTTTGTCGGCCTTCACCGCTTCGACTGCGGCCTCAATGGCGCGGTCACGCACAATCGTGGTGTCGGTAATGAGCGTCGGCAGCAGGCTGGTCGTACCGTATTTACGGTGACCTTCGGCAATCACGAACATCGTCTCAGGTGTCGGCTGATCGTTGAGCATACGCCCGCCGCCGCCATTCACCTGCGCATCGATGAAACCCGGCGCAATGACGCCACCCTTCAGGCGCTCGATCTGATGGGCCTCGCCAAGGGCTGCTTCGGGCACAATGGCTTCAACCTTGCCGTCACTGAAAACAAGGGCGGACTGGTCATGAAACCGCTCGCCATCGAAAATCCGCGCACCGGCGATTGCTGATTTTTTCGTCATACCGTCACCGTGACCTTGTTGAGATTGCGCGGCTTGTCGGGATCGAAACCCTTGCGGCGCGTCACCGCTTCAATGACGCGGTAGTAATTGATGAGCGAGACCAGCGGATCAAGATGCGGGCTGCCCGTACTGGCCGATGGCAAGCGGAAGCCCGGCGTTTCGGCATCGGACAGCGTCACAATGCTCGCGCCAAAGGAATGCAGCCGCTTCAGAGCCTGAATATTGGTGTCGAAAGCCTCATCGCGCGGCAGGAAGGAGAGGATCGGGAACCCCTCCTCAACCAGTCGCATTGGACCGTGCATCAGCTCGGCCAGTGAGAAAGCCTCGGCGTGGATATTGGCGGTTTCCTTGGCCTTCAGGGCAGCTTCCAGCGCAATGGCATAGGCAGTGCCGCGACCGCCCGTATAAAGCGAGCGCGCATTGAACAGAAGGGTCTCGACCGCTTCGCGCCCATCCGGGCGGGTTGCGGCAAGCGCTTCCGGCAGACGCTGCAAACCGGCGCGCAGATCGGCATCGCCGCTGGCAGCAGCCACCACGCCCGACAGGGCAGCAACGGCGGCAATGAAAGACTTTGTAGCCGCGACGCTCTTTTCCTCGCCAGCATTCAGCGCAAGAACCAGATCCGCCTCTTTGCCGAGCGGGCTGTCCACCACATTGACCACGGCAATCGTCGTCGCACCGCCCTTTTTGGCTGCCGCCTGTGCGGCCACGATGTCGGGGCTGGCGCCAGACTGCGAAACGGTGAAATGCACGCCGCCGGCAAGCTTCAGCTTGGAGCCGTAGACGGAAGCAACCGAAGGCCCGATCGAGGCGACCGGAATGCCCATGGTGATTTCCATCAGATATTTGAAGAATGTCGCCGCATGATCGGAAGAACCGCGGGCTGCCGTCGTGATGACCGCCGGTTCATTCTTCGCGAAAATCTTTGCGATCTCGGCCAGCGTACCGGCTTCCTTTTCCAGAAGCGTTGCAACCACCGCAGGCGATTGCTCGGTTTCCTGCAACATGAGGGATGGTTGGTTCACCATGATCATTCTCCAATTTTCAGTTCAGCGACGAAGTCATAAGCGTCGGCGCGATAATGCGAGCGGGTGTATTCGACGATACGGTCGTCATCGAGATGCGAGATGCGTTCAATCAAAAGCGCCGGAGCGCCGCGATGCACGCCGAGAAGGCGCGCTGTGCCGGGATCAAGCGTAACGGCAGTCAGTCGCTGCAAGGCGCGCACAGGCTTGTAACCGCGCCGCGCCAGCGCACCGTAAAGCGATGCTTCGTCGACACGATCCGTATCCAGATAATGGCGCGGCACCACGGCGCGCTCGAAAGCCATCGGCACGCCATCGGCGAGACGCAAACGATCGAGCCGCACAATCGACGTATCCACGCCGACGCCCAGCCGGAAGGCTTCATCCGGCGACGGCTTGTCGATACGGTTCGTCACCACGCGCGCGCCCGGCTCCTTGCCGCGCGAAAGCATGTCTTCCGAAAACGATGTCAGCCGCCACAGATGCTGGCTGATGCGCGCCGGACGTTCTGCAACGAATGTACCGCTGCCGCGCCGGGATTCAACCGCGCCTTGCGCCAGCAGTTCCTTATAGGCATTGCGCACCGTAATGCGCCCAAGCCCAAGCTCCTCGGCCAGATCACGCTCTGGCGGCAGACCAACCGCAGGGGCCAGCTTTCCCTCCTCGATCAACTCACCCAGAATACGCGCCAGATTGCGATAAAGCGGCCCCGTCCGCTGCGGATCGTGCAGGCCGCGCTCTTCAATGGAAGTGATCAAGGTGGTTCTATTCATGGTCGGCATGATAGAACCTATATAGAACCAATAGCAAGTGATGTTTTTATGAAGTACGCAAGCGCCCGTTGCAGCTGGCGATTTTGCCAGTCCATGGGCGCAACAGGGCCGCGCCCGGCGGGACGCAACCGTATAACTCTTCAAATTGGAAGCGGATTGGTTCTAGATTTTATCAACCAGCTGGCGACCGGCGGGGCTAAGTTCATACCGCGTGCGCTGGGTGCGCGGATCACGCTGCGTGATCACGATATAGCCGCCGTCTGCGCCAAGCAGGTTCACCTCGCGCAGCACCAGCGCATGCGCAACCCCCAGCACCCGTGCGAAACTCCGGCTGTCGGAGGCAACGCCCAGCGCCAGCGCGGCAATAATGCCTGCGCCAAGCGAAGACAGGTCCGGCGCATGACCGGCCAGCTTTTCGACCAGCGCCATATAGTCGGCGGCGGCTTGATCCATCAAGCGGCGACGGGCTGTACCGGCCGGAACGAGACGATCACCGATTTCGAGGTCGGCGTAAAACTCTCGTCGCCGGAGCTGCCAAGCGGCACAAGCACATTCATCTCCGGATAATAGCCAGCGATACAACCGCGTGGAATGTCATAGGGCACAAAGCGGAAATCGCGTGCGACCCGTTCCAGACCGTCAACGAAGTCGCCGACAATATCGGCGCGGTCGCCGGCCTCGACACCGATATCCGCCATGTCGAGCGGATTCATGAATACAACCTGCCGCTCGCCATAGACGCCGCGATAGCGGTCATCCATGCCGTAGATGGTCGTATTGTACTGGTCATGGCTGCGGAAGGTCTGCAACACATAACGCCCCGGTCGCCCGCGCGCCTGCTGGTGCTCGATGGCTTCCGGCAGTGCGCCGGTCCAGAAAGTGGCCTTGCCGTTCGTTGTATTCCATTCCAGTTCACGCGCCGTGTTGCGCAGATGGAAACCGCGCGGCACACGCACACGCTTGTTGAAGTCGTAGAAATCAGGCAGCACCCGCGCAATGCGGTCGCGGATCAGGTCGTAATCGTCAGCCATTTCCAGCCAGTTGACAGGCTTGGGGCCCAGCGTCGCATTGGCCATGCCCGCAATGATTGCCACTTCCGACCGCAGATGCGGCGAGGCTGGCGAATTGATGCCGCCCGATCCATGCACCATGCTCATGGAATCCTCGACCGTGACGATCTGGGCAACACCCTTGGAATTCAGGTCGATTTCGGTGCGCCCGAGACATGGCAGAATGAACGAATCCTGCCCCGGCACCAGATGCGAATGGTTGAGCTTGGTTGCGATATGCACAGTCAGACGCTGGCTCGACAGCGCTTTCGCGATGATCGGGCTGTCCGGCGTCGCGCGGGCAAAATTGCCACCGAGGCCAATAAAGGCCTGTGCCGTGCCGTCCAGCATCGCGCCAATGGCGCCGATGACATTATGGCCCGGCTCACGCGGCACATCGAAACCGAATTCCTTTTCCAGCGCATCGAGAAATGCGCGCGGCGGATTTTCGTTAATGCCAACCGTGCGGTCGCCCTGCACATTGGAATGGCCGCGCACCGGGCACAGGCCAGCGCCGGGCCTGCCGATATTGCCGCGCAACAGCATGAAATTGGTGATCTCGCGGATGGTGATCACCGAATGGCGATGCTGGGTCACGCCCATGGCCCAGGTGCAGATCACGCGCTCGGCATCCATATAGATCTGCGCGGCCCGCTCCAGAGACTGCCGCAGCAGACCGGACTGATCTTCGATCTCCTCCCAGGTCGTCGCATCCACGGCGGCGCGATAGGCCTCGAGTTCGGCGGTATGCGCGCTCAGAAAATCCCGGGCGAGAATGGACGGCTCACCTGCGGCGAGCGCTGCGTCATCCGCCGCGAATACCGCCTTTGCCATGCCGCGAAACGCCGCCAGATCACCGCCAAGACGCGGCTGGAAATAATCGCTGGCAATCGCTTCGCTGCCGCCATGCAGCATTTCGAGCTTGTTCTGCGGATCGGCAAAACGCTCCAGCCCGCGCTCGCGGATTGGATTGAACACCGCAATGCGCGCGCCACGTTCGGCAGCACGGCGCAGATCGCCCAGCATACGCGGATGATTGGTGCCGGGGTTTTGCCCGACGACGAAAATCGCGTCGGCCTGTTCGAAATCCTCAAGCAGCACCGTGCCCTTGCCGACACCGACCGACTGTTTCAGCGCCACGCCGCTGGCTTCGTGGCACATATTGGAGCAATCGGGGAAATTATTGGTGCCATAGGCACGCACGAAAAGCTGGTAGAGAAAAGCAGCCTCGTTGGAAGCGCGGCCTGACGTGTAGAACTCAACCCGGTTGGGATGATCGAACGCACGCAGAAGCGCGCCAATGCGCTCCAGAGCCACATCCCATTCAACCGCCTCATATTTGTCGGTCGCCGCATTATAGCGAAGCGGATGCGTCAGACGGCCGGTATTTTCCAGGTCGTAATCGGTCCACTTGCGCAATTGCGAAACCGTATGGTCCCGGAAGAAAGCGGGCGTGGTGCGCCGGTCGGTCGCCTCCCAGGCCACCGCCTTGACGCCGTTTTCGCAAAATTCGAAGGACGAGCCATGTTCCGGGTCGCCCCAGGCGCAACCGGGACAGTCGAAACCATCGGGCTGATTGGCCTTGAGAAGAGCACGGGCGCCCGTCAGCGGCGCACCGCTGGCCAAAAGCTGCTTGCCGCAGCTTTTCAGAGCCCCCCAGCCACCGGCAGCACTTGAGCTTTTGCCGATAAAGCCGGTTTTGGAACCCTTGCCATCCTTGCTCATGTCTCAATCCTTGTTCCACTGCGAACGTATTATGGAGAGCATTAGCATAAGCAAAATAGCCCCACCCTTCAATTGACGACCAATTGATGTCGGTGTTTTGTAGCTTCGCACTTGATTTCAGTCGCGCGATCCTTCATGCGAGTGGTCAAGAAAACTTACCACAAGGGGCAAGAGTAATGTCCAACATCGTTGAAATCGCCGATCTGAAGCGGCTCGCCCAGCGCCGTGTCCCGAAAATGTTTTTCGATTATGCGGATTCGGGCGCATGGACTGAGTCGACCTATCGTGCCAACGAGGATGACTTCAAGAAGATCAAGCTGCGCCAGCGTGTGCTGGTCGACATGACCAACCGTTCGCTCGCAACGACCATGATCGGTCAGGATGTGGCCATGCCGGTCGCGCTTGCGCCGACAGGCCTCACCGGCATGCAGCACGCCGATGGCGAAATGCTGGCCGCTCAGGCTGCTGAGGCTTTCGGCGTGCCCTTCACGCTCTCCACGATGAGCATCTGCTCCATCGAGGATGTTGCCTCGGTGACCAAGAAGCCGTTCTGGTTCCAGCTTTATGTGATGAAGGACCGCGACTTCGTGAAGAACCTGATCGGTCGTGCCAAGGCCGCAGGCTGCTCGGCTCTCGTGCTGACGCTCGACCTGCAAATCCTCGGCCAGCGCCACAAGGATATCCGCAACGGTCTGTCCGCCCCGCCAAAGTTCACCCCGAAGCATATCTGGCAGATGGCGACCCGTCCCGGCTGGTGCCTGGGCATGATGGGCACGCAGCGCCGCACCTTCCGCAACATTGCCGGCCACGCCAAGAACGTGACCGACCTGTCCTCGCTTTCCTCCTGGACTGCAGAACAGTTCGACCCGCAGATGAACTGGAATGATGTGGCCTGGATCAAGGAACAATGGGGCGGCAAGCTGATCCTCAAGGGTATCCTTGATGTTGAAGATGCGAAGATGGCCGCCAAGACCGGCGCCGATGCCATCATCGTCTCCAACCATGGCGGCCGCCAGCTCGACGGCGCACCGTCGTCCATTTCCATGCTGAAGCCGATTGTCGACGCCGTGGGCGATCAGATCGAAGTGCATGTCGATGGCGGCATCCGCTCCGGTCAGGACGTGCTGAAGGCCCGCGCGCTCGGCGCACAGGGCGTCTTCATCGGTCGCCCCTTCCTCTATGGCCTCGGCGCCATGGGCAAGGAAGGCGTCTCGCTGGCGCTTGAGATCATCCGCAAAGAACTCGACGTCACCATGGCGCTATGCGGCAAGCGCGATATCAACACGATCGACGCATCGGTCCTGCATTCGGTCAATTTCTGATCTACATGATCAGCACATGCGTTGGAAAAGCCCGGCACTGCCGGGCTTTTGCTTGTTACGCACGCGATGACGGCGCTTTCGAGAGCAGCACCGTGCGAATGGCGAAGCTGGAATGGATGCGCGCCACGCCCGGCAGGCGCGACAGGATTTCCTTGTGAATGATTTCATAAGCCGCAGCGTTTTCAGCTTCGACGCGCAGAATATAATCCGCATCCCCCGTCATCAGATAGCATTCCTGCACTTCCGGGTGTCGCCGCACGGCTTCTTCAAAGCGGTTGAGATATTCTTCGGTCTGCCGGTCGAGCGTGATGCGCACAATGGCGACCAGCCGCTCGTCACCGCCTGATGAGCCGACGATGGCCGTATAGCCACGGATGACGCCGCCCTCCTCCAAAATCTGCACCCTTCGCAGACAGGCGGACTGGGACAGCCCCACTTCGGCGGCAAGCTGGCTGTTGGTCATGCGCCCGTCGCGGCGCAGGCAACGAATGATGTTCCGGTCAATACTGTCGAGTGTCGCCATGCATATTCTTCGAATGAAAAGCTAAAACGTGCGCAGGATGTGCCAAAATTCGCATAATCTGCGACAGATAGCAAAAACATTCGAATAGTCTTCGATTAATATATCTCGATGCCCGTTTGGATGCGGCAATGCATCCAGCGGATCAGGGGCAATAAGAATTGCGCAATGGATATGGTTGATATGTCGATGCATTTTTCGAAAGAGCAAAGCGATCTCGCCGCTGGCGGCGTGTTGACCATCGATCTTGCGGCGTTGCGGCACAATTATTCCGCCGTTGCGCGGCATATCGCGCCGACCCGCGCGGCAGCGGTCGTCAAGGCCGATGCCTATGGCCTTGGCGCGCAGCGCGTTGCGCCCGCCTTTTACGAAGCTGGCTGCCGCGACTTCTTCGTTGCGCATCTGGGCGAAGCCATCGCACTGCGGCCTGTGCTCAAAGCCGATGCGACGCTTTATGTGCTGAACGGCCTGCAACCCGGCACCGAAGCCGCCTGCGCCCGCGAAGGCATTGTGCCGGTGCTCAATTCTCTGGAACAGGTTGAAAACTGGGCCAATCTTGCGGCCAGCAGCGGCAAGAAACTGCCAGCGCTCCTGCAAGTCGATACCGGCATGTCGCGTCTTGGCCTTTCAGCCAGGGAACTGGACCGGCTGGCCGACAATCTGTCGCTGCTCGATGGCATCGATGTGCGGTTCATCATCAGCCATCTGGCGAGCGGCGATGAACCGGCAAACCCGGCCAATGCGAGCCAGCTTGCCGCCATGCGCGCAGCACTGGCGCGCCTGCCGAGACTGCCCGTCGCCTTCGCCAATTCGGGCGGCAGCTTCCTTGAAAAATCCTATCACTTCGACCTCGCACGCCCCGGCGTCGCGCTTTATGGCGTTGATCCGGCCACGGAGCACGAGGCGGAAAACCGGATCGTTCCGGTGCTGACATTGTCGGCGCGCGTCATTCAGGTGCGCGACGTGGAAAAGGGTGCGGCCATCGGTTATGGCGGCACCTATATCGCCGAAGGCCCCATGCGGATCGCCACCATTGCGGTGGGTTATGCCGATGGCTGGTTCCGTGCGCTCAGCAACAAGGGTTCGGCCTTTTATGGCGATACCCGCCTGCCCATCGTCGGGCGCGTTTCGATGGATTCCATCACGCTTGATGTCAGCGCTCTGCCGGAAGGCACGCTGAAGCTCGGCAGTCTCGTGGAACTGATCGGCCCGCATCAGCGTCTGGAAGACGTGGCGAGCGAATGTGACACGATCCCTTATGAAATTCTGACAGCGCTCGGCAACCGCTATGCCCGTATTTACGTGGATAGCGCGCGTTCGAGCCAAAATGCATAACAAAAAAGAGGCGAACATGCAGATTACCGTACTCGGCAGCGGCGTCATTGGCGTCACAACGGCTTACTATCTGGCCAAGCTTGGCCATGAAGTGACGGTCATCGACCGCGAGGAAGGTCCGGCGCTGGAAACCAGCTTCGCCAATGCCGGTCAGGTTTCGCCCGGCTATGCCTCGCCATGGGCGGCTCCCGGCATTCCGCTGAAAGCCGCAAAGTGGCTGTTCCAGAAGCATGCGCCGCTCATCATCCGCCCGACATCCGATCCCAAGCAGTATGTCTGGCTGATGCAGATGCTCGCCAACTGCACGGACAGCCGTTACAAGGTCAACAAGACCCGCATGGTGCGCGTGGCGGAATATAGCCGCGACGTCCTTGTCGATCTCCGCAAGGATACCGGCATCGAATATGACCAGCGCATGCAGGGCACGTTGCAGCTCTTCCGCGAGCAATATCAGCTCGATGGCATTGGCAAGGATATCGAAGTGCTGCGTCAGGACGGCGTACCGTTCGAAGTGCTCGACCGTGACGACTGCGCCAAGATTGAACCGGCGCTGGCCCGTGTGAAGGACAAGTTTGTCGGCGGCCTGCGCCTGCCCCATGACGAAACCGGCGACTGCTTCAAGTTCACCAATGCGCTGGCCAAGATTGCCGAAGGCATGGGCGTCAAGTTCCGCTTCGGTGTGAATATCAAGTCGCTGGTTCTGTCCGGTGGTCGCGTTTCCGGCGTGGAAACCTCAGACGGCATTCTCACAGCAGACCGTTATGTGGTCGCGCTCGGCAGCTACACGCCTGCGCTCGTAAAGTCGCTTGGCCTCAATGCGCCGATCTATCCGGTGAAGGGCTATTCGATCACCGCGCCGATCATCGACGAAGCCCGCGCGCCCGTCTCGACGGTTCTGGACGAAAGCTACAAGATCGCCATCACCCGCTTGGGCGACCGCATCCGTGTCGGCGGCATGGCGGAAGTGTCCGGCTTCACCAAGGATCTGCCGGCTGCCCGCCGCGCAACGCTCGACCTGTCGGTCAGCGATCTGTTCCCGGGCGGCGACCTCAAGGCCGCGACCTTCTGGTCCGGCCTGCGCCCGATGACACCAGATTCCACGCCGATCATCGGCGGAACCCGTTACGACAATGTGTTCATCAATGCCGGTCACGGTACGCTGGGCTGGACCATGTCTTGCGGCTCCGGCAAGCTTCTGGCCGATCTGGTCAGCGGCAACAAGCCGGATATCCGCGCCGACGATCTCGGCATCTCGCGCTACAACTAAAAAGTAGCCTGCGCGCCGTTGTGTTTCTCCGCATTTCCGAACGCATCGAAGCGGGATCAGAAATCAGTCCAGTGGACTGATTTCCCCGCGTAGGCGCTTCGCACTTTTGCTGGAAATGCTCTAGAAACTCGGCGGCGTGCAGGCGCTGACAACCTCGCAGGCTGTTGGCCCGATGCAGCGAAAGCGATGCGGCAGTTTTGAGGAAAAATAATAGGCGTCGCCCGGCCCCAATATGCGCCGGTCGCTGCCGACCGTCACCTCGATGCGGCCCGATATGACAATGCCGCCCTCCTCGCCCTCATGCATGAGCAGCACCTTGCCCGTGTCGGAGCCCGGCTCATACCGCTCCTTCAATATCTGCAACGAGCGCGCAAAAAGATGGTCGCCCACCTGCCGGTAGGAAATGGGGCCTTTGCCGATTTCCACCAGCTCTTCCGCCTGATAGAATACCTTGTGCGGCGTATCCGGCTCCAGCGCGAAAAACTCGGCCATGCCGATCGGAATACCATCGAGAATACGCTTGAGCGCGCCGACCGACGGATTGGACTGATTGGCCTCGATCAGCGATATGGTCGAGTTGGTCACACCAGCCCGTTTGGCAAGCTCGCGCTGCGACAGATTCTGCCGCATGCGCACATAGCGCAACCTTCCGCCGATATCGATGCTCATCGGACAATCCTCTTCTGTTTATGATGTTCGATATAGCATAATTTTCTGAAATCATCTCCATAAAATCAATAGCTTAAACATTTGAAGAAAAGGGCTTGTTGCCCTTCGCAAAGCGTGTCCTGTTGGCTTAAAATAGGAGGTTACCATGCTCACCAAAACCAACGCGCCCAGCCTTGAAAACTTCTGGATGCCGTTCACCGCAAACCGGCAGTTCAAGGCCGCTCCGCGCCTGCTCGCCAGCGCATCGGGTATGTATTACACCGACACCGACGGCCATCAGGTTCTCGACGGGACGGCTGGTCTGTGGTGCTGCAATGCCGGCCATGGCCGCAAGCGGATTACCGAAGCCGTTGAGCGCCAGATTTCCACGATGGACTTCGCGCCCACCTTCCAGATGGGCCACAATATTGCATTCGATTTCGCCGAAAAGCTCGCGGCCATCGCGCCGGGTGGTCCGGCTGCGCAGCTCGACCGCGTATTCTTCACCAATTCCGGTTCGGAATCGGTCGATACGGCGCTGAAGATCGCCATCGCCTATCAGCGCGCCATTGGTCAGGGCACCCGCACCATGGTGCTGGGTCGCGAAAAGGGCTATCACGGCGTTGGTTTCGGCGGCATTTCGGTTGGCGGTCTGGTCAACAATCGCCGCGTCTTCCCGCAGATCCCTGCCGACCATATGCGCCACACGCTCGACATCGAGCGCAATGCCTTCTCGAAGGGCCTGCCTGCGCATGGCATCGAGCTGGCGGATGATCTGGAACGTCTGGTTCAGCTGCACGGCGCTGAAAAGATTGCCGCGGTCATCATCGAGCCGATGTCCGGTTCGGCTGGCGTCGTTCTGCCGCCGAAGGGCTATCTGGAGCGCATCCGCGCCACCGCCGACAAATACGGCATCCTGCTGATCTTCGACGAAGTCATCACCGGTTTCGGTCGTCTCGGCACGCCGTTTGCCGTCGATTATTTCGGCGTGGTTCCAGACCTCGTCACCACCGCCAAGGGCCTGACCAACGGCGCTATTCCGATGGGCGCAGTCTTCGCCGCGCGCAAGGTATATGACGGCCTGATGACCGGTCCGGAAAACGCAATCGAGCTTTTCCACGGCTACACCTATTCCGGCCATCCGGTCGCTTGTGCCGCTGGCCTTGCAACACTGGAAGTCTACGCCGAAGAAGGCCTGCTGACCCGTGGTGCGCAGCTTGCCGATCATTGGCAGGAAGCACTGCATTCGCTGAAAGATGCGCCGAATGTCGTCGACATCCGCAATCTCGGTCTGGTCGGCGCTATTGAGCTGTCGTCGCGCAAGGACGCACCGGGCGCACGCGCCTATGACGTCTTCGTGGATTGCTTCAAGAAGGGCCTGCTGATCCGCGTCACCGGCGATGTGATTGCACTATCGCCGCCGCTGATCGTGGAAAAGGAACAGATCGACACAATCGTTTCGGTCATCCGCGACGCCCTGAAGCGCGCCGCCTAAAACTTCCAACCAATGCGCGGTGTGATCTCCACCCAGATCATACCGCCACTTGGCCGCCGCTCCCATTGCGGCGGCTTTTTTCTTAGAGCATTTCCAGCAAAAGTGCGAAGCGGTTTTGCGTAGGATAATGCGTGAAAGCAAATGGATAGAGCGGTTCCGACGATTCTGTTAAAATAGGAACCGCTCTAGCGCGGTCAGCCCTGCGAAGGCGTGAATCTGGCCACCAGCGCGTGGCTGTCGCCAGGATAGGTGAAGCGCACATGCGTCACGGGCAGATCGGCGTTCCAAGTCTGGCGTTCAACGACCAGACAGGGTGAACCCGGCGCAATATCGAGCAATGCAGCGTTTTCCGGCGTGGCCGCTGTGGCGCGAATGGAGTGCTGTGCACTGCTCCACGGCACACAGGCCACGAGCCACGGACCGGGCGAATGTTCGGAAAAGTCCGCTGCCGCCGCATCCGGCACCGCGTCCAGATTGATGATGCGTTCTTCCAGCGCGAAAACCCGCTGTCCGGCGTGATGGCGGCAAACCAGATCGATGATCTGCGTGTGGCGCGGAATATCGATCTTCTGCGCATCGGCTGGCCCGCTCAGACGGTCCCAGCGCTTGAGCAGTTCGAACCGGTACGGCGCGCCGAGCGCTGCAACCTCATCGCGAATATCATGAATTTCGAGAATGGCGGCCTGCGAACGCGGGAAGGAAACGAAGCTGCCGGACTTGCGCTTGCGCTCAATCAGTCCGGCCTTGGCAAGCTGGGTCAGCGCCTTGTTCACCGTCATGCGCGAACAGCCATATTGTTCGGTCAGCTCGTGCTCGAACGGGATACGGTGCCCCGGCGCCCATTCCCCCGACAGGATGCGCGATTCAATATCGTCCAAAATACGCTGATGCAGTGAAAGCACCGGACCGTCTTTTGTCGCTGAATCGCCATCCGCCATGCCACGTCCCCTTTGTTTTCCCGCTTTTGCCGGAAATGCGTCAGGCAAGCAACTCGCCTATCGCCTTCTGGAAAGCACGCTCGGCCTGATCGCGCAAGCGGTGACGTCCGCCCTCCACCTGTTTCACGCCGCGTACCCACACATCACTGACCTGCGCGCGACCGGCAAAAATCCAGCCATCCAGCACGGCATCGCCCTTGGCGTGCGGCAGACGCCCGGTATCCAGCGCGACAAAATCCGCCGAAGCGCCCAGCTTCAATCCGTCATCGGCGCGACCCATCGCGATGTTGCCGCCGCGCACCGCGCCATCAAACAGGGCGCGCCCCGTGGAAGCTTCACTTTCGGCCAGCACATTGCGGGCGCGATGATGGAGGCGCTGCGAATATTCCAGCTGACGCAATTCATCGCCAATGCCGATCAGCACATTCGAATCCGAACCGACACCGAACTTGCCGCCCGCCTCCGCAAACACCGTTGCATTGAAGGTTCCGTCGCCGAGATTGGCTTCCGTCACAGGGCAGAGACCGGCAATCGCCCCGGCCTTGGCCATGCGTCGGGTTTCGTCGTCCGTCATATGGGTCGCATGGATCAGGCACCAGCGCGAGGAAAGATCCTGATTATCGAGAAGCCACTCGACCGGACGCTTGCCCGACCAGACAATGCTGTCTTCCACTTCCTTCACCTGCTCGGCCACATGGATATGCACTGGCGTCTCGGGCAGAAGCTTCGTCACCCGATTGAGTTCATCCGGCGTCACGGCGCGCAGGCTGTGCGGCGCGACACCAAGAACCGCGCCGTCGAAACCCGACAGCGCCTGTTTGCAGCCTTCGATCAGCCGCGCAAAGCGGTCCGGATCGTTGATGAAGCGGCGCTGGCCTTCATTGGGCGCGCTGCCGCCGAAACCCGAACGTGCATAGAAAACCGGAAGCAGCGTCAGGCCAATGCCTGCCGCCTTCGCGGCAGCGACAATGCGGTCAGCCATTTCGGAGAGATTGGCATAGGGCGTGCCGTCGCGATCATGATGCAGATAATGAAATTCGCCGACGCGGGTGAACCCGGCCTCCAGCATGTCGACATAAAGCCGCAATGCCACAACTTCCGCCTGTTCGGGCGACATGGTGAGCGCGAATTTGTACATGATCTCGCGCCAGCTCCAGAACGAATCGGCAGAGGGGCCGCGCTTTTCAGCAAGCCCCGCCATCCCATACTGGAACGCATGGCTGTGCAGGTTCGGCATGCCTGCGACAATCGCCGCGTGGCGTTCATCCCCTGCCCCGGCAGCCTTGTCGGCCTCAAGAGAAGTGATCTTTCCATCGGCAATGCCAATGCGGACATTCTCGGCCCAGCCATTGTCGAGAAGCGCCTGACCGGCATGGATAAAACGCAGTTCGGGCGTAGCAGCTGACATGAATAGGTTCTCCTCAAATGTTCCCGCACAGACCAGCTCAATATGTTGCCATTCCAATGCGAAAAGCCGTGTCACAGTTTTCAGGCTAGAATGCCATCTTTCAACAGTTCGCTTGTCTGCGCATTTTTCTCTTGGCTGTTTCAGTAATATGTATATACATTATCAAAAAACAGGGGAAGCGAGAAAACGCTCATGCTCAAAAATTCAAGCACCGTTTTTATCAATGCGCGCATTGCGACGCTGGACGAAGACGCGGACGGCCTCGGCCTCATCGAGAACGCAGCACTTGCCGTCAAGGACGGTTTGATCGCCTATGTCGGCCCGCAGTCGGCACTGCCGGAAGACTATGCGACCTTTGACAAAATCGATTGCGAAAACCGGCTGATCACGCCGGGCCTCGTCGATTGTCACACCCATCTCGTTCATGCCGGAAATCGCGCGCATGAATTCGAGCTGCGCTTGCAGGGCGCTTCCTATGAGGAAGTTGCACGGGCCGGTGGCGGCATTGTTTCCTCGGTCAAGAACCTGCGTGCTGCCAGCGAAGACGATCTGGTGCGTGAGACCCTGCCCCGTCTTGATGCGCTGATCGCCGAAGGCGTGACCACCGTCGAGGTCAAATCCGGTTACGGTCTCGATCGCGACAGCGAAATCAAGTCGCTGAAAGCCGCCCGTCGGCTTGGCGAAGAGCGCGACGTGGCAATCCGCACCACTTTCCTTGGCGCGCACGCACTGCCGCCGGAAATGAATGGCGACAAGGCTGCCTATATCGACAAGATCGTCGATGACATGCTGCCTGCCATTGCAGCCGCGCATCTGGCCGATGCAGTGGATGGTTTCTGCGAGGGCATCGCCTTCCTGCCGGATGAAATCGCCCGGGTATTCGATGCGGCCAAGGCGCATGGCATCGCGGTCAAGCTTCACGCCGACCAGCTTTCCAATCTGCATGGCGCAGCCCTTGCCGCATCCTATGGCGCATTGTCCGCCGATCACCTTGAATATACCGATGCGGAAGGTGCTGCCGCCATGGCCAAGGCCGGAACAGTGGCCGTGCTGCTTCCCGGCGCTTATTACTTCATCCGCGAAACCCAGAAGCCGCCGGTTGAAGCCTTCCGCGCTGCGGGCACAAAGATGGCGCTTGCCACCGACAACAATCCGGGCACATCGCCGCTGACCTCGCTTCTGCTCACCATGAATATGGGCGCAACGCTCTTCCGCATGACGGTTGATGAATGCATCGCAGGCGTCACCCGTGAGGCTGCACGCGCCCTTGGCATTCTCGATCAGACCGGCACGCTGGAAGTTGGCAAGGATGCCGATCTGGCCATCTGGAACGTCGAGCGCCCCGCCGAACTCGTCTACCGTATCGGCTTCAACCCGCTGTGGAAGCGGGTTTTCAAGGGTCGAATTTAATATTGTCCGTATGGGCCTGGCCCATACGGGAACCCAACGGAGCCTTTCATGACCATTATCCTCAAGCCCGGTTCTGTTCCGCTTGAAACGCTGGAAACAATATATCGCGATGCGGTTCCCGTCCGCATCGACCCCGCATTTCATGCCGGTGTTGAAAAAGCCGCTGCGCGCATTGCAGAAATCGCAGCAGGCGACGAGCCGGTTTACGGCATCAATACCGGCTTCGGCAAACTCGCCTCAATCCGCATCGCGCCCGGCGATGTCGCCACGCTTCAGCGCAACCTGATCCTGTCGCATTGCTGCGGCGTCGGCGATGCGCTGCCGGAAAACATCGTGCGCCTCATCATGGCGCTGAAGCTGATTTCGCTCGGTCGCGGTGCGTCCGGCGTGCGGCTTGAAGTCATCACGCTTCTCGAAGACATGCTGGCAAAAGGCGTGATCCCGATGATCCCGGAAAAGGGTTCTGTCGGCGCGTCCGGCGACCTTGCGCCGCTGGCCCACATGACTGCCGCCATGATCGGCGAAGGTGAAGCCTTCTATCAGGGCGAACGCCTCTCCGGCGCAAAGGCGCTGGAAAAGGCTGGCCTGAAGCCGGTCGTGCTTGCCGCCAAGGAAGGGCTGGCGCTGATCAACGGCACGCAGACATCGACGGCCCTCGCACTGGCGGGTCTGTTCCGCGCTCATCGCGCAGCGCAGACGGCTCTGATCACCGGCGCACTGTCCACCGATGCCGCCATGGGATCCGATGCCCCGTTCCACGAGGAAATCCACACGCTGCGCGGCCATAAGGGCCAGATCGATGCTGGCCGTGCATTGCGCGCCCTGCTCGACGGTTCGGTCATTCGCCAGAGCCATCTTGAAGGCGACCAGCGCGTGCAGGACCCCTATTGCATCCGTTGCCAGCCGCAGGTCGATGGCGCTTGCCTCGACATTCTGCGACAGGCCGCCCGCACGCTGGAAATCGAAGCCAACGCGGTTACCGACAATCCGCTGGTTCTCTCGGATGGACGCGCCGTATCGGGCGGCAACTTCCACGCCGAACCTGTCGCCTTCGCCGCCGACCAGATTGCGCTTGCCGTCTGCGAAATCGGCGCAATCGCCCAGCGCCGTATCGCGCTGCTGGTCGATCCGGCGCTGTCCTTCGGCCTGCCGGCTTTCCTCGCCCGCAAGCCGGGGCTCAATTCCGGCCTGATGATCGCAGAAGTCACCTCTGCCGCGTTGATGAGCGAAAACAAGCAGATGGCGCATCCGGCTTCCGTCGATTCCACGCCAACCTCCGCCAATCAGGAAGACCATGTGTCCATGGCCTGCCATGGCGCGCGCCGCCTGTTGCAGATGACCGCCAATCTCAATGCCATCATCGGCATCGAAGCCCTGACCGGCGGACTGGGCGTCGAGCTGCGCGAGCCGCTAACCACCAGCCCGGAACTGGCCAAGGTCATCGCCGTGTTGCGCGGGCGCGTGCCGACGCTGGAAGACGACCGCTATATGGCCGACGACCTCAAGAATGCCGCCGATCTGGTGGCTGACGGTGCGCTTGCCGGTGCGGTTTCGAGCGGCATCCTACCTGCACTGGAGGCGTGATCATGAGTCCGTTTGAAGTTCGTCAGGGAACATCGCCGGTCATTATCGGCCTGTCGCACACCGGAACCGATGTGCCGCAGGATATCTGGGCGCGTCTCAACGACAATGGCAAAATTCTTGCCGATACCGACTGGCATATTCACAAGCTCTATGACGATCTCATCGACGACGCGACCATGGTGCGTGCAACCTTCCATCGCTATTGCATCGATGCCAATCGCGATCCGGCGGGCGCAAGCCTCTATCCGGGACAGAACACCACGACGCTGATTCCGGAAACCGACTTTGACGGGCTTTCGATCTGGAAGGATGGAGAAGCGCCGACCGAGGCCGATATTGCCGACCGCACAGCGCGTTTTCACAAGCCCTATCATGAGGCGCTGGCCGCCGAGATCGAGCGCGTAAAGGCAATCCACGGCGTCGCCATCCTCTATGACTGCCATTCGATCCGCTCGCATATTCCGTTCCTGTTTGAAGGTAAATTGCCCGATTTCAACATCGGCACGGATATGGGCAAGACCTGCGATCCGAGGATCGAGGCGGCAGCTGTCGAAGTAACCGCCAAGGCAGATGGTTACACGTCGATCCTCAATGGCCGTTTCAAAGGCGGCTGGACGACGCGCCATTACGGCAAGCCGGAAACCGGCGTCCACGCCATCCAGATGGAGCTTGCCCAATCGACCCATCTTGTAACCGAAGCCGTTCCCTTCGCCTATGATCAGGCCAAGGCAGACAAGCTGCGCGTCCATCTCAAAACCCTTTTGCAGCGACTGGAAAAAATCGCGCACGAACTCAAATCCTGAGGAGAACACCATGTCGAACCCACGCCATAATGAGCGCGAAGTCCGAGCGCCGCGCGGAGACGAACTCAACGCCAAGAGCTGGCTGACCGAAGCGCCGCTGCGCATGCTGATGAACAATCTCGACCCCGACGTGGCCGAGCGCCCGCATGAGCTGGTGGTCTATGGCGGCATTGGCCGCGCTGCCCGCACCTGGGACGATTTCGACCGCATCGTTGCGACCCTCAAGACGCTCAATGAAGATGAAACCCTGCTCGTGCAGTCGGGCAAGCCGGTCGGCGTTTTCCGCACCCACAAGGATGCGCCGCGTGTTCTGATCGCCAATTCCAACCTCGTGCCGCATTGGGCAACCTGGGATCATTTCAACGAACTGGATAAGAAGGGTCTCGCCATGTATGGCCAGATGACCGCCGGTTCTTGGATCTATATCGGTGCGCAGGGCATCGTTCAGGGCACTTACGAAACCTTTGTCGAAGCCGGTCGCCAGCATTTTGACGGCAACCTCACCGGCAAGTGGATTCTGACCGGCGGCCTCGGCGGCATGGGCGGCGCGCAGCCTCTGGCGGCGGTGATGGCTGGCGCCTGCTGCCTCGCCGTCGAATGCGACGAGACCCGCGCCGATTTCCGTCTGCGCACCCGTTATGTCGATGAAAAGACCCACAGTCTCGACGAAGCGCTGGCCAGGATCGATGCCTGGACCAAGGCAGGCGAGGCAAAGTCCATTGCGCTGATCGGCAATGCGGCTGAAATCTTCCCGGAACTCGTCAAGCGCGGCGTGAAGCCGGATATCGTGACCGACCAGACCTCCGCGCATGATCCGGTGCATGGCTATCTGCCGCTCGGCTGGACCGTCGCCGAATGGCGCGCCAAGCAGGAGAGCGATCCGAAAGCCGTCGAAAAAGCCGCGCGCGCTTCGATGAAGCTGCATGTGCAGGCAATGGTCGACTTCTGGAATATGGGCATTCCAACCCTCGATTATGGCAATAATATTCGCCAGATGGCACTGGAAGAAGGCCTCGAAGACGCCTTTGCCTTCCCCGGCTTCGTGCCGGCCTATATCCGCCCGCTATTCTGCCGCGGCATCGGTCCGTTCCGTTGGGCGGCCCTTTCCGGCGATCCGGAAGATATTGCGAAGACCGACGCCAAGGTGAAGGAACTGCTGCCGGACAACAAGCATCTGCACAACTGGCTCGACATGGCGAAAGAACGCATCGCGTTTCAGGGCCTGCCAGCACGCATTTGCTGGGTTGGCCTCGGCGACCGCCATCGCCTCGGCCTTGCCTTCAACGAAATGGTCCGCAATGGCGAGCTGAAAGCGCCTATCGTCATCGGTCGCGACCATCTCGATAGCGGCTCGGTCGCTTCGCCAAACCGCGAAACGGAAGCCATGAAAGACGGTTCGGATGCCGTGTCCGACTGGCCACTCCTCAACGCCCTCCTCAACACCGCTTCAGGTGCAACCTGGGTGTCACTGCATCATGGCGGCGGCGTCGGCATGGGCTTCAGCCAGCATTCGGGCATGGTCATCTGCTGCGACGGCACGGAAGATGCGGACCGCCGTCTGGAGCGCGTTCTGTGGAACGACCCGGCCACCGGCGTCATGCGCCATGCCGATGCGGGCTATGAAGTCGCGCTCGATTGGGCCAAGCAGCAGGGCCTGCGCTTGCCCGGCATTCTTGGGAACTGAGGTCGAATGGCCGTCACTCTTCTCAAGGCCGAAAATCATCGCCGCATGCCGTGGAAAAACGGCGGCGGCGTGACGGTTGAGATCGCCGTCCACCCGCAAGGCGCGTCAGTCGATGATTTCGACTGGCGTATTTCTATGGCAACCGTCGCAAATGACGGCCCATTTTCCGTCTTTCCCGGTATCGACCGAACATTGTCGGTGCTGGAGGGCGACGGCATCCTGCTCGATGTCGACGGACAGGCGAGCACCCTCACCCGCGAAAGCACCCCCTTGGCTTTTGCGGCTGACAGCCGTTCGGCAGCGCGCCTGATCGGCTCCGCCATCACCGACCTCAATGTCATGACCCGACGCACGCGCTATACGCATCGCGTCCGCCGCATCACCGGGAGCAATGCTGCGGCGACATTGGAAACCGGAACTTCGGGCGAGACGATGCTTATTTTCTGTGCAGAAGGAGAGTTTGCACTCCAGACCGACACGGGAATCGCGCATCTCGGTCCGCATGACGCGGCGATCCTGGCTGCGCCTGTCAAAAATTCCGTTGAACTTAAGGGTAAGGGAGACCTGTTCCTGATCACGATTACTGCAATCGGATCAGACGCTTAAATAAATTCCCGCCAGAAATGCCCGCAAAGAAATCTTTGTCTGCCTCTCTGGACAGGAAATACGGTCCTGCTAATTTGCTGAGATCGATATGTATAGGCTTATAAACACATAAAAGGGGTACTATTCATGAAAAAATCGTGGTTTGCCGGTGTTGCGCTGGCAGCATTCGCTTTCGCATCGGCAGCACATGCTGAGACAGCCGTTTCCATCGGCTTTTCCGGCTGGACGGGTTTTGGCCCGCTGACGCTGGCCAAGGAAGCCGGCATTTTCAAGAAGCACGGACTGGACGTGACGCTGAACAAAATCCCGCAGGCGAGCCGCCATCTGGCGCTGGCATCGGGAGACATTCAGTGCGCAGCCACCACCGTTGAAACCTGGATCGTCTGGAACGCTGTTGGTGTGAAGTCCAAGCAGATTTTCCAAATGGACAAGTCCTATGGTGCTGACGGCATTGCAGTGCGCGCCGACGTCAACTCCTTCGCCGATCTGAAGGGCAAGACGATTGCGGCTTCTGCACCGGGCACCTCGCCTTACTTCCTGCTGGCCTTCATGCTCGCCAAAAACGGCATGACCACCAAGGATGTGAAGGTCGTCAACATGGAGCCGGGACCGGCAGCACAGGCTTTTGTGGCTGGCCAGAACGACGCCGCCATGACCTACGAGCCTTATCTCTCGACAGTGCGTGCGGCGCCTGACAAGGGCAAGATTCTCGCCACGACGCTCGACTATCCGGCTGTGACGGATACGGTTGGTTGCACACCTGCCTTCCTCGAAAAGAACCCGGAAGCTGCCAAGGCGCTTGCCGACAGCTATTTCGAAGCGCTGGACATGATCGCTGCCGACAAGGACAAGGCCTATGAAATCATGGGCAAGGACGTGAAGCAGTCGGGCAAGGAGTTTGGTGCCTCTGCCGAATATCTGCGCTGGCAGGACAAGGCTGCCAACCACAAGTTCTTCGATGGCGAGTTCAAGGAATTCACCGCTGAAGCAGCTGATCTGCTGTTGCAAGCTGGCGTGATCAAGTCGAAGCCGAACCTCGATGACATCGTGGATACGAGCTTCATCAAGTAAGATCGCTTTCTGGAACGCAGCTCGAACGGCATGAAACGCTTTTCGGGCAAAGCGTTCAAAACAGATAGTGAGTGCTGTTCCGGGCGGCGACGCCCGGACCGACCTCTCCCCTTCCGTCTCTCTTTGAAGACGGGCGCGCGACTGAACGGACAATGACATGCAGCCTTTGCAGCCGATAGGCAACACGACCCGGGTCTTACTGGGCATCCTGTTTTTCATTCTATTTTTTGTATTCTGGGGCATTGCCACGCTTGGCGGCTTTGTCTCCGCCACCTTCCTCGCCGATCCGATCACCATGGTCAAAGACGGCTACGACCTCATCGCCAATCAGGGCTTCCTGTCCGATATCGGCATGACGGTCTGGCGCGTGCTGGGCGGCTTCGTGCTGGCAAGCCTCGTTGCCATTCCGGTCGGTGTGGCCATGGGCGCCTACAAGCCCATCGAAGCACTGCTGGAGCCTTTCGTCTCCTTTGCGCGCTATCTGCCTGCTTCGGCTTTCGTGCCGCTCCTGATCCTCTGGGCTGGCATCGGCGAAACCCAGAAGCTGCTCGTTATCTTCATCGGCGCGGTTTTCCAGATCATTCTTATGATCGCCGTCATCGTCGCCAATACCCGCCGCGATCTGGTGGAAGCAGCCTATACGCTCGGCGCGTCCAACAGCGGGATCATCCGCCGCGTGCTCATGCCTGCCAGCGCACCCGACATTGCTGAAACACTGCGTCTCGTGCTCGGCTGGGCATGGACCTATGTGATCGTGGCCGAACTCATCGGCGCATCGTCGGGTATCGGCTATATGATCATCAACAGCCAGGCGCTGATGGCCACTGGCCAGATCATTTTCGGCATCATCATCATCGGCGTCATCGGCCTGATTTCCGATCTTGCCTTCAAATATTTCAACCGCTGGCTCTTTGCATGGAGGTTCGCATAATGGCTCCCAAGACCGATCAGGAACTGGTTGTTAAGGGCGTCAGCCGCACCTTCCCCGGCGTGCATGGCGGCAAGCCGACGCTGGCCCTGCAAGCAACCGATCTCATCATTCCAAAGAACGACTTCGTCACCATTCTCGGCCCTTCGGGCTGCGGCAAGTCCACGCTTCTGCGCATCATCGCCGGTCTCGACAAGCCGACGACGGGCACGGTGACGCTGGAAGGCAAGCCGGTTACCGGCCCCGGTGCTGATCGCGGCATGGTGTTCCAGTCCTATACGCTGTTTCCATGGCTGACCATTCGTCAGAATGTCGGTTTTGGCCTGCGTGAAAAGGGCCTGCCGGAAAAAGAGGCCCGCGAAATCGTCGACAGCTATATCGACAAGGTGGGGCTGCGCGGGTTTGAAAATCACTGGCCGAAGCAGCTTTCGGGCGGTATGCAGCAGCGCACCGCCATTGCCCGCGCATTGGCCAATGATCCAAAGATCCTGTTGCTCGACGAGCCATTCGGCGCGCTCGACAACCAGACGCGCGGCCTGATGCAGGAACTGCTGCTCGGCATCTGGGAGCGCGAGCACAAGACCGTGATTTTCGTCACCCACGATATCGAAGAAGCGATCTTCATGGCCACCCGTGTGGTCACGATGACCGCACGCCCCGGCAAGATCAAATCGATCACGCCGGTCGATATCGCGCATCCGCGTTCCTACCACGTCAAGGCAAGCCCGGAATTTTCCGAACTGCGCCTCAAACTGACGGAAGAAATCCGCAGCGAAGCCATTGAAGCAGCCAGGCAGGCTGCCTGAAAATAACGGTTTCTTGAGATTATCGGGTGAATTATGAAAGGGCTGCGACATTCGTCGCGGCCCTTTCTTTTCAGGACAGATTCCACCATGGCCGTTACAGCAGAAGACCTCGAGAACCGTATTGTCTACGTCAACGGTGACTATGTTGCCGCGCGCGATGCCCGCATTTCCATTTTCGACCGAGGCTTCCTTTTCGGCGACGGCATTTATGAAGTAACCGCCGTGCTGGAAGGCAAGCTGATCGACAGCGGCCCGCATATGACACGCTTGCGCCGTTCCACCGGCGAAATCGGCATTCCGATGCCATTGAGCGAAGACGAGATCGTCGCGATCGAGCGCGAGCTGGTGCGCCGCAACAATCTGACCGAGGGGCTGGTCTATCTACAGATCACCCGTGGCGATGGCCGCGACCGCGACTTTGTGCCGGGTAAAGGTATCAAGCCATCAGTGGTTCTGTTCACGCAGGAAGCCAATCTGCTCGACAAGCCTGCGCTGAAAACCGGCGCACGCGTGCTCTCGCTGGATGATCTGCGCTGGAAGCGCCGCGACATCAAGACGGTGTGCCTGCTGCCGCAAGCGCTCGCCAAGGAAATCGCCAAGAATGCCGGTTGCGATGAAGCCTGGATGATCGAGGACGGCTATGTCACCGAAGGCGCATCGTCCACGGCCTATATCGTGACCAACGACGATGTCGTCGTCACGCGCCCCAACAGCAACGCCATTCTGCCCGGCTGCACGCGCCTGTCGCTGCTGCAACTGATCGCGGAGACCGGCATGAAGCTGGAAGAACGCCTTTTCACCATCGACGAAGCCTACGCGGCCAAGGAAGCTTTTCTCACCAGCGCCGGCACATTCGTCACTCCGATCACCGTCATTGACGACAAGACCATCGGCACGGGCAAGCCCGGCCCTGTCGCCCAGCGCCTGCGCGAGATCTATCTCGATCACGCCCGCCGAACCGCGATCTAACAAAGCAGAACCGCGCCGGAATTGCTTCCGGCGCGGTCTGGAGCTTCGCCCGCCCCCCGACGGCGAAGCCGCAAAACATGTGACGCTGGCCTCCTTTGCAGGCCGCCAGAGTCAGAACATCAGCGTTTCTGGTTGTAGACGTCGATACAGACCGCACCCAGCAGCACGATACCCTTGATGACCTGCTGATAGTCGATACCGATGCCGAGGATCGACATGCCGTTGTTCATGACGCCCATGATAAGCGCGCCGATCACTGCACCTGTCACGCGACCCACACCGCCATAAGCCGATGCACCACCGATGAAGCAGGCTGCGATCACGTCCAGCTCGAAGCCGATACCGGCCTTGGGCGTTGCCGTATTCAGGCGCGCCGCGAAAACCAGACCGGCCAGAGCTGCCAGCACACCCATATTGACGAAAGCGAGGAAGGTCAGTCGTTCGGTCTTCACGCCGGACAGCTTGGCCGCATGGCGGTTGCCGCCGACCGCATAAATCTGGCGACCGATCACCGTGCGGTTGGTGAGAAACGCATAGGCCGCAATCAGCACCGCCATGATGATCAGCACATTCGGCAGTCCGCGATGCATGGAAATCAGGAGTGACAAATAGGCAATGGCCGCAAAGAACAGAATGTTCTTGATGACAAACAGGCCAAACGGCTCCGTTTCCACTTCATGCGCAATATGGCGCTGACGCGACTTCACATTCTGCCAGATCATGAAAGCGGCCAGCAGCACGCCGATGATCAGCGAAGTCAGATAGACGCCGCCTGCCGTGGTGCCGAAAATTTCGGGGATGAAGCCCGATGAGAGCTTCTGGAACACGACCGGGAACGGGCCGACCGACTGGCCGCCGAGCACCGCCAGCATCAGGCCCTTGAAGACCAGCATGCCCGCCAGCGTCACAATGAAGGACGGTATGTTGAAATAGGCGACCCAGAAGCCCTGCAACGCGCCGATCAGACCACCAACCACAAGACAGAGAATGGCGGCAATCGGGAACGGGATGCCCCAATGCACCATCATAACCGCCGCCAGTGCGCCGACGAAACCACACACCGAACCAACCGACAGGTCGATATGGCCGGTCACGATGATCAGCAGCATGCCGAGCGCCATGATGACGATATAGCTGTTCTGCAGAACCAGATTGGTCAGGTTCAGCGGCTTCATCAGCACGCCGCCCGTGACGATCTGGAAGAAGATCATGATCGCGACGAGCGAGAGCAGCATCCCGGATTCGCGCAGATTGTTCTTGAGATAACGCCCCACGCTGCTCGTCTGGCTGCTTCCGATAATATTCTCGCTCATTGCCGTTTTCCCTTGTTCCGCATGATGGCGCGCATGATGTTTTCCTGCGTTGCCTCTTCGCCGGCGACTTCGCCGACGAAAGCGCCTTCATGCATGACGACGATGCGGTCGCAGATGCCGATCAGTTCCGGCATTTCCGAAGAAATGACGACCACGCCCTTGCCGCTCTCCGCCAGTGAATTGATGATGGTGTAAATGTCGTATTTCGCGCCGACATCGATGCCGCGCGTCGGCTCATCGAGGATGAGCACATCCGGTCCCGTGAACAGCCATTTCGACAGCACGACCTTCTGCTGGTTGCCGCCCGAAAGCGTGCCGGTCTGCTGAAAGACATTGTGGCTGCGAATGCTCATCTGGTTGCGATATTCACCGGCAACCTTCATTTCGCGAATATCGTCGATGACGCCCTTCGGGCTGACGCCACGCAGATTGGCCAGCGAAACGTTACGCGCAATGTTTTCACCCAGAACGAGGCCGAGCTTCTTGCGATCCTCGGTCACATAGGCAAGCCCGGATTTGATCGCGCGCGCCACGGTGGAAATATCAGCAGCCTTGCCGTTGATACGCGCCTCGCCGGTGATATTCGTACCCCACGAACGCCCGAACAGGCTCATCGCGAATTCAGTGCGGCCAGCGCCCATCAGGCCTGCAATGCCGACGATTTCGCCCGCCTTGACCTTGAACGACACGTTCTTGACCGAATGCCGCTCTGGGTGCAGCGGATGATAGACGGACCAGTTGTCGACCTCCAAAATCACGTCCCCGATCTTCGGGTCACGCTTCGGATAGCGGCTTTCCAGATCGCGATCGACCATCTTGCGGATGATATCGTCTTCCTCGACCTCACCTGCATGACAATCAAGTGTCGCCACGGCCTTGCCGTCGCGCAGCACTGTGATCTTGTCGGCAACTTCGCGAATTTCATTGAGCTTGTGCGAGATCAGGATCGAGGTGATGCCCTGCGCGCGAAACTCCTTCAGGAGCGTCAGAAGCGCTGCACTGTCCGTTTCGTTCAGACTGGCCGTCGGTTCATCGAGGATCAGCAAGCGCACGCGCTTTGACAAGGCCTTGGCGATTTCCACCAGCTGCTGCTTGCCGATACCGATATCGGTGATCAGCGTATCGGGCGATTCCGACAGGCCGACCTTTTTTAAAAGTTCCCGCGTGCGCATATGCACGGCACTGCGGTCGATGACGCCACGGCTCGCCGGTGGATTGACGAGGAAAATATTTTCCGCAATCGACATCAGCGGGATCAGCGCCAGCTCCTGATGGATGATGACGATGCCCAACGCTTCGGAATCATTGATGTCGCGAAACTGCCGTTCTTCTCCGTCGAAGAAGATCGAACCTTCATAGCTGCCATGGGGGTAGACCCCCGAGAGCACCTTCATGAGTGTGGATTTGCCAGCGCCATTTTCGCCGACAAATGCGTGAATCTCCCCCGGCATGACCGTGAAATTGACGTCGCTCAACGCCTTCACGACCCCGAAGGATTTGCTGATGCCGCGCATTTCAAGAATAGGTTTGCCAGCCGCGTTGTGCTGGCCTCCCTGCTCCTCAAGCGGGACAGGATTGGCTACATTCATCGCTCACTCCCGACAGAGCGCCTCGCATCCCTCCGGATGCTCAACACGACGCTCCAAACCCTGTTGAACCCTGCCCATTCGAAGCCCCGTTGCCGTTGCTTTAACTGATGGCGCAGGATTTCCGAATGCCATTGCCTTCAGGCTAGAGCCTTGTTTCAGAATGTGTTTTTAAACACGCACTAAAAAAGACAACGCTGTCAATCTTACGGCCTACCCCAGTTCAAAACTGAGGTAAGCTTGGGATTGAGGCAATGGCATTACAGAAATTCGATGCTGTTTCAGGCGAAACCGGAACACTGCCGGATTTTCGGCCCGAAACCGCGCATATGCAAGGTGGTGTCGAACGCGCCGTCAAGCTGCACCATCGGGCGCGTCCGCCTCCACTCTTTTTCAAGCGTAATCTTAATCGATCCTCGTTTCACGAGGATCGGACTATGCTCTGGAAGTCCAGATTACTTGATCTGGTCTTCCTTGTAGTAACCGCTGTCGATCAGAACCTGCTTCCAGTTCGACTTGTCGACGATAACCGGCTTCAGAAGATAGGCTGGCACAACCTTGACGCCATTGTTATAGGTCTTGGTATCGTTGACTTCCGGTTCCTTGCCGCTCATCAGCGCGTCGACCATATCGACGGTGACCTTGGCCAGTTCGCGGGTGTCCTTGAAGATCGTCGCGGTCTGTTCACCGGCGAGGATCGACTTGACCGAAGGCACTTCGGCGTCCTGACCGGAAACGACCGGCATCGGCATGTCGCCGCTGCCATAGCCGACGCCCTTCAGCGAAGACAGGATGCCGATGGAGATGCCGTCATAAGGCGACAGAACCGCATCGACGCGCTTGTCCGAATAGAAAGCGGACAGGATGGAGTCCATGCGGGCCTGAGCCGTCGCACCGTCCCAACGCAGCGTTGCAACCTTGTCCATGCCGGTCTGGCCGCTGGCAACGACAACCTTGCCGCTGTCAATGTAAGGCTGGAATACGGACATGGCGCCATTGTAGAAGAAGTAGGCGTTGTTATCGTCCGGCGAGCCGCCGAAGAGTTCGATATTGAACGGGCCCGGCTTGTTCTTGAGGTCCAGAGCCGTTTCAATCGACTGCGCCTGAAGCACGCCGACCTGGAAATTATCGAAGGTCGCATAGTAATCGACATTCGGCGTATCGCGGATCAGGCGGTCATAAGCGATGACCTTGATGCCTGCATCATGCGCCTTCGCCAGCACGTCCGACAGCGTGGTGCCGTCGATGGACGCAACAACGAGAACCTTGGCGCCCTTGGTCACCATGTTTTCGATCTGCGCCAGCTGGTTCGGCACATCGTCTTCAGCGTACTGAAGATCGGTCTGATAGCCGCGTTCCTTCAGAACCTTGACCATGTTGTCGCCATCCGCGATCCAGCGAGCCGACGACTTCGTCGGCATGGCGACTGCCACAAGACCTTTGTCTTCGGCGCGGGCGATGCCCGTGAAGGCAAGCGCGGCCATCGCGACTGCCAGGGTTAGAGTTTTCATGCCTGCCATTGTTACACTCCCAAAAATTGGGACAGACTTCTCCACGAAGCCTGCCGTTCTCCCAAACTCCCGCTCCCCGCCCAAATTGTTGGCCAGCAGTTTGCGGAATGCCTCCAAGACCATGCCCGAAACCGGACATGCCTAAACCCAAACAAATTGCGCGCCTCCTTCAGCCCGCAATTGCCTCCCATGCCGCGACAGCGCGCCTAGCGCGCTCACGCACATCGGCCACCGTGAAACCAGCCTTGTAAAGGCTTGATCCGAGGCCAAAACAGCTCACCCCTGCCGCGACATAGGTTGCGAAATCGCTTTCCGATACGCCGCCCACCGCGCCAAACGGAATATCCTTCGGCAGGACGGCGGAGACCGCCTTGATTCCGTCTGCGCCCAGCACACTGGCCGGAAAGAATTTCAGCGCCGATGCCCCTGCACGGATCGCCGCAAAGGCTTCCGTCGGCGTGAACACGCCCGGCATCGTCACCATGCCATGGCCGCCCGCGCGGCGAATGACATCCGGCTCGACATTGGGGCTGACCATCAGCCTGCCGCCAACATCGTGCAGCCGGTCGACATCCTCGACGCTCAGTACTGTGCCGGCACCGATCAGCACATTGGCAGGCGCGAGCTTCGCAGCCTTGCCAATCGACACGAACGGATCGGGCGAATTGAGCGGGATCTCGATGGCTTCAAAGCCCGTCTCGATCAGCGCCTCGACGATTGCTTCGCTTTCCTCTGGACGAATGCCGCGCAGGATCGCGACCAGCGGATAGCGCAGCTTCGGCCATGCAACGCGCGCGCTCATTGGGCACCTCCCGCAAAGGCGTGCTTTGCCGCCATGAACAGGCCATCGCGCACCAGTTCGTCCGCCTCGACGCGCTTGACTGTCAGCCCGGCAATTTCAAGTGCGCTTGCATAGAGCCCGCCCATCATGCCGTCGGACAACAGCAGCACCTGCTGCGGCTTGCCGTAAAGCGTGCGCCCACCTGCAACTTCCAGCCCGATCAACAGGCCGGAAAGCCGCGCCAGCTGGTCGGTCGGCTTGCGGTCATGCACAAGCCAGCCCGCACGAACCGAAAACAGCGCATTGGCGATCAGTTCCGGCGTTTCGAGCGAGGCTTTGACACCCGCCGCAAAAGCCGCTCCAGCCGGATCGACCTCGCCAGCGCCTTCCAGCGCACCGGCCAGCACCGACTTGTCTTTCAGGAGAGCGAACAATTCGCCCGTCATGAAGGTCCGGTAATCGGCGAGACCGCCATCGGCAATCCGCACCCATTTGGCATGGGTGCCGGGCATGACGACAACGGCGTCATGCGTGCCCCCATGCACCAGACCAAGCAGTTTTGTCTCTTCGCCGCGCATGACGTCGGGAGCAGCTTCGTCCCGCCGCGCAACGCCCGGCAGCATGATGACATGACGGCGCGCAGGTACGCGCACCGCAGCCTTCACAATACCGTCCAGCCCGGCAGGCAGGCTCATATAAGGTGCTTCGATCCAGCCGGTCCGCGAACCGGCCATGCCGCAGATCACCACCGGCAGATCGGCAGGCGCACCGAGCGTGGCCAGATGCCGTTCGAGCGTTGGCTCGAAACCGGCTTCCTTTGCCCGCAGCAAACCGTCATCGCCCCGGCTTTCACCCAGCACGGCACCGTCCGCATCCAGCGTCCAGAGCCGCAACCGGGTGGTGCCCCAGTCGGCGACGGCAGCAAAAGGCTTTTTATCAACAGCCATTCCGTGCCGACCTTAGTGATTGTCGCGCGGCACGCCGCGTGTATGCGCAATATCCTGATACTTGACGGCGTTTTCGAGAACCGCGCCAGTTTCCATCTGGCCGACAACGGCACGCTGGATTTCCTGCCAAGGCGTCTGGCTTTCCGGATATTTGAAGCCGCCAGCGGCTTCCAGAGCCTTGTGACGCGCAGCCAATTCCTCATTTGAAATCAGAATATCCGCCGTGCCGCGACCAAGATCGATGCGCACGCGGTCGCCGGTCTTGAGAATGGCCAGACCGCCGCCAGCAGCAGCTTCCGGCGAGGCATTGAGGATCGACGGCGAACCCGACGTGCCGGACTGGCGACCGTCGCCAATGCATGGCAGCGAGCTGATGCCCTTCTTCAGCAGATAGTCCGGTGCGCGCATATTGACGACTTCCGCTGCGCCCGGATAACCGATTGGGCCAGCGCCGCGCATGAACAGAACCGTATGCTCGTCAATCTCCAGCGCCGGATCATCGATATTATGATGGTAATCCTCCGGTCCGTCGAACACGACCGCCTTGCCTTCAAAGGCATTCGGATCCTTGCTATCGGAAAGGTAACGATTGCGGAACTCGTCCGAAATAACGCTGAGCTTCATGATCGCCGACGAGAAGAGATTGCCGCGCAGCACGCGGAAACCGGCATGCTTCTTCAGCGGCTGATCATAGGTCTTGATGACATTGCTGTCTTCAATCGTGGCGTTCTTGCAGTTCTCGCCAATGGTCTTGCCGTTGACGGTCAGTGCATCCTCATTGATGAGGCCCTGCCCCATCAACTGGTTGACGACAGCTGGCACACCACCGGCATGGTAATAATCTTCGCCAAGATATTCACCGGCTGGCTGGAGATTGACCAGAAGCGGGATTTCCTCGCCGTATTTCTGCCAGTCGTCCACGGTCAGCTCAACGCCGACATGGCGGGCAAGCGCGTTCAGATGGATCGGCGCATTGGTCGAGCCGCCAATGGCGGAATTGACGCGGATGGCATTGACGAAAGCATCCTTGGTCAGAACGTCCGAAGGCTTGAGGTCTTCATAGACCATCTCGACGATACGGCGGCCCGTCAGATAGGCCACTTCCTGACGGTCACGATACGGCGCCGGAATAGCGGCGGAACCCGGAAGCTGCATGCCCAGCGCTTCAGCAAGCGAGTTCATCGTGGTGGCCGTGCCCATCGTGTTGCAATAGCCGGTCGACGGAGCCGAAGAAGCAACGAGCTTCACAAAGCCCTGATAGTCGATCTCGCCCTTGGCCAGAAGTTCGCGTGCTTTCCAGACGATGGTGCCCGAACCCGTGCGTTCGCCGCGGAACCAGCCGTTGAGCATCGGGCCAACCGAAAGCGCAATCGCCGGAATATTGACCGTCGCAGCAGCCATGAGGCAGGCAGGCGTGGTCTTGTCGCAGCCAATCGTCAGCACGACGCCGTCGAGCGGATAGCCGTAAAGCACTTCTACGAGGCCGAGATAAGCAAGGTTGCGGTCCAGACCGGCGGTCGGGCGCTTGCCGGTTTCCTGAATTGGATGAACCGGGAATTCAATGACGATACCGCCTGCCTCACGCACGCCTTCGCGGACGCGATTGGCCAGTTCCAGATGGTGACGGTTGCAGGGCGACAGGTCCGAACCCGTCTGCGCGATGCCGATGATCGGACGGCCCGACTGCAATTCTTCCTGGCTCAGGCCGTAATTCATGTAGCGCTCGAGATAGAGCGCCGTCATGTCGACATTGTCAGGATTGTCGAACCATGCACGCGAGCGAAATTTTGGCGTTTTCGGAGTGACGGGCTTGTTCATATCTTTGTCCTGCTGGGTAAGAGGCCGCGCATTGCGACAACCTCGCTTCCTGATGCGTCGCGCCTATAGGGTCGCTACGCCGCGCTTTAACCGTTTGTTGCTAAGCATGTCGTTGCTGGAAAACCGGTTCCCACTTTTCCGCGACATACCCTAATCTTCGAATGCTTCAACCGCGTGTCGCCTTCCAAACAGGAAGGCATCGGCGACGTGAGTGAGCGGAGCGAGATCGACATCCAAACGCCCCTCACCAATCAATTGCACAAAATGCTTGTAAAGGCGCTGATATTCACGGTCCGGCTCGGCCATTTTTTCCCTGCCCGCAATGGTCAGGCGGCTGCCGCCATGGGTGAGCAGAAGCGTGCCCTTGTCGGTTTCAACACGAATGTCCCAGGTCTGCGGCCCGGTCTGACGCCAATCCAGTTCAAACGAAACCGGAATGCCGCTTTCCGTCTGGAATTTGAGGTCGGCAGCAATCGGCGCGGCGCGATTTTCCGGGAAATACAGATCGGACTGCGTGAGAAAAAAGCGCTCCGGCAGAATATGCGTCACGATGGAAAGCGCATTGATGCCCGGATCGAACACGCCAAGCCCGCCCGGTTCCCAGATCCACTGCTGGCCGGGATGCCAATGGCGCACATCTTCCTTCCACGCGACAGCGACCGAACGGATCACCGCGTCTTTCAGAAAATCACGGGCCGGTTCCACCGCTGCGGCTTCGCGCGAATGCCAGGTGGCATAAAGCGTCAAGCCTTCCGCCTTGGCCAGACGGTCCAGCGCCTGCACTTCGGAAATGGTCGCACCCGGAGGCTTTTCCAGCATCACATGCTTGCGGGCCTTCAGCGCGGCATAGGCCTGCGCGAAACGGCCCTGCGGCGGCGTGCACAACGACACGGCGTCGATGGCGACACCCGATGCCAATAGTTGGTCGATATCCGTGAAAGACGGCACACTATCCAGCCCGGCATTGCGGCTGGCGACGGCGGCCAGCGCAATACCATCCACCGCCTCGATGGACGGCAGATGCTGGTCGCGCGCGATCTTGCCAAGACCGACAATTGCTAAAGCGATGTTGGACGAAGCTGGCATCTTGCTACTCACAATGCGCTGACGGCGACTTTCTCCGCCGCAGCCTGTGCCTTTGTCGCCTCAGCGAGCTTGTTGACCAGCGGATAATGGAACGGCTTGGCCGAAATCTCGAACTGGTCGCCGGTTTGCGTCTTCACACCTTCCGAGAAGGACAAGGTCGCCGTGCCGAAGAAATGCACGTGAATATCGCCCGGGCGGCGGAACAGCTCATATTTGAAGTGGTGATGTTCCAGATTGGCGATGGTGTGCGACATGTTCGCTTCACCCGACAGGAACGGCTTTTCGAAGATCACCTCATTGCCGCGACGAATGCGCGACACGCCTTCCACATGATCCGGTAGCGCGCCGACATAAAGCTCCGGTCCAAGCGATGCCTGACGCAGCTTGGAATGGGCAAGCCAGAGATAGTTCTGCTTTTCGGTCACATGATCGGAAAATTCATTGGCAAGGCAGAAGCCAAGGCGGTGCGGCTGACCATCCGGACCGATCAGATAGATGCCTGCAAGCTCTGGCTCTTCACCGCCATCTTCGGCGAAGGAAGGAGAAACCAGTTCGCCGCCGGTCGCGACCAGCGCAGAACCATCACCCTTGTAGAACCATTCCGGCTGAACGCCGGTTTCGCCGGGCTTAGGCTTGCCGCCTTCGACGCCCATCAGGAACATGCGCATCGAATCGGTCGGCTTTTCGGCAGCCTGCGCCGCCTTGTGCATCTTGTCGCGACCATCGGCGGAACCAAGATGCGTGAGGCCGGTGCCTGCAACGATCAGATGAGCCGGATCGGAATGGGTGATCGGCAGGCCGACGCGACCCGCAGCCAGCGCAGCGTCGATATCGACGGCTTCGCCCTTACCATTGCGCTCCACCTGCTCTGCAAGGCTGATGCCCGCACCAATTGCCGCCCAGGCCAGTTCATAGGTCGTCGAAGCGCCTTTGACGATATGTGCCGCACCATCATCCCCGCATGCAGCCACACGCGTTTCACCGCCCGCATCGCGGAACTGTACCAGACGTAACATTGAACCTCCCTAACCGCGAAAATATCGCGGGCACTCCATACCGGCCGATTAAACGCATGCTAACGCTTTGCGGCAACTTCTATTATTAATATGACTATTTTGCCAAGACCTGCTTTGTCAAGCAAGCTGAACCGCCCCATACACAGACGGACGATATGAGGCGCCTATATAAGTAATGAACCATTTGATTTTACTTATATAATGGCAGAAATGCCTGTTTGTCGCAGCCAAAATTTATTGTGATCCAGCGAAAGACGCTTGCTATAAAGTAATATTATATGCTTCATAAACAGGAAGGCCGGGAGGGCCTTTTTATTGGGAGGAACAATCATGAAACGCAGTATCGCCGCCCTGTCGGCTGTCTTTTCGTTCGCCTTGATTTCAAGCGTGTCGGCGGCATCGCTGACGGTCGGCTTCTCGCAGATCGGCTCTGAATCGGGCTGGCGCGCCGCAGAGACAGCCCTGACCAAGCAGGAAGCTGAAAAGCGCGGATATACGCTGAAGTTCGCCGATGCGCAGCAGAAGCAGGAAAACCAGATCAAGGCCGTGCGTGGCTTCATTGCACAGGGTGTGGATGCGATCCTGATCGCACCGGTCGTCTCGACCGGCTGGGACGCTGTCCTGAAGGAAGCCAAGGAAGCTGAAATTCCGGTCGTTCTGCTCGACCGCCAGATCGATTCCCCGGAAGATCTCTATCTCACCGCCGTGACTTCCGATCAGGTCCATGAAGGCAAGGTTGCCGGTGAGTGGCTGGTGAAGGACGTGGGCGACAAGTCCTGCAATGTGGTCGAACTTCAGGGCACGACCGGTTCGTCGCCTGCGATCAACCGCAAGAAGGGCTTTGAAGAAGCGATCAAGGGTCACGACAACATCAAGATTTCCCGTTCGCAGACTGGCGACTTTACCCGCACCAAGGGCAAGGAAGTCATGGAAAGCTTCATCAAGGCTGAAGGCGGCGGCAAGAATATCTGTGCTGTCTATGCCCATAATGACGACATGGCCGTCGGCGCCATTCAGGCCATCAAGGAAGCAGGCCTGAAGCCGGGCACCGACATCAAGATCGTGTCGATCGATTCCGTGCCTGATATCTTCCAGGCCATGGCCAATGGCGAGGCCAATGCCACCGTGGAGCTGACGCCGAACATGGCCGGTCCCGCTTTCGATGCGATTGAAGCCTTCAAGGCCAAGGGCACCGTTCCGCCGAAGTGGATCCAGACGGAATCCAAGCTTTATACGCAGGCTGACGATCCGAAGGCTGTATACGAAGCCAAGAAGGGCCTCGGCTACTAATCTTCGTGTCATTCGGGCCGCCAGCTTTCGGCGGCCCGGGTTTCCCTTCAGCGCGGCATGCTTCGGCTTGTCCCGGCGAAGGGTATCGTTGCAATTCGCAAACGGAAGACTGCCATGACTCGCCCTGAAACAGGCGCTCAACAGGCGTCGGTTATACCGCTTCTCGAAGCTCGCTCGATCACCAAATCCTTTCTGGGCGTCACCGCACTTGACCATGTCGATTTCGCGCTCAAACGCGGCGAAATCCATGCCTTGCTAGGTGAAAACGGCGCAGGTAAATCCACACTCATCAAGATATTGACCGGCGCCTATCATGGCTTTGACGGCTCGATCCTTCTTGACGGAGAGCCCATCGCGCCAGCCTCCGTGGCAGAAGCACAGACGCTCGGCATCGGCACCGTCTATCAGGAAGTGAACCTGCTGGAGAACCTCACCGTCGCCGAAAACCTGTTTCTTGGCCGCCAGCCGCGCCGTTTCGGCTTTGTCGATCGTCGGCGTATGGAAAAGGACGCAACCACCCTCCTCGCGCGCTACGGTCTCGGCATCGATGTCAGCGCGCCGCTCTCGGCCTATTCCGTCGCCATACGCCAGATCATCGCGATTGCACGCGCCGTTGATTTGTCGGGCAAGGTGCTTGTCCTTGACGAACCGACCGCCAGCCTTGATGCGCGCGAAGTCGAAATGCTGTTCACCGTGCTACGCCAGCTGAAGGCTGAAGGGCTCGGCATCATCGTCATCACGCATTTTCTTGATCAGGTCTATGCGATTGCCGATTGCGCCACCGTGCTGCGCAACGGTCGTCTGGTTGGCAGCCGCAACCTGTCGGAACTGCCGCGCACCGACCTCATCTCCATGATGCTCGGCCACCAGTTGCAGGAAACCGTGCGCCGCCAGCTGACCGAAGAGGTCAGCGACGACACGGTCGCGCCCATCCGCTTTTCCGGCTACGGCAAGAAAGGCAGCGTTGCCCCGTTCGATCTCGCCATCAAGCCCGGCGAAGCTGTCGGCATTGCGGGCCTGCTGGGTTCGGGCCGCACCGAAACCGCCCTTCTCATGTTTGGCGTTGATGAAGCCGATAGCGGCCAGCTCACGGTCGATGGCAAGGAGATAAAGCTGCCCTCACCCGTCGCGGCCATTTCCGAGCGGTTCGCCTTCTGCCCGGAAGAACGCAAGACGGACGGCATCATCGGTGATTTTTCGGTGGCCGAAAATATTGCGCTTGCCGTGCAGGGCAAACGCGGCTGGTCAAAGCCGCTGTCCTCGCGTGAAAAAGCGGCACTGGCCGATCGCTATATCAAGGCGCTCGATATCCGTCCGCCCGATCCGCACAAGCCGATCAAGTTTCTGTCCGGCGGCAACCAGCAAAAGGCCATTCTGGCGCGCTGGCTCGCCACCGATCCCCGTCTTCTGATTCTCGATGAACCGACACGCGGTATCGACATCGGGGCGCATGCCGAAATTCTCAAACTGATCGGCGAACTTTGCGGACAAGGCATGGCGCTTGTCATCATCTCGTCCGAATTCGAAGAACTGGCCGCCGTCGCCAATCGCGTGGTGGTTCTGTCGGACCGCCGCCACGTCGCGGAATTGCGGGGTGAAGAAATCACCGCCGACAATATCGTGCGCGCAATAGCAGAGACCGGCCCGAAAATCGCTTCTGCGAGCCAGAAGGAAGCCGCAGCATGATCGCCCGCATATCCAGAAAATTCAAAAGACTGGCGCCGCAGCTTGCAGCCCTCATTCTGATTCTTGCCGCGAACACCATTATCTCGCCCGGCTTCCTTGATGTTTCGTTCCAGAATGGCCGCCTTTACGGCAGCCTGATCGACATTCTGGTGCGCGCAGCACCTGTCGCCATTCTGGCCGTCGGCATGACGCTGGTGATCGCCACACGCGGCATCGACCTTTCCGTCGGCGCGGTCATGGCGATCAGCGGCGCTTTCGCCGCATCGTTGATCGTCGCGGGCTATCCACTCGCTATTGTCATTCCGGCTGCTCTCGGCGTCGGCCTGCTCTGTGGCCTGTGGAACGGCTTTCTGGTCGCCGTCTTCGATATACAGCCGATTATCGCAACCCTGATCCTCATGGTGGCGGGACGCGGTATCGCCCAGCTCATCACCGAAGGCGCAATCCTCACCTTCAACAATGACGCCTTCGCCGCACTCGGCTCCGGCTCGTTTATCGGCATACCCATTCCAGTGCTGATCTGGATTCTGGCCGGGCTGGTGGTCGGCATTGCGGTGCGCTCCAGCGCGCTCGGCTTCCTGATCGAGGCAACCGGTATCAATCGCCGCGCTGCCATGCTGGCGGGCGTCAAGGCACGCTTCCTGCTGTTCAGCGTCTATGCCGTTTCGGGCGTTGGCGCAGCGCTTGCAGGCTTGATCGCGACCGCCGACATTCGCGGCGCGGATGCCAACAATGCCGGTCTGTGGCTTGAACTCGACGCCATTCTGGCCGTTGTCATCGGTGGTACATCACTCAATGGCGGGCGCTTCTCGATCACCGCCTCGCTGCTCGGCGCACTCATCATCCAGTCGATCAACACCGGCATTCTGATGGCGGGCTTCCCGCCGGAATTCAACCTCATCATCAAGGCAGGCATCATCATCGTGGTGCTCACCTTCCAGTCGGCGGCCATCGTCAACCTGATCGGCTTCCTGCGCTCGCAGCACAAGAGCGCGGCCAATGGCGCCCATCAGAACCCACAGCCCCGGCAAGAGGCCCGGCCTCAGCGAGGAGCAGGACAATGAGAATTCTTCGCAACCTGCCCTTTCTGACCACGGTGGCGATTTTCCTGATCGCCTATGCGATCTGCGCCGTGCAGTTCCCGAACATGCTGTCGACGCGAGTGATCGGCAATCTGTTGACCGACAATGCTTTTCTCGGCATTGCCGCTGTTGGCATGACCTTCGTCATCATTTCCGGCGGCATTGATCTCTCCGTTGGCTCGGTGATTGCCTTCACCAGCGTTTTCGTCGCGGTTCTCGTCGGCAAGCTCGGCGTGCATCCACTTGTAGCATTCGGACTCGTTCTCATCATCGCCGCTCTTTTTGGCGCATGGATGGGCATGATGATCCATTATCTTGGCATCCCGCCTTTTGTCGCGACGCTGGCCGGTATGTTCCTCGCGCGCGGCGCGGCCTTCCTGATCTCGACGGAATCCGTGCCGATCTCGCACCCCTTCATCGACACGTTGCAGGGGCTCTATTTCCGGCTGCCGGGCGGCGGCAGGCTGACTTTCATCGCCATGCTGATGCTGGCTGTGTTCATTGTCGGCGGCATTCTCGCCCACCGCACGCGCTTTGGCGCAAACATCTATGCGCTTGGCGGCAACCAGCAATCGGCAGAACTGATGGGCGTTCCCATCGGCCGCACGACCATCGGCATCTACACAATGTCGGGTGTGCTTTCCGGCCTCGCCGGTATCGTCTATACGCTCTATACCTCGTCCGGCTATTCGCTGGCGACGGTGGGCGTGGAACTGGATGCCATCGCATCGGTGGTCATCGGCGGAACGCTTCTGACCGGCGGCGCGGGACTGGTTGCGGGAACATTTGTCGGTATTCTGATACAGGGGCTGATACAGACCTATATTGTTTTCGACGGCACGCTGTCTTCCTGGTGGACGAAAATCGCAATCGGTATATTGCTGTTCCTGTTCATCGCCCTGCAACGAGGACTGTTGTGGTTCTCGGATCTCAGACTAGCGCGGCAACGCATGAAGGAGGCCTGAATTGGGATTGCTGGAAACGGCCATAACCGGACGCAAGCGGCATAACAGCCACGCTGTCGTCGTGGGGGAACTCGGGCGCGGCATTGTCGCGGGCACCATTCCCGAAGGTTCGATCCTGCCCGGTGACAACGAGTTGTCATTGCGCTTCGGCGTTTCCCGCACGGTCCTGCGCGAGGCGATGAAAACACTTGCCGCCAAGCGCCTGATTGAACCGAAGGCCAAGGTCGGCACCCGCGTTCTGGGCCATGCCAGCTGGAACTTCTTTGATCCCGATGTTCTGACATGGCGCTTCGAAGCGGGCTTCGATGAAGTCTTTGTCGACCATCTGGCCGAAATGCGCATGGCGCTTGAACCCGCTGCAGCCGCCGCCGCAGCCGAGCGCGCCACCAGCGACGAAATCGTCGAACTCTATGCGCTCGCCGCCAAGTTCGATAATCCGCAGCACACGCCGGAAACCATTGCCAAGGTCGACCTGGAATTCCATCTCGCGGTTGCGCGCATGTCGGGCAATCCGTTCATGCGTTCGGTTAGCGGGCTGATCGAGGCAGCACTTGCTGTGTCGTTCCAGCTTTCCTCACCTGCCGCATCGCGCGAAGGCATTGCCGAATGCGCGGCCAACCACCTGCGTATTGCGCATGCCATCGCATCCCGCGATCCGCAAAAGGCCCGCGCAGCAATGGAAAGCGTCATCAAACTTGGTGTGGAACGCATCCGCAACGTCATCTGACGAAGAAGCGGATAAAAATTACACGGCGTTTGAAAGAAATCCGTCACGTCCTATAACTAGTGTGGGCTTAGTTATTCGCCGGAAAGAAATCGGATTCCTTCCGCCCATTTCATACGAGGTGCACCCGCACCATACTCACGACAGGGTTTTTCATGTCTTATCTTGCCGCTTCCGACCGCTACGACAAGGCCAATTTCCGCCGTGTCGGGCGCAGTGGTCTCGTCCTGCCTGCCATTTCGCTCGGCCTCTGGCACAATTTCGGAGACGGAATTCCGCTCGACCGTCAGAAGGCGATGCTGTTCAAGGCCTTCGATCTTGGCATCACCCATTTCGATCTTGCCAATAATTACGGTCCGCCTCCCGGCTCGGCAGAACGCAATTTCGGCCAGATCCTGAAAAGCGACCTTGGCCGTTATCGTGACGAGCTGATCATCTCCAGCAAGGCTGGCTGGGAAATGTGGTCCGGCCCCTATGGACGTGGCGGCGGCTCGCGCAAGGCAATCCTTGCGAGCCTCGACCAGAGCCTGTCACGTCTCGGCCTCGACTATGTGGATATTTTCTATTCGCACCGTTTCGATGCCAATACGCCGCTGGAAGAAACGGCTGGCGCGCTGGCCAGCGCCGTCGAACAGGGCAAGGCGCTTTATGTCGGCATTTCGTCTTATTCGGCCGGCAAGACACGTGAAATCGCCAAGATACTGGCCGCGCGCAACGTGCCGCTTCTGATCCACCAACCATCTTACAATCTGTTCAACCGCTGGATCGAAAAGGATCTGCTGTCGGCGACCGACGATGTCGGCGCCGGTGTCATTGCCTTCACGCCGCTGGCGCAGGGTCTGCTGACCAATCGCTACCTCAACGGCATTCCGGCGGATGCGCGCATCAACCAGCCGGGCAACAAATCGCTGCGCCCGGTGCATCTGAGCGACGACAATATCGAGCGCGCCCGCAGTCTCAACGAAATCGCTAAGAAGCGCGGGCAGAGCCTCGCCCAGATGGCGCTGGCCTGGGTGCTGCGCGATCCGCGCGTCACCTCGGCGCTGATCGGCGCAAGCTCGCCGGAGCAGATCGTTGAAAACGTCAAGGCGCTGGACAATCTCTCCTTCTCGGCAGACGAGCTGAACGAGATCGACAAATATGCGGTCGAAGGCGGCGTGAACCTTTGGGAAAAGCCTGCCAACGACGAAGCGGTGTGATCACCCACCATTCAAAGAAAAGCCCGGTTGTAACCGGGCTTTTTTGTTATTCGACCTTCAGGTCAAAAGCGGGAGTGCTGCGCAGCGTATTGCTGACAGTGCAGATTTCTTCGGCCAGTTCGGCAATGTGTTGCTTCTCTTCGGCTGAAAGATCGCCATCGAAGTGAAATGCGATATGGAACTGCTCGATGCGTGACGGGCTTTCATGTGTCTTGTCGCCCTTAACCTCAACACGAACATCGGCCAGCTTTTCACGCAAACCAAGCTTGCCCGCAGCAATGCGTGCGCTCAGCGCCATGCAGGCGGCGACCGATGCATAGAGCAGATCAAGCGGGTTAAAACCCGGCTGGCTCACACTCGTCACCAGCTCGACCTTGCCGCCCGTCGGCGTGGTGATCACCGGCAACTGGCCTTCCGGCATTTCGGCAACCGCACCCGTCTCGCGGGTTCTGACCTTGAGCTCGCTCATGACTTTCCTCGTTCAGCCGGAGACTTTCACATAGTCGACAGCCCGCGCCAGCCAGCTGCTGACCGAAGCCCCGATAATATCGCCCTTGTCATTGCGACGGAAGACCAGCTTCCATTCGCCCGGCGACGGCGCATCCATCGAACGCTGCACCGGCATAAGCCAGACATCGGCGCCCACGGCATAAAGCGGATACATGTCGCTTTTGCCGAGAAAACCTTCGAACGCGCCGTAGATCGCGCCGCCTTCAGCCACCAGAGCCAAGTCTGCGCCAAGCTCTTCATTGCGGAAACGCCCAAGAATGTCGCGCTTGGCCTCGCCCGTCACACGGCTCATGGTGAGGAACAGGTTTTCATCGGCGCGCGCGAGATGGATCGTATCGCCCTCTCGGCGGATCGTGGTCATGGAGGAACGCGCCTCGTCCTTACTCACCACATCCATCACTTCCGGGCCGGTCCCGAAACGCGCTTTCATCCGACCGCGCCCGGCATCCTCAAGGCTGAGCACCAGACCAGTTTCAGCGTCGAGCCACGACCCGAACCAGCCCGCATCGGCTTCGACCCGTTCCGGTTCCGGCGATGGCACACCGAGCGCAAGCTTCATCAGCTTGGCCGCGAGATCAGAAGCGCCGCCTTCGAAATTGAACATGGCGATGGTGGAAATCCGCTCATCGGCGCAATGCCAGCGCTGGCAGCGCCAACCGCGCAGCGCGCCGCCATGGCCGGTGAGCCGCTTGCCGCCCACTTCCTCGAATTTGAGGCCGAAGCCGTAAGGCGCGGCTGCGCCATCGCTGAAAACCTGCGGCCCGCTCAGACGGCGATAAAGGCCGTTCTCGTCATCGCGCGTTGCATCGATGAACTGTTCCCAGGCGATCATGTCGTCCAGCGACGCGCAAATGCCCGCATCGCCCATCCAGTGGATACGGTTGGTGGCAGGCAGAAAGCCGCGCACAGTATCGCCTTCATAGCCGGTGCATTCGGTGAAAAGCGCCGTATCAGTGATCTGTTCCGCCGTCTTCATGCCAGCCGGTTTGAAAATCCGCTCCGACAGAAGATCGACCAGTGAGCGGCCCGTATGGCTCTCAATCAAATCCGCCAGAATGCGGAAATTGCCATTGCAGTAGGAATAATGACTGCCCGGCGTAAAATGCGTCGTCTTCAGGCGTTTCAGCAGCGATTGTGCATGTTCGGCCAGAAACACGCCTTCCGGGTCGCCGCCGCACAGCACCGTTAGCGCCCAGTAATCGCGCAGGCCCGACTGGTTGTGGCACAGGGTGCGCAGGCTCGGGCGCTCATCCTCGAAACCAGCGAGATAGGCGGCCAGCGCATCGTCCAGCACTTCCGGCTCGCCGACGCTGTCGAGAAGCACGCCGCAGGTGAACTGCTTGCTGACCGAGCAGATCGGCATCCGCGTTTGCGCCGTCATCGGCTGGCGCGCGCGCAGATCGGCAAAACCCCAGGCATGACTGAGGACGACTTCGCCGTCCTTGACGACGGCGACGACACCACCGGGACCTTTATAGTTCTGCGGGATGGTGTCGACGAAAGCGCGAAGGGCGGGAAGATCAAGATGCGGCATGATGGGTCTCGGACGACTCGGATGAAAATCAACAGCCGTCACGAGGCATCATTTCAGCCGATCAATCAAGGCCATAGCCGCATGGGGATTATGCGCCTTATAGCCGCTGATAACATAGAGATAGACATCGCGCGCCACGCCGTCATCCACGGCAGGTTCGATGGTGCGCAAACCGCCCGGGGCCTTTCCGGCGGCAATCGCTTTGGCCCTTGTCGCCCATTGATCAAGTTCGGCTTCGCTATAGCCGAGCGGCTCGCCTTCCTTGGTTCCCATGATCCGCAGATAGGCGAAAGGGGCTGCCAGATCGGCAAATTGCGGAAAGGCGCTGTCACCGGCAATGACGGCTGCAACACCATATTCCCGCAACAGTGCGGTGAACTCGGGCGAATTGAAACTGTCGTGGCGCACTTCCACCGCATGGCGCAGGTCGCGCCCGTCAAGGCGCTTTGGCAAAAGCTTGAGAAAGGCTTCGAAATCCACCGGATCGAATTTCTTCGTTCCCATGAACTGCCAGTTGACGACGCCAAGCTTCTCCTTCAGCTCCATCACGCCGCCCGTCAGAAAGCGCTCAATGCTTTCGCCAGCTTCGGCCAGCACACGGCGATTGGTCGAAAAACGTGGCGCTTTCAGTGAAAAGACAAAGCCGTCTGGCGTTTCGTTGTGCCACTTGGCAAAGGTCGTCGGCTTTTGCGGGCCGTAATAGGTGGAATTGATCTCGATTGAGGTCAGCTTGCTCGACGCATATTCCAGCTGACGCTTCTTCGCGAGCTTCTCCGGATAAAAGCTTTCGTCCCACGGCTCGAATGCCCAGCCGCCAATACCGACACGAATTTTGCCAGAGTTTGCTTGCGCCATCTTGTCCTCCCGACATGAGATCATCTGTTTTGCTCATCATGTTTAGTCTGTATTCACGCCGGGGGCTATGCTGTTATGCATATGTTTGACCGGGAGGGGCCGAACAATATCAACAGCGTGTGGTGCATCCAAAGGGCCCTACGGTTCGCCCCGCCATCCAAAGAAGAGACGAACAATCGTCCGAGATTTGAGAGTGAGGAAATGCATCAGATGACCAGCAAACCCAATACGCGTACCGGGGGCCAGATATTGGTGGACGCGTTGCGCATTCACGGCGTGGACCGTGTTTTCTGCGTTCCCGGAGAAAGCTATCTCGCCGCGCTCGACGCTTTTCACGACGTACCGGATGAAATCGATCTGATCGTCTGCCGTCAAGAAGGCGGCGCTGCCTATATGGCTGACGCCCATGGCAAACTGACCGGCAAGCCCGGCATCTGTTTCGTCACGCGCGGACCGGGCGCAACCAACGCCTCCGTCGGCGTGCACACTGCCTTTCAGGATTCCACGCCGATGCTCCTGTTCATCGGTCAGGTGGCCAGCGACCAGGTGGAGCGCGAAGCCTTTCAGGAAGTCGATTACCGCCGCATGTTCGGCCAGATGGCCAAATGGGTCGTGCAGATCGACGATGCCGCCCGCATTCCAGAACTCGTCAGCCAGGCCTTTCATCGCGCCGTCAACGGACGCCCCGGCCCGGTTGTGATTGCCCTGCCGGAAGATATGCTGACATCTTATGCCGCCGTCAGCGATGCCCCGGCCTACAAAAAGGTCGAGATGCATCCGGGTCAGGACCAGTTGCAGGACATGGTGCAGCTGATCGAAAAGGCTGAACGCCCGCTGATGATCGTCGGCGGTGGCGGCTGGGATCAGGACGCGGTGCGCGACCTGCGCACATTCGCCGAAAACATGCATCTGCCGGTGGCCGCTTCCTTCCGCTGTCAGGACATGTTCGACAACACCCATCCGCTTTATGCCGGCGAAATGGGCACGTCGATCAGCCCGAAGCTGGCGCAACGCGTGCGCGACAGCGACCTTCTCGTGGTCATCGGCGCGCGGCTCGGCGAAATGACCACGCAAGGCTATGAGCTTGTCAGCATTCCGGTGCCGCAACAGAAGCTCATCCACATCCATCCGGGTGCTGAAGAGCTGGGCCGTGTCTATCACGCCGATCTGCCGATCAATGCCAGCATGCCGGCTTTTGCCCGCGCTGCATCGAAGCTTGCCCCCATTGCCGCGCCACGCAGCAAGGCATGGGCCGAAACGGCCAACGCCGATTATCGCGATAATATGAAAACGCCGGTCATACCGGGCGCGGTGCAGATGGGCGAGATCATGGAATGGCTGCGCGCACATCTGCCTGCCGATTCCATCATCACCAATGGCGCTGGCAATTATTCCGCCTGGCCGCATCGCTTTTACCAATACCGCACCTATCGCAGCCAATTGGCGCCCACCAACGGCTCCATGGGCTATGGCGTCCCGGCTGCGGTATCGGCCAAGCTGGCCGCACCGGAGCGGACCGTTGTGGCTTTTGCCGGTGACGGCTGCTTCCTGATGAACGGTCAGGAACTGGCGACCGCCGCGCAATATAATGCCAAGGCGATTTTCGTGGTGGTCAATAACGGCATGTACGGAACCATCCGCATGCATCAGGAGCGCACCTATCCGGGTCGCGTTTCCGGCACGGGCCTTGCCAATCCGGATTTCGCCGCTCTTGCACGCGCCTATGGCCTGCATGGTGAAACGGTCGAAGCGACAGCCGATTTTGCAGCCGCTTTTGAGCGCTGCGAACAATCCGGCAAACCTGCTTTGATCGAAATCCGCATCGATCCGGAAGCGCTTTCGCCAAAAATGTCGCTCAGCCAGATGCGGGAACAAGGCCTCGCGAAACAGAAGTAATCCAAAGCCCCGGTTCGTCCGGGGCTTTTCCTTTGTTACCTACAACTTTTGTCGCACTGGCAAACTTTCCAGCTGGACTCCGCTTTAAAAGCCCCGCATACCCACTTTACGTTGCGTAAAGTGGAGGGGGACCATGAACACGCTTAGTCTATCCATTATTTTGTTTGGTTGCATCGCGCTCGCCGTGGCATGTTTTATCGCCTTTACCGGCGTCAATCTCTGACGTCAGGGCCACGCCAATCACGGCTGCAAAAGGCTTTCGCCCAGAAAATCGCTTGAGAATTCCCGCACGGCGCGAACCATGAAATCGCTGATGACGCGGATACGCGGCGCTGCCATGACGTCGACATGGCAGCTCATCCAGTATTCGCGCACCAGATGCATGTCGCGGGGCAGAACTGGCACCAGTTCAGGATGTTTGCTGGCGATAAAGAAGGGAAGCACACACAGGCCATAGCTGGTCTGTGTGGCGAGGAGCTGCGCGTGAATGCTGGAGCTTTGATAGGTGCAGCGCTGGCCCGGCAGGATCTCGCGCATATAGTCCAGCCCCGGTGTAAACACCATGTCCTCGATATAGCCGATGAAGGGATGGCGGGCCAAATCCTCTTTGCTGCGGATTGGCGGATGGCGGGCCAGATAGTCGCGGTGCCCGTAGATAAACAGCCGGTAGGAAGTGAGCTTGTCGCTGTGATAAGGCCCGTTGCGCGGCATGTGCAGCGTGATCGACAGTTCTGCCTCACGGCGCGACAGCGACATGATCTGCTGGATCGTCACCACTTCCACGAACAGGCTCGGATAAGACCGCGCCAGCACCGGCAGGCGGTCGGCCAGAAAGAAATTGCCGAAGCCCTCAAGCGTCGAAAGACGCACGACACCCGACAGCGCCGCAAGATTGCCGGTGGCCTCGGTCTGGAACTTCATGGCCTCGCGTTCCATGACTTCCGCAGGCTCGACCAGACGTTCACCCATTGGCGTCAGCAAATAACCACGCGGGTTGCGCTCAAATAATTTGGTCGCCAGCGCTTGCTCCAGCCGGTCGATGCGGCGCAGCACCGTTACATGGCTGGTGCGCAATTGCCGCGCCGCAGTAGAGAGCTGTCCCGTGCGCGCGACGGCCAGAAAATATTGCAGATCGTCCCATGTAAACTGCCGCATGCCTGGCTCCCAAAAGACTGCCCGCATTTCTTCAAACGCATCTGTACATTTCTGAACAGACGCTGTTCAAAAATTGTTGTTCTTGTACGCATTTGTCAATGCTACCGTTCGAATTGAAAGCCCGAATGGAGGAAAAAATCGGGCGGAAGCATAAAGACGACTGGTCTGAGGAGGCCAATTGTCCCGCCTGTAACAAGGCCGCTTCACTGGAGGATACCGTTCGATTTTATCGAGGGGTTAAGGGAATTATTGGGAGGAGTATTTTATGAAGCGTCTTGCGATCGCAACGGCAGCACTGCTGGCTGCAACGGCCATATCTTCAGCAGCTGAAATTTCCGATGGTAAAGTCAAGATCGGTATTTTGAACGACCAGTCGGGCGTCTATGCCGACTTTGGCGGCAAATGGTCTTATGAGGCCGCCAAAATGGCTGCCGAGGATTTCGGCGGCAAGGTGCTCGATGCGCCGATTGAAATCATCACCGCCGACCACCAGAATAAGCCTGACGTCGCGTCGAACATCGCGCGCCAGTGGTACGACACAGAACAGGTCGATTCCATCATGGAACTGACGACCTCCTCCGTCGGCCTCGCCGTGCAGGCACTGTCGAAGGACAAGAAGAAGATCACCATCAATACGGGCGCCGCCACGTCGGAACTGACCGGCAAGCAGTGCACGCCTTACGGGTTCCATTGGGCCTATGACACCCACGCGCTTGCAGTTGGCACCGGCGGTTCGCTTGTGCAGCAAGGCGGCGATACATGGTTCTTCCTGACCGCCGATTACGCTTTCGGCTATTCGCTGGAAGAACAGACCACGAAGTTCGTGGAATCGAAGGGCGGTAAGGTGCTGGGCTCTGTCCGCCATCCGCTGTCCACTACGGATTACTCCTCGTTCCTGCTGCAGGCGCAGTCTTCCGGCGCGAAGGTTGTCGGTCTCGCCAATGCGGGCCTTGATACCTCCAACGCAATCAAGCAGGCCGCTGAATTCGGCATCGTTGCAGGCGGACAGCGCCTCGCCGCCCTGCTCTTCACCCTGTCGGAAGTGCACGGTCTCGGCCTTGAAGCCGCACAGGGCCTGACCCTGACCGAAGGCTTCTACTGGGATCGCGATGATGAATCGCGCGCATTCGGCAAGCGCTTCTTCGACCGCACTGGCCGTATGCCGAACATGATCCAGGCAGGCACCTACTCCGCCGTCACGCAATATCTGAAGGCGATCAAGGAAGCGGGCACGGACGAAACCGAAGCCGTCGCCAAGAAGCTGCATGAAATGCCGGTCGAAGACGTCTTTGCCCGTCACGGCAAGGTCGGCCCCAACGGACGCATGATCTACGACATGTATCTGATGGAAGTGAAGAAGCCGGATGAAAGCAAGGCCCCTTGGGATTACTATAAGGTGCTGGCCACGATCCCCGGCGATCAGGCTTATATGAAGCCGGAAGAAAGCGGCTGTCCATTGGTAAAGCAGTAAGAGGCTGATTGGATGGAAGCTTCGACTGTGAGAGATGCGGCTCTGCGTGAGGCAGGGCCGTCTGGTTCGGATAATTCACGGCAGGGTTCTGGGCGTCATGTTTTGTCGGCGCGGGGACTAGGCAAGTCGTTTGGCGGCTTTTACGCGGTGAAGAATGTCGATCTTGATGTGGAACATGCCCGTGTTCATGCGCTGATCGGCCCGAACGGAGCTGGCAAGACGACGGTGTTCAATCTCCTGACCAAGTTTTTGCAGCCGACAAGCGGCGAGATCACGCTTCTGGGCGAAACGATCACCAAAACTGATCCGGCCAAAGTGGCGCGGATGGGACTGGTGCGCTCGTTCCAGATTTCGGCCACCTTCCCGCATCTGACTGTGCTGGAAAACGTCAAGGTGGCGTTGCAGCGCCCGAACGGCCTTGCCACGCAATTCTGGCGTGCGCTTTCCGCGCTGGATCGGCTGGACGCGCAGGCAATCGAACTTCTGGAACGCGTCGGCCTTGCCGATGCCCGTCATGCACTGGCTGCCGATCTGTCCTATGGCCGCAAGCGCGCGCTGGAAATCGCCACC